>VGTG01000067.1 GCA_016874795.1 Deltaproteobacteria bacterium | reverse complement strand
CGGGCTCCTCGACGTACTGTTCAAGTACGCCTGCGTCGCCCTCCGGTCCGAGGCTCGCGAATCTTCGGCACTCTCGACCGCCTCGCGACGTGATCTGGTGAGAAATGCAGGCTAGGGTTCTGCTCCGCGAACACGAGGCTGTCGAGCCCGAGCTGCTTGGGGCCGCGGATCCGGCTATCGTGATGGCTCGCGCGTCACGGGATACGGCTGGCCTTCGAAAACGCGATCGTGATAGCCCTTGGCACCGACGGCGATCGCCAGCGGGCTGCGGAGGGAGCTTCCGTCTCTCAGGCAGCCGACGACCCTGCGGAAGTCGTACTGCGGCTGCCAACCGAGCTCGCGCCGTGCGCGCTCGTTCACGTACACGCGATCGATGCTGGGGAACATCTTCCAGCCGCGCCGAGCGTATTCCTCCGCGTACTCGGGAACCCGGCGCTGCACGACGCGTGGAGCGTCCGAGCGCAGCTCGGCCAGGTCCTCGCGCTGGAACGGCGTGGTTGCGCTGACGATGTAGCGTGCGAAGCCGATCGCTGGAGCCTTCTCCACCGCGAGCAGGTGCGCATCGACGACGTCTTGCAGGTCGACGCGGCGATGGAGGTACTCGTTCGCCTTCACGTTGTCGTCGTCGTACGCCGCGCGCACCGAGGCGTCATCGTCCGCCTCCGGGAAGAAGCGAGACGTACGCAGCACGATGCACGCGAGCCCGTGCAGGCGATGCATGACCTCGCACAGGTCCTCCGCGGCCGTCTTCGTCACCCCGTAGACGTTCTTGGCGACGGGTGGCACGTCCTCGGTCACCCACGCCGCCGGACCGTCGGGAGGCGGCACGAGCGCCCGCCCGAACGCGCTGGTCGTGCTCGTGAACACGAACGACGAGACGCCGGCGGACACCGCTTCCTCGAGGAGGTTCAGCGTCCCGGCGACGTTCGTCTCGAGGAAGTCACGCCGCTCGTGGGTGGCAAGATGCGGCTTGTGCAGAGTCGCCGTGTGAAGGACCGCTTCTACCCCGGCCATGCAGGACCGGACGAAGTCACGATCGGTGATCGTTCCCGTCCGATCGGTGAAGGGAGAGCTCGTGCGATCGACGGCGAGCACGTCGTGCGGTCCCCGGAGCGTGCGCACGAGGGCTTCGCCGAGATGGCCGCTGCTGCCCGTGATCAGGATCCTCATGATGCTTCGGAGCTCTCCCCGCGCAGCTTGCGTCGCCCCGCCGCCGAGCGCTACCTCCGAAGAGAGCTTTCTCGATGAAAGGAGGATCCATGTCCACGGGCACCGCGCAGCAGCAAACGAAGCAGCACGTCCGTCATCCCGATCGCTTCTTCATCGGCGGGAAATGGGTCGAGCCCTCGAGCCGTGCGCGCATCGACGTGCGCGACAGCGGGACGGAGGAGGTCTTCCTCTCGGTCGCCGAGGCGCAGGTCGAGGACGTCGATCGTGCCGTCGAGGCGGCGCGCAAGGCGTTCGACCGCGGCTCGTGGCCGCGCATGACGCACCAGGAGCGCGCCGGCTGGCTCGTCAAGATCGCCGACGCGTGGATGAAGCACACCGACGCGTTCGCGGACACGTGGACGAGCGAGTCCGGCGTGATCAATTCGATCGCGAAGCTCGCGGTCATGGGCCCGGCGTTCACGTTCCGCACCTACGCCGGCTTCGCCGACACCTTCGAGTGGGAAGAGCCGTACGTCTCGCAGGACGGCAAGCGCTCGATGCTCGTACGCGAGCCGGTCGGCGTCGTCGGGGCGATCATCCCCTGGAACGGACCGAACGCGCTCATGGCGTACAAGTCTGCGGCGGCGATGATCGCGGGCTGCACCGTGGTCGTGAAGGCGTCGCCCGAGGCGCCCTCGTCGGCGTACCTGCTCGCCGAGATCTGCGAAGAGGTCGGCCTTCCCGAGGGCGTGTTCAACTTCGTCACGGCGGATCGCGAGGTCTCCGAGCGTCTCGTGCGCCATCCGGGCGTCGACAAGATCAGCTTCACGGGATCGACGGTCGCCGGCCGTCGCATCGCCTCGATCTGCGGCGAGCGGATCGCACGCTGCACGCTCGAGCTCGGCGGCAAGTCGCCGGCGATCATCCTCGACGACTACGACCTCGACACCGCGGCGGAGTCGATTTCGCAGAGCGCGCGCTTCCTCACTGGCCAGGTTTGCTCTTCGCTCACCCGGCTCATCGTCAGCCGGAAGCGGCACGACGACTTCGTCGAGGCGCTCTCGAGCCGCTTCAGCAAGGTGAAGGTCGGCAATCCGTTCGACGCCGCGACCGAGATGGGACCGCTCGCGATGGAGCGCCAGCGCGACCGCGTCGAGGGCTACATCGCGAAGGGCCAGCAGGAGGGGGCGCGCCTCGCAACCGGGGGCGGGCGTCCGAAGGATCTCGCGCGCGGCTACTTCATCGAGCCGACGGTGTTCGCGAACGTCTCCAATGACCAGACCATCGCGCGCGAGGAGATCTTCGGCCCGGTGCTGAGCGTCATCCCTGCCGACAGCGAGGAGCAGGCGATCGACATCGCGAACGACACGATCTACGGCCTGAACTCGTCCGTCTTCACGAACGACCCGGAGCGCGCCTACGCGGTCGCGCGGCGGATCCGCGCGGGGACCGTCGGCCACAACGCCTTCAAGACCGACTTCAGCATCTCGTTCGGCGGCTTCAAGCAGTCGGGCCTCGGACGCGAGGGCGGCACCGAGGGGATGTACCCGTACCTCGAGGCGAAGACGATCATCCTCGACCAGCCTCCGCCGGCGAAATGAGGCTCGGTTCGGTTTGACTCGGTTCGGCGCCGGGCGCCTACTCTCCCTCGTCGTGGCGGTGGAGGGTGTGATGGCGTCGAAGAGCGTTCGGTCGTTTCTCGCGCGGCTCGCGTTCGCGGGTTGCGCCTTCGGGCTCGCGGCGTGCGGCGGCGACGGCGAGGAAGGGCTGGGAGGAGGCGCGCCCTCCGCGGCGATCTCCATGACCGTCGTGAACCAGATGCCGATGCCGCAGCCGTGCATGGGGCCGTCGCTCACCTTCTTCGAGGGAACGACGCCCGTCGATATCCCGAATCAGGGGTCGAAGACCGTGCAGGTCTCGCAGCTCTTCGGCGCCTACCAGATCGGGTTCCAGGTGAACGGCTGGTACTGGCGGACGTGCAGCTCGCCGGGGGTCTGCCCGAACACGAACAATTGCCAGAACCCGGACAACGCGGGCCAGGTGGCCGTCCAGATCGCGGCCGATTGCTCCTCGGCGACGTTGTTGCAGAATTGGGACGACTTCACGTGCGACAAGATGGTGCCGAACGCGAGCAACGCCGTCAGCGTCGCGCTGCAGAGCGCGAATCCGTGCACCGTCGTCATCTCGGGGACCTCGACGCTGCTCCAGCCGACCGCCGACTGCTGCAGCTGCAGCAGCTGCACGGCGAGCCAGACCCCGACCGGGCAGACCCTGCACTGCCAGTAGGCGATCGGCTCGCGCCGGCCGCGGTCCTCGAGATCACCCCCGGCTCGCCCGATAGGCGGGCGTCAGCCAGTCTCCGGCCTTCTCGACGTCGCAGAGCTACCTGTCCCAGGGCGTCGCCCACTGGGCGAAGAGGTCGAGCGCCCGGCGGGCCGCGGCGGCCGCTTCGTTGCCAGATCTCGCGTGCGCCCTCGCGCGCGAGAACGTCGAGCATCGCCTCGAGCTGCGGCTCGAGGCGAGAGTGGTCGTGCAAGAGGAGGGCGTGCACCTTCTCGGGGAGGTCCGCTTCGCCGGTCGCGCTCGCTGCGTGCTGTACGGTCATGAGCTGGTCGGTCGCATCCGTGCAGGATTTGGGTCAAGGCACGATCTCGCTTGCGTCACCGAACGGGCTGGGGTTACGTGCCGGAGAGAGGGAGGAGCTTCATGCCGAACGACCCGGACGTTCCATCCGCGATCGCGCTTCTCGAGAAGCTGGGAGGACATCGCGTCACCGCGGTGATCTACACGGCGGCGCGGCTGGGTATCCCCGACCTGCTGCTCGCCGGCCCGAAGTCGTCGGACGACCTCGCCCGGCTCGCCGACGCGCATGCTCCGTCTCTGCATCGGCTGCTGCAGGCGCTCGTCACGATCGGGCTCTGCACGCCGGCCGGCGGCGGCGCGTTCGCGCTGACGTCGATGGGGCGGCGTCTCGCGACGGAGCATCCGCAATCCCTCAAGCCGTGGGCGTTGATGGAAGGCGAGTTCCTGCGGCAATCCTGGAGCGGGCTCGTCGAGACCGTGCGCACCGGGAAGAGCGGGTCCGAGCTCGCCCGGATCGAAGCCGAGAGCCGCTTCGAGAAGCTCGCGGAGATGGGCGACTCCTCTCCTGAAGAGCATCATCCACGACTGGGACGACGAGAGAAGCCGCAAGGTCCTGCGGAACTGCCGGGAAGCGCTGCCCGAGTCGGGCAAGCTGCTCCTCGTCGAGCGCATCCTGCCGTCGCCGCTCTCCGAGGATCCGCAGCACGCTTCGATCGCGCTCGGCGACCTCAACATGATGCGCGGCCCGGGCGGCGCGGAGCGGACGGAGCGGCAGTATCGCGATCTCCTCGCCGGCGCGGGGTTGCGCATGACGCGCATCCTTCCCGGCGGCCTGTTCCATGTGATCGAAGCGACGTCCGCGTGAAGCGCGTAAGATAGAAGCGCGCGGAGCTCGGTCCCCGTGTAGATATCGGCGCAGCCGTGAACTTCTGCATGATCGCGACGTTCTATCCGCCGTACGGCTTCGGCGGAGACGCGAACTTCGTTCGCCACCTCGCGCGCGAGCTTGCCGCGCGCGGGCACGAAGTCGACGTCGTGCACTGTCGCGATTCGTATCGGACGCTCGGCGGCGCGATTCCGCCGGCTCCGAACGTTCGGGCCGAAGAAGGGGCCGAAGACGGGGCCGAAGACGGAGCCGAAGACGGGGCGGAAGACGCTCTGGACGCCGACGTCACCGTGCACGGCCTCGAGAGCCCGTTCGGCGCGCTCTCGCCTCTCGCCACGCACCAGACGGGCCGTCCGCTCTTCAAGACGAAGCGGCTCCGCCGGATCCTCGCGAAGCCGTTCGACGTGATCCACTACCACAACCCGTCGCTCGTCGGCGGAGCGAAGGTGCTGCAGTACGGGCGCGCGCTGAAGCTCTACACCTTCCACGAGTACTGGCTCGTCTGCCCGACGAATCTCCTGCTGCGCGACGGACGCGAGCCCTGCGAGAAGCGAAGCTGCGCGCTCTGCACGATCCGCCAGGGCCGTCCGCCGCAGTGGTGGCGACGGGTTGGCCTGCTGCGCCGCTCCCTCGCGCACGTCGACGCCTTCTTCTCGCCGAGCCGCTACGCGATCGGGCGGCACGCGGAGCTCGAGCTGAAGGCGCCGGTCGTCCATCTGCCGACGTTCGTGCCGGACGGCGAGCCGGTGGCGCGCGTTCCGCAGTCGGATCCGTACTTCCTCTACGCGGGCCGCCTCGAGCATGGAAAGGGACCGCAGACCCTGATCGAGCCGTTCCGCCGCTGGGGCCGTGCGCGCCTCGTCGTCGCGGGAGCGGGCGCGGAGGAGAAGCGGCTTCGGGAGCTCGCGGCGGGAAGCGACCGGATCGAGCTTCTCGGGCACGTGCCGATCGACGATCTCCGGAAGCTCTACCGGAACGCGATCGCGGTCGTCGTGCCCTCGCTCACGTTCGAGCTGTTCCCGCTCGTCCTCCTCGAAGCGTTCCGCGAGGGGACGCCGGTGATCGTGCGCAATCGAGGTTCTCTGCGGGAGGCCGTCGCGGACGGCGGGGGAGGGCTCGTCTACGACGGCGACGAGGAGATGATCGCGCAGGCGGCGCGTCTCCTCGACGACGTCCGAGCCCGTGAAGCGCTCGGCGAGAGCGGGAGAATCGCGTTTCGCACGCGCTGGTCCGCGGCGGCGCACGTCGAGCGCTACCTCGGAGTCATCGAGGAGCTTCGCGAGAGTCCTCGTCCCGTAGGCGCGGAGGCGGGGTGAGCCCGCGCGTCTCGGTCGTCCTGACGACCTTCGCTCGTCCGCATCTCGTCGCGAAGGCCGTCGCGAGCGTCCTCGTGCAGACTGTTCGCGATCTCGAGCTGATCGTCGTGCTCGACGGGCCGGACGCGGAGACCGAGCGCGTCCTCCGCGATCTCCCGGATCCGCGCGTTCGCGTTCGCGTTCGCGAGGAGCGCGGCGGTCAGCCTGCAGCGATCAACACGGGCGTCGCCCTCGCGCGCGCTTCGTGGACCGCGCTTCTCGACGACGACGACGAGTGGCATCCCGAGAAGCTCGCCGTGCAGCTCCGCGCCGCGGAGTCGTCGGCTTCGCCCGAGCCGGTGATCGGATGCCGCTTCCTCGCGCGCTCGGAGTCGGGAGACGTGCTCTGGCCGCTCCGTCCGCCACGTCCGGGCGAGCGTGCTTCCGAGTACCTGTTCTGCCGGAGCCAATTCGCGTTCGGCGAGGGCATCCTGCCGACGTCGGTGCTCTTCGGTCCGACGGATCTCTTCCGCCGCGAGCCGATGAGCGAGGACCTCGTCAAGCACTGCGACATCGACTGGCTCTGTCGCGTCGATCGCCTCGACGGCACGAGCGTGGAGGTGCCGTTCGGCGAGAAGCCGCTCGCGGTCTGGCAGCGCCAGGGCGGACGCGAGCGTCGCAGCAACCAGCACGACTGGCGCCTCTCCCGCGCGTGGATCACGCGCCTGCGCGAGCGCGTGCCCGGAGCCGTGACGGAGCGCGCCTACGCGGGATTCCTCTTGACGTGGGTGAGCTTGAGCGCTCGCACGGAGCGCGACCTCGCCGCGTTTCCATTTCTCCTGAAGGAAGCGCTTCGCCACGGCCGCCCCGGAGCGCGCGAGCTTCTCGCGTACGCCGCCGTTTGGGGCCTGCCCCTGGACTTCCGCGCGCGGGTGAGCCAAGCGATGGCAGTGCGTCCGCGCACCGCTTGACGGACGGTTCGGTGGTCTTTTCTCCGAAGGTGTTGTTCATCGCGCTCGACGCGGCTTCTCGGGACCTCGTCGAGGAGTGGTCCGGCCAAGGACTCCTGCCGAACCTCGCTGCGCTCCGCCGCGCCGGCTCGTTCGGCGAGGTGGTGAACGCGCCCGCGATCTACACGGGCTCCGTCTGGCCTTCGCTCTGGACGGGTACGACGCCCGGGCGGCACGGCTGCTACTACTGCGAGCAGCTCGCTCCCGGCTCGTACGAGATCGCCGATTTCTTCGGACGGGACGTGAAGCGTCCGCCCTTCTGGAACGCGCTTTCGCGATCGGGCCGCCGCGTCGCGCTCTTCGACGTGCCGAAGGCGCCGCTCTGCGAAGGGCTGAACGGCATCCAGATCGTCGACTGGGGGACGCACGACGCCGACGTCCCGGCGTGCTCCTGGCCCGCGCCGCTGATCGACGAGGTGCACGCGTGCTTCGGCGCCTCCCGATTCCGCCGCTGCGACTGGGTGATGGATCGCGACGACGGCGAGCGCGTGCTGCGCGAAATGCTGCTTCGGCGCATCGAGACGAAGGTCGCGATCGCCGAGGACCTCCTTCAGCGCGAGCCGTGGGACCTTTTCATGCTCGGCTTCGGCGACAGCCACTGCGTCGGACATCAGTACTGGCACGTGCACGATCGATCGCATCCGAAGCACGATCCGACGGTGCGCGCCGAGATCGGCGATCCGATACGCGACGTGTACGTGGCGCTCGATCGCGCCGTCGGCCGTCTCGTCGGGCTCGTCGCACCGGAGACGGAGGTCGTCGTCCTCTGCACGCACCGCATGTCGGCGCACTACGACGCGACCCATCTCCTCGACGAGGTGCTGCGGCGCCTCGAGGGTCATCCGGCGCCCGCCATGCGCGGATTCCTCGACACGGCTCGGCGCTGGTGGAAGAGGCTTCCGCTCCGCTTCACCGAGCGCTTCGCTTCGCTCGCGCGCGCCGTGAACCGCATGCCGGACGCGGACGACCGGAGTCGCCGGCGCTACTTTCTCGTCCCGACGAACGCGAACAGCGCCGGAATCCGGCTGAACCTCGTCGGGCGCGAGCCGCATGGAAAGGTGCGGCCCGGAGCGGAGGCGGACGCCGTCGTTGCACGCCTGGCCGCCGACCTCCGCGAGCTGATCGAGCCCGCGAGCGGACGCCCGCTCGTCAAGGAGGTGATCCGCTCCGCCGAGGAGTTTCCCGGCGAGAACGTCGATCTCCTTCCCGATCTCTTCGTTCGATGGAACCGCGACGAGCCGATCACGGGCGCTTCTTCGGCGAGGATCGGCATCGTGTCCGGCGAGGATACGAGCACGCGACGTACGGGCGATCATCGTCCCGGCGGAGCGTTCTTCGTGCGCGGCCCGAGCGCCGAGGCTGGCGTCCAGCTCCCGTCCGTGCACGACGAGGACTTCGCTCCGACGCTCGCGTCGCTCCTCGGCGTGTCCCTCGCAGACGTCGACGGCCGCTCGTTCCTCCGCCCGCGCTCCTAGTCGAAAACCAGAAGCACATAGGCGAGGAACAATACGACGTGCACGGCGCCCTGCAGGACGTTCGTGCGTCCGCTGCTGAAGGTGACGACCGAGACGAGGAGCGTCAGTGCGAGCATGACGGTCTCGTCGTCGTCGAGCCCGAGGACGACGGGCTTTCCCGTCCAGAGGCTCACCGCCAGCACGGCGGGAACCGTGAGGCCGATCGTCGCCGCCGCGGATCCGAGCGCCACGTTCACGGCGCGCTGCAGCTGGTTCGCGAGCGAAGCGCGCAGCGCCGCCACCCCTTCCGGAGCGAGGATCAGGAGCGCCACGAGCATGCCGGTCAGCGCCTGCGGTGCTTCGAGAGCCTCGACCGAGCGCTCGAGCGGGATCCCGAGCTCTTCCGAGAGGAGCACGACCGGGACGAGGTAGGCGAGCAGGAGGAGCCCATGCGCGGCGGTCGGGAGCGTCGAGGCCCCGTGCTCCGACGCGTGCTCGCTTTCCTCCGACCCTGCCGCGCTCGCGGTGAAATACGAGCGGTGACGCACGGTCTGCACGGCGAGGAAGACGGCGTAGAGACCGAGTGCCACCGCCATCAGGAAGAGCTCCTGTGTCGAGGACAGGATCGGTCCGGGCGTCGCGCGCGTGTAGCGCGGCAGGATCAGCGTCAGGACGGCGAGCGGCAGGATCAGAGCGAGGAACGCGTTCGCACCCTGCAGGTTGTACTCCTGCTCGTGATGGCGAAGGCCGCCGAGGAGGAGCGAGAGCCCGACGAGACCGTTCAGCACGATCATCACGACGCTGTACATCGTGTCGCGTGCGAGCTCGGGCTGGTCCGCGCCGGTCAGCATCACCGCCGAGACCATGAGGACCTCGATCGTGGTGACCGAAAGCGTGAGGATGAGCGTCCCGAACGGCTCTCCGAGGCGCGTCGCCAGGACCTCGGCGTGGCGGACGGTTGCGAGGGCGGCGAGCAGGATCACGCCGAAGAGCCATGCCGTGACGAAGAGCGTCCACGCAGGGGTCCCGGCCTGGAGCCAGTCGTCGCCGAAGATCCAGCAGAGCGCCGCAGTGGCCGCCACGACCGCCAGCGGTGCCTCGGCGATCATGCGGTCGCGGGCGGTGTCACGCACGGCCTCCGAATGTGCGGAGGCACGCCCTCCAAGTCAAAGAGCGCTTCGAATTTCGACTGCGCGCGGGATGGGCTCCGCGGAGCATGTCCGCGCCGCTCCTCTCGGCCGATTCGCACGTCGCGCCGCTGCCGAGCTTCTGGCGCGAGTATCTCCAGAGCCTCTCCTTCGTCGCGCGCACCTTCGCCGGCGTGCCGGCGGACGAGACGCGCAAGATCGCCTACGAGAACGCGCGCGCCGGCTCTACGGGCTCTGAGCCTGGTCAGGTCTCCGCAGCGGTGCCCGGCGTGCCGGGAGTGCCGGGCGTCCCCTGAGCACCGGCACCGCGGGCGGCTGCACGCGCTCCCAGCCCGAGCAGGAGGCACGCCCAGCCGTTCATCAGGAGCTCGATCGCGACGAAGAGGCCGATCACCCAGAAGCCCGAGAGCGGCCAGCGCGCGATGATGACGAGGCCGAGGAAGATCGAGATGACCGCGCTCGCGAGGATCCAGCCCCAGCCGGCGAGGTCGCGATGCTGCATCGCGAGGACGACGCGGAACACGCCGGTCACGAGGATCGCGATGCCGAGAACGAGCGTGAAGATCACCGAGGCCGCGAGCGGATCGAGAAACGTCACGACCCCGGCCAGCACGTAGAGGATGCCGATCAGGAGCTGGAGGAAGAATCCGCTCCACTGCCGCGCCGCGAACGCCTGCACGATCCCGACGACGCCGCCGACGAAGATCAGCGCGCCGAAGAGCATGACGCTCGCGACCGTGAAGAGAAACGCGCTGCCGAGGCCGATCGTCCCGAGGACGACCTGCAGCACGCCGAGCGCGACGAGCCAGCCCCAGCTCTTCTGCAGTGCTTCGCGCGAAACGTCGAGGATTTGCGTCCGCCCGATCGGGTCCATGGAGAGGGCTTATGGGCCGATGCGGGCGATGCGTCAAGGAGCGCGGCTCACGGGGCGCGCAGCATCGGCACGTGCGTCCGGCGCGTCGGCTCGAGGCACGCCGACGGCGAGCGTCGCCCGGCGTCGACCCGTCCGCCCGGAACGAGCGCCGGGCAGCCGAGAAGCGAGGCGAGCCCCGGGTCGTCGACGTCGAGATAGACGCGCGCGTCCTCGGGCAGGAGGTAGCCCACGCGCTCGGCTTCGAGTGCGGAGCGGCGCACCCTCGTCGCGTAGGACGCGAAGCTCGGATAGAGCGCGCGGAGCTCCGCCGCGGTGAACGGCACCTCGTAGCCGAGGAGGTAGCACTGGATGTTCGCGCGCTCGCCGTTCGGTGCGCCGTGCGTCGCCGTCGGGACCGCGACCGGCGGGATGCGGATGCCGCCGAGGGCGTTGCCCCGCTCGTCGCGCTCGATCGCGAGAGCCGGCTCCGTCACGAGCTCGATCCGAGGCAGCGCCGCCGGCGGCTCTCCCGTGCGGATCCACTCGTCGACCGCCACGGCTCCCGCGGAGCCGATCGGTGCGGAGTCGATCGTGTCGACGGGAAGCGCGCAATTCGGCATCGGCAGCGCGAAGCCGAACTCGCGCTCCATGTAGACGTTCAGCCGCTCCGTGCCGATCGTGCCGCCGGTGTGGTTCAGGCCGGCGTACTCCCACAAGCGGAAGCGATCGGTGTCGGGCTGGCGCGACGGCTCGTACGCGAGCGCTTCGTTCTCGGTGTTGAGGACGAGGACGGGCGCTTCGAGGTCGGTGCGGAAGCGCAGCGCCGGCGGCATCTCGACGTCCTCCGCGAGCGGATTGCCGCGGCCGAAGTAGAAGAGGATGTGGAACGCGTCGAAGACGCGCTCGAGCGGCTGCACCGCGTCGTAGTAGGTCGCGAGCCAGCCGGCCGACTGCGAGCCTCCGGCGGCGAACGTGCGCTCGACGCGGAGGCCGTTCATCGGATCGTTCGGCAGCACCGGACGATCGGGCCCGACCGCCTGCGCGGCTTGCGAGAAGATGTCGAACGAGAGGTCGGTGCTCGCAACGTCGAGCGATCCGTAGCGCTCCGGATCCCAGTCCTTCAGGCCGAGCGTGCCCGGATTGCCGAGGATGTCGCCGCCCTCGACGCTCTGGCGCTGCGCGGAGACGAAGGCGTGCGCGAAGCCGCGCTGCATGAGCTGCGCGACCCCGAAGTCGGAGATGTCGAAGCCGGCGCTCGTGTTCATCCAGAAGACGATCACCGTACCGTTGAAGCGCGCGGGGTCGGTCGGCCGCCGCACGAGGATGCGCGTCCGATAGGGCTCCGTGCCCGTGCGGACGACGCTCCAGTGGCCGTCTTCGCCGAGCGTCGCACCGGCCGCGGGTTCGTAGGTCGTCGCCTCGCCGGAGAGGAAGTACTCCTCCTCGACGTAGCCGTATTCGGCGGGATCGACGTCCGAGGACGTGCCGAAGGGCCGGCCGAACGTGCCCCCGGTGATCGGTCCCTCGACGGCCGCGGTCGCGACCGTCGCTTCGCACGGCGCGGCCGCGAGCCAGGCGCTCGAGAATGCGATCGCGGTCATCGTAGTAGCGATCGAGATCGTGCGCCGACGTGCTCTGGATTCACCGTTCGGGTTCGACATGGCCCGCTCCTCGTTGGTGGCGGGTCTATCGCAAGCCGTACTCCGCGTCAGCAGCTCGCCGACTCGAACCGTGCCACCTCGCCCAGGAGCTCGCCGGGCTTCGCGGCAGAGGAAAGGAAGAGCACGAGGTTCCCCGCCGCATAGTGGATGCTCAGGTTCAGGAGCAGGTCGATCTTGCCGTCGCGGTCGAGATCTCCGGCCCACACGATGCCGGGCCAGGTGTCGTTGCAGCAGCCGTCGAGCTTCGCGAGCTGCTGCTGTCCGTCACCGATCGCCGCGATCACGAGCAGCGGATCCTCCGTGCGCTCATGTTCGGCTCCAAGTTGCATGTAGGTCGAGCTTCCAAGTCGCAGGATCGTCGAGTGGTGCTCGGGGATCGACAGCGGGCCCATCGCGCTCGTGGGGACGGGCCCGTCCGTGAGCCCCGGAAGCCGCAAGAGAACGACGGCGTCCTTGCATCGGTCCGCTTCGACGGAGCGTCCGCCCGTTGGCTTCTCCTTCTCGTGCTCGAGCGGGTGGGGAACGGCGCGGATCTCGACCTGCGTCGTGAGGAGCTCCACGCCCGTTGGGGTAGGGCAGAGTGCTTGCCATTTTCCTCCGGTCGCACCTTCGACGTCTTCGCGGAAGAACAAGCCGGTTCCGATCATCTTGTGGATCCTGGGCGTCGGCTCGGGGTAGGGGGGTGTCGGCCCGGGAGGGCCGCCATCGGAACCGAGAACGGCGAGCGTGACGAGAGCGGCGGGGGCTGCGTCGAAGACTCGCATGACGCTTCGCGTGCGCTTCACCGGATCACCGAAGGCGCGCGACGAAGCCGTCGCGGGGGTCGAGTCGGATGCGCAGCGCCTCGCTCCGGTCGTACGCACGCGCCGACTCCGCGAGCGCGTCCGGCGACGCGCCGCTTCCGACGACCTGCAGCGACCACGTCCGCTCCGCGAGGAAGCTCAGGTCCAGCACGAGCTCGACCTCCGCGTCGGAGCCGCTGATCCCGCCGATCCACCACTCCTCGCCCGAGCGTCGCGCGACGACCGCGTGCGAGTCCGGATCTCCGTCGAGAAGCCGCGTCTCGTCCCACGCCGCTGGCACCGCGGCGAGCACCTCGCGCGCCGCTGGCGCTTCCGCGAAGACGCGTCGGAAGCCCTCCACGGGATCCGCGTCCGCTCGGTCCGCGAAGTGCTGGATGCCCGATTCGAAGGCGACCGCGAGCGCGAGCTGGTGCGCGTACGAGATGCCCTTCTGCTCGAGCGCTGCCGCGAACGTGACCGGCGTGTAGTCCATCGAGCCGACGACGTTTCGCGTGAACACGAGGCGGACGTTGTCGATCGCCGCCGGGCCGAAGCCGAAGCGGTAGTACTCGGCGCCGTGCACGGCCTCCATCGAAACGAGGTTCGGCCACGTCCGCTGCCAGCCGCGCGGTAGCGTCGAGCCGTGGAAGTTCACCAGGAGCTCCGACGACCAGGCATCGGCGAGGATACCGAGATACTGGTCGACTCGGTCCTGCTTGTCGCTCTGGAAGAAGTCGACCTTGATGCCGGAGACGCCGAGCGCCGCGATGCGCGCCATCTCGGCGCGGCGGACGTCGGAATCGTCCATCAGGTCGCGGGGCTTCTCGGTGACGACGTTGTGCGCGCCGCCGGAGTTGTACCAGAGCGTGATCGCGACGCCGCGCTCGCGCGCGTAGGCGACGAGCGCCGCGACGTCCTCGTACGGCGAGGGCCAGTCGGTCCAGTTCGCGTCGACGAGCACGTACTCCCAGCCGATCTCCGCGGCGAAGTCGACGTACTGCCGCTGCAGGGCGGGGTCGCCCGTGTTCTGGCTCCACCACGACCAGGCGCTCCGGCCCGGGCGGAGCCACGGCGCTTCCGCGGACACGCCTTCCGCGGGACCGTCGCTCAGGTCGTCCACGAGAGTCGACGTGACGATCGTCGCGAGGTCGCCGACGATCGCGACGCGCCAGGGCGTCGTCCACGGAAGCGTCGCATGCGGCTTCGCTTGGCCGATCGAGTTTCCTTCGCCCTCGCCCGGGAAGGCGACGCGGTAGAGCGTCCCTTCCGGCTGCGCGAGGTGCGTGCCCGCGTACGTCGCGTCGAGCCCCGCTTCGGCGAGAAGGACGTGCGCGCCGCCGGGAGCGCGGAAGAGAGCGGCCCAGCTCCAGCCGTTCTGCGCGTTCGACTCGCCGGCCGTGACGCGGCGCGGGAACTCCTCGTACGCGGGGCCGAACGGGGTCGCGCGATCGTACGGCTGCATCCAGCCTTCCGTTCCCTCCGTGAAGCGGAAGCCGGTCTCCTCGCCGGCCGCGACGGCCGTGTCCGCGCCGGGCAGGCGGTAGCGGAACGCGAAGCCGTCGTCGGCGGCGCGGAAGTCGATCTCGATCTCGGCGCCGCTCGCGCTCGCGAATCCGAGCGTCAGCTCGTGCGCGTGGTGCGCGCGCACGAGGCGCTTTCCGAACGCGGTGCGATACGATTCGTCGATCTCGCGACGGCGCTCCGAGCGCCACGCGAGGCCGTCGACGAGGTCCTGCGTCTCCGTGCGGAAGCCGAGCGGAGACCACGCGAGCACCTCCGCTCCGTCGCGAAGGACGCGGTAGTAGAGGCGCACCGCGTCGGGATAGGGACCGTCGCCTCCGCGGTTCGCCTGCGCGACCTCGACGACGACGCGTCCGCTCGGCGAGGCGAGACGCCAGCTCTCCGGCGCGGCCGCGTCGCCGCACGAGGAGGAGACGAGCGCGAGCGCCGTCAGCGCGGACGACCACCGTGCCGGCCGCTCGGCTCGAAACCCCTTCGCGGGCATGGCCCAAACGACTACGTCGCCTGCTCGGACGCAAGCGTCCTTTCCAGCGGTCCGCGGTCCGCGGTCCGCGGTTGCGTCACCGGGATCGCGCTGGATAGGTGTCGAACCATGAGCCAAGAGGCATCGACAGGATCGATTCCCCCTGCGCCCCAGGACGTCGTGATGCAGATGGTGATCGGTGGATGGGTCTCGAAGACCATCTCCGAGATCACGCAGCTGCACGTCCCCGACCTCGTGAAGAAGCACGGTCCGTCGACGGCGCTCGAGCTCGTCGAGCGGCACGGCGTCCGCGCGCACGCGCCGTCCCTGCAGCGCGCGCTGCGCGCCTGCGCGAGCCTCGGGCTCTTCACCGAGGACGCGGAGAGCCGCTACGGCCCGACGCCGCTCTCGGACGCGCTGACCGCCGACTCGCCCGTCTCGATCAAGGCGATCACCGAGATCTTCGGGCGGAGCTGGTACACGGTCTGGGGCGGCCTCGGCGACGCGCTGCGCAGCGGCGAGCCGCAGCCCAAGTCACGTCTGGGGGCAGAGTACTGGGACTTCCTCCGCTCGAACCCGAAGGAGATGGAGGAGTTCGGCGCGGCGATGAAGGCGAACAGCAACGGCTCGCTTCGCGGCGTGCTCGAGCTCTGGGACTTCACCGGCGTGAAGACCGTCGCCGACGTCGGCGGAGGCTTCGGGCATCTCGCCCTTGCCCTCCTCGCGAAGTACCCGGAGCTCCGCGCCACCGTCCTCGACATGCCGGACCTCGAGCCGATCGTCCGCGCGCAGCTGCCGAGCGATCCCGGCGTCACCGCGCGCTTCACGTATCAGGGCGGCGAAATGTTCGCCGACGTGCCCGCCGCCGAGGTCTACGTGATGAAGCACATCATCCACGACTGGGACGACGAGCGCTGCGTCGCGCTCCTCCAGCACTGCGTCCGGCGGATGCAGGGGGACGGGCGCGTTCTCTGCGTCGACGCGGTTCTCCCGCCGGCCGGCGACACGAGCGGCACGGCTGCGAAGCTCCTCGACATCAACATGCTCGTCTTCATCCCCGGCAAGGAGCGGACGCTCGCGGAGTGGACGGATCCCTATCGTGCGGCGGGGCTTCGCGTCGGGCACGTGCTTCCGATCCGGGACAACTTCGGGACGAGCATCGTCGAGGGCGTGAGAGCGTGAGAGTATGAGCGTCGCAACGTCGAATCGTCTCGCAGGGAAGGTCGCGATCGTCACCGGCGCGGGCCAGGGCATCGGCGAAGGCATCGCGCTCGCCTACGCGCGCGAGGGAGCGCGAGTCGTCGTCGCCGAGCTGCGCGAGCATCGCGCCGAGCGTACCGCTTCGCGGATTCGGGAAGCGGGCGGCGAGGCGATCGCGGTTGCGACCGATGTCGGCGTCCGCGCCGACGTGGAGCGGATGGTGGAGCTGGCGGCGAGCCGCTTCGGCCGGCTCGACGTGCTCGTGAACAACGCGCAGGGCTTCGTCCCCTACACGCCGCTCGAGGACGTCGCGGACGAGCAGATGGATCTCGTTCTCCGCACCGGACCGAAGGCGACGCTCTGGTGCATGCAGGCGGCGTTCCCACACCTCCGTCGGGACGGCGGTCGCATCGTGAACGTCATCTCGCTCGCCGCGGAGCGGGGCGACCCCGGGCTCGGTCCGTACAACGCCGCGAAGCTCGGGATCCTCGCGCTGACGCGCACCGCGGCGCGCGAGTGGGGACGTCACGGCATCCTCGTCAACTGCATCGCACCCGCGGCGATGAGCGCGCGCGGGAAGCAGTTCGCCGAGCGCGACCCGGAGCGTTTTCAGCGCTTGATGGAGACGCGGCCCGTGGCGCGGCTCGGCGATCCGGAGGGCGACATCGCGCCGATCGCGGTGTTCCTCGCGACGGAGGAGTCGCGCTATCTCACGGGACACACGCTCTACGCCGACGGCGGCGGGCACCTCGCGCCGAGCTGAGTCGATCCGGAGCTCGAGCCGAGGCTCGAAGAGGGAGATCGTCCATGGAAACCGGGCTCGCGCAGAAGGTCGCCGTCGTCACCGGCTCGAGCACGGGCATCGGGCTCGAGATCGCGCGCGGCCTCGCCGCGGAGGGCGCTCGGGTCGTGATGAGCGCGCGCGGCCGGGAGCGCCTCGAGGAGGCGCGCGCGGCGCTCTCGGCCGAGCTCTCGACGCCGATCGCCGCGATCCCGGCCGACGTCGGCACGGCGGAGGGCTGCGCGCACCTGATCGAGGAGACGCGCACCCGCTTCGGGCGGATCGACGTCCTCGTGAACAACGCCGGCGGCGCACCCGGTCCCGCGGGCTTCCTGAACCTCGCGGACGAGGACTGGCAGCACGCCTGGGACCTGAACCTGATGAGCGCGATGCGCTGCTCGCGTCTCGTGATCCCGGAGATGCAGAAGCAGGGCGGCGGGCGGATCGTCATGATCTCGTCGACCTCGGCGCATCAGCCGGACGTCGTCGTCTGCCACTACAACGCGGCGAAGGCGGCGCTCATCAACCTGAGCAAGACTCTCTCGAACGCATTCGCGGCGGACCAGATCCTCGTGAACTGCGTCTGTCCCGGCTTGACGCGGACGCCGGCGGTCGAGGCGAGCGCTCGCGTTCGCCTCGCCGAGGCGGGGAAGCCCGCGGACGGCCTCAGCGCGGACGAAGCGGTCTTCGCGTACTACGGGCCGCGGCGGCCGATCCCGATCGGGAGGTTCGGCACGCCGGAGGAAGTCGCCGCGATCGTCGTGTTCCTCTGCTCCGCGCAGGCGTCGTGGATCACCGGCACCTGCATCAACGTCGACGGCGGCTGGACGAAGACGATCCTCTGAGAGCCGACGCGCGGCGCTCAGGCGGCGGAGAGGCTCGCCTCGTCGCGCTTGACGAGGTTCGGCGGCAGCTCCTGCCCCATGTCCGTGTAGCTCTGCACCGCGAGGTCGATCAGGTCGCTCTCGATCTCGTTGCGGAACTGGAGGAGGCCCTCGTCCGTCCGCGCGCTCTCCGGCACGTGGTACGGACCGCGGATGTAGTAGCGGATGACGTTGAAGGGAAGCGGAACCGCCATGCGGTCCCAGGTGCGGAGGCGGAGACAGCGCTTGTACCAGGTGCGCACGAGCGCGATCGGCTTGCCGCACTCTCGCGCGATCACGATCCCACCGGTCTTCATGCGGTAGGCGGGACCCTTCGAGCCGTCGACCGTCAAGCCGTAGGTGACTTCCGGCGTCGTCCGCATGTGCTCGATCATCTCGAGCAGCGTGCCCTCGCGCCGCCGGGCCTTTCCCGAGGTCGAGCCGCCGCGGAAGACGACATAGCCGCAGAGCTTGAGCATACGCGCGATCACCTCGCCCGACTCGCCGAGGCTCGCGAGCGTGTGTCCGCGGATGCCGACGTAGGGATAGCCGTACGCGACGGTCAGCACCTCTTCGTGCCACAGGAGCGCGACGGCACCGTCGTACTCCTCCGCCATGCGGATCAGCGCGCCGAACTCCTTGCCGCCCTCGATCCGGCTCGTCGACCAGACGAGACGCATGTACGCGATGTAGATGTAGGGAACGACGAGCGCGGCGAGCTTCGAGAGCGGTCGCGAGAAGAGGGGACGGACGTACCGGCGCGTGTTGTGCCGGAGCCAGTGCCCGAAGCGCTGCGTGGGCTGCGCCATCGGCGCACGTCTAGCAGAGGCGCTTCCTTCAAACGACGACGCCGAGCCGACTCGTCGGATCCCACGCGAACCCGGGAAAGACCGAAGCCACATCCGGGTTGCCCAGATGTCGCACGGCGACCTCTGCGAACAGGGAGCGGAAGTCGGTGGTGACCGCGAGATCGCGGCCTTCGTAGAGCTCCGCAGACCGAAGACCCGGCCAGGCGCCGTAGACGCGGCCGCCGCGCACCGTGCCCCCGAGGAGCAGCATCGCGGTGCCATGCCCATGGTCGGTGCCGCGCGTACCGTTCTCCGCGGCGGTACGTCCGAACTCGCTCATCGTCAGGACCGAGACTTCGGCCATGGACTCGCCCAGATCGAGTCGGAAAGCCGCCAGCGCGTCGGCGAGGTTGCGCAAGCGATTCGCCAGCTCGCCTGCCGAGCCACCCTGGTTGGCGTGCGTATCCCAGCCCTCGACGTCGAGGAACGCGACCTCGACCCCGAGGTCCGCCTTCAGCACCTGCGCTACCTCGCGGAGCTGCGTGCCGAGCTCGCCCGCGGGATAGACGGCGCCGTTTGCCGGGCGGTAGACCTCGCGATCCAGAGCGCTGAAGACGTCGAAGTTCGCGAGCGTGTCCCGAACCGTGACGCCGAGGAGATCGCTGCGCGGGCCGTACATGCGCTCGAGCGCCGTTCGCGCGATCGCCGCCTCGGTGCTCCGCCCGAGCGTCAGGTCGGTGAGCGATGGTGCGGCGTAGACCTCGACGGCTCCGGCGAGCACGCGCGGGATGCTGCCCGTCAGGGAGACGGCGCGCAGCGCGCCGCCGTTCGCACTCGACCGGAGGTGTCGAGCGAGCCAACCTTCCGTCGCGCCGTCCCCGGGCAGCCCCGTCTCCATGTAGTCCTGCGCGTCGAAGTGCGAGCGCGTCGGGTCGTGCGAGCCGCAGGCGTGAACGATCGCGAGCTCGCCGGCTTGCCAGCTCGGAAGCAAGGCCGACATCGACGGGTGCAGGCCGAAGTCGCCGTCGAGATCGAGCGCGCCCCCTTCGCTGCCGGGCGGCTGGATCGCGATCGTCGGACGAAGCGAATAGTACGTCGGTTCGCCGTGCGGCACGACCATGTTGAGTCCGTCGACGGCACCACGCTGGAAGATCGCCACGAGGACGCGGCGCACCGCAGAGGCGCCCGCGCGTCGCAGCCCGAAGAAGGGCGCGAGCCCGGCGGCGAGAACCGCCGCGCCGCCACCGTGAAGGACCTGACGTCGAGTGAGCTTCCGAACCATGTCCGTCGCCCTGGCTTTCCCTACTGCTGCTGGAACTCGGGGCTCGCGAGCACGAGGGCCGCAAGCAGCGTACCGCTCGCGCCGTCGCGGCGTGCCATCTCGAGAGCCGCGAGCGTGTCGGGGCCGGGAGCGCGGCCGAGGAGATAGGAGGCGAGTGCGGGAGCACCCCACACCGCGACGATCCGCTCCCACGTCGAAGCATCGACATCGACGCCCTCGACGCTTCCCGACGCGACGCGATAGGCGAGCTCGAAGCGAGACACCATTCCGCCGGCGCTCACGATGTCGCTCGCCACCTCGGACCATCCGGTCGGCGGCTGCGAGAGCAGCAGACCCTGGCCGAGGTCGCCGACGAGGCGGGCGGCTTCGACGCCCAGGCGCACTTCGCCGCCGGCGGCGCGGATCGCGCTCGCGACGGCTTCGAGGGGCGACTTGACCTTCGTGCGCCGGTGGGCCCGGGCGTAGAACTCCTTCGCTTCGAGAATCGAGAGAACGGTCGCACCGAGGTCACCGTCGGTCGCGAGATAGGTGTCGCGGGCCTGCACGATCAGGGCCTCCGAAGGCGAGTCCGAGACGAGGCGCGTGACGAGCTTCGTCGCGAGGTGCCGGGCCGTCGACGGGTGTCCGGCGAGCAACCGGAGGATGCGATCGCCTTCGTCCTTGCCGCCCCCGGGGACGACGGTGCCGAGCACGACCTTGTCCCCCGGCTCGTGCCAGAGCGCACGGAAGAGGAAGCCGAGCGGACCCGCGGTCTCCGGCGGAGTGATGGTCCAGCCGGTGAAGGCGCGCGCCACCTCCACGACGTCCGCCTGGCCGTAGCCCCCCTCGACGCCGAGCGTGTGCAGCTCGAGGAGCTCGCGGGCGTAGTTCTCGTTCAACCCGGTCCCGCGACCGCGACGCGCGCGCTGGCTCAAGCGGTTGTCGAGGTAGTAGAGCATCGCCGGGCTCTCGGCGGTGGCGCGCAGGAGGTCCTCGAACCGGCCGAACACGCGCGGGCGGATGGCGTCGCGGAGGTAGGCCGTCGTCAAGTATGGCATCGCCCCTTCGGCGGCGAAGACGTTGAAGTGATTGAACCAAAAGTCGGTCATCACCTCGCGGAGCTGGGCGCGCGCGTGCACGGCGCGCGTGAGCAGCGCCGCCTGGTTCTCGAGCACGATCCGCTGCGGCCGCCCGAGCCCTTGCTGCGGCTCGCCGGGTTCGCGGCGCGGGTAGTTCTCGATCAGGTCACGGTAGTCCATCGACAGCGACGGGTAGCGCGCGAGGCGCCTGTCGAGATCGGGATCGGCGATCGCCTCGGGTGCGATCTGCCGGGCGAGCCACGCCGAGCGGCCGAGCGACCGCACCTCCCTCACGAGCTCCGGGGTCGGTCCGAAGGCGGCCCGACCGAGCAGGTGCACGATGCGGCCGGACTCGATCTCGGCGGCGTCGAGGCCTGCTGCCGCTTCTCGGCCGGAAGAAGCGAGGGCCCCGAGGACACCGAGGACACCGAGCATCCCGAGCAGTCGCCGGCGCGGCGCCCGAGCCGGCTTCCGCCGAGCGAATCGGCCTGAGTCGCGGCGCCTCCGGCTGGTTGCCATGTCCTTTCGACCTCCTTCGCGCGAGGTGGGAACCCGGCGCTCGAAGAGGTAGATGCGCCAGGTCGCGGATTGGGGAAATGCCGTTCTGCGGGGTGACCCGAAGGGAAGGAGTGCTCGCATGATTCTCGATGGAAAGACCGTCCTCGTCTGCGGCGCCGGGCCGGGGCTCGGCGGTGAGATCGCACGCGGTGCCGTCCGCGAAGGCGCGAACGTCGTCCTCGTCGCACGCACACGCGCGAAGCTCGAGGCCCTCGCGTCGGAGCTCGGCGGAGGGGCGCGGGTCGCGCTCGTCACGGGCGACGTCAAGAACGCCGAGGACTGCGCACGCATGGCCGAGACCGCCGTATCGCGCTTCGGCGGGCTCGACGCCCTCGCTCTCGTCGCAGCCGTCGACAACACCGCGGGCGGCGTGATGGCGGCCGACCTCGAGGTCTGGCGGAACGCGCTCGAGGTGAACGTGATCGGCGCTGCGCACGTGATCCGCGCGGCGGTTCCCGCGATGCGCTCGGGCGGCGGCGGCAGCATCGTGCTGATCGGATCGCAGGCGACGTTCCTGCCGCAGATGCCCCAGATCGGCTACGCGTCGTCGAAGGGCGCGATGATCACGGCGATGTACTACATGGCGCGCGAGCTCGGCCCCGACCGCATTCGCGTGAACACGGTCATCCCGACCTGGATGTGGGGCCCGCCGGTCGAGCGCTACGTCGAGGGAGAAGCCGCGCGCCGCGGTGTTCCGGAGTCGGAGGTCGTCGCGCAGATCACCCGGAACATGCCGCTCGGCGAGATCCCGCGCGACGACGACGTCGCCGAGGCGGTGCTCTTCTTCGCTTCGGATCGCGCTCGCATGATCACGGGGCAGATGCTGATGGTGAACGCCGGCGAGCTGATGCGCTGACCCGGCTCGATGGTGACCGCGAGCTACGCTCCGGGAAGGGCGATCGCGAGGCCGGTGTCGTCGACCCGCACCGCGTACGTCGCCGCAGCATGGCGGATCGGCGGGGTGACGGGCGCTCCGCTCCGCACGTCGAGCTTGCCGCCGTGGAACGGACACTCGAGGACGCAGCCGCGGAGGCGTCCCTTCGAGAGCTCCGCGCCCGCGTGCGGGCAGCGATCGTCGACGACGTAGAGCGCTCCCTCCGCGTTGCAGAGCACGAGCCGGCGGCCTTCGAGCTCGAGCAGGGCCGTGCGGCCCGGCTCGGGTGGCGCCACCGGCACGCTCACCCAGCGGAGAGCGTTCTCAGGCACTCCCGCCGTTCTCGAGGTAGCGCATCAGCGTGTCGTGGAAGTGGAGGATGCGGACCTCCTGCTTGCCGAGGTGCAGCGCCTGGAACGCGGCGGACCGCATGCCCTTCTGGATCCGCGGCAGGTTGTAGAGGTCCTCGTCCATCAGGTTTCCGCCCTCGCACTTGCCGTCGAGCGTGTCGCCGTCCGCGGTGCGGAGGACCTGCTTCTCGGGTCGGGGCACGTCGTGCGCCGGCGTGTTCACGAGGCTCAGGAAGTCGAAGTACATCTTGTTCGGATCGTCCGGGTGCGGCCGGTGCGTGAACACCCACACGAACATCGAGTGCGTGTTCAGCGTGAGGTTGGGGAAGATCGTGTAGTGGAAGTCGTCGCACATCTGCGACTCGTTGAGCTGCGAGAAGTCCGCGCCGAGCGAAGGCCCCATCTTGCGGATCGCCTCCGCGAAAGCGGTGCGCGCCTCCTCCGGTCCGCCGCGGAAGCTCGCGACGTCGACGCCGACCCGCGCGAGAAAGAAGTCCTTGATCGCCGGCGTCACCGTCCCCGCGCCGGGGTGCCGCGGGCTCGCCTGCACCTCCGGGAAGATCATCCGCGTGTGGCGGTCGTAGCAGTCGTAGATGGTGTTGACGTCGTCGCTGAACTCGATCGTCCACGCGTGCGTCGCGGAGAGGTGGTAGGCCTCGTTGAACGCGTCGACGCACGTCTTCCAGTTGCACTCGATCTCGATCGTGCAGTCGTAGGCGATCTTCCAGGTCTCGAAGCCGTACGGGTCGAGGTGCGCGGGGATCACGCCCAGGTAATCGCGCAGCGGCTCCGCCTCCGGGTCGAGGCACACGAAGACGAACCCCGCCCACGTGTCGCAGCGCACGGGGCGGAGGCCGAGGCGCTCGGACGGAACGCCCTGCGGGAAGCACTCGGGATCGAGCGCACGCAGGAGCTTGCCGTCGACGTCGTACTCCCAGCCGTGGAACAGGCACGAGAAGCGCTCGGCGTGACCGCGTCCCGGCTCGCGCAGCCGGTTCCCGCGGTGCATGCAGACGTTGTACCGCGCGGCGACCCCGCCGTCGTGCTGGCGGATGACGAGAACCGATTCGGGTCCGATCTCGAACGTGAAGTAGTCGCCGGGCTCGGGGATGTCGGACGCGCGGCCCGCCATGAGCCAGACCTTCGTCCACATGCGCTCCCACTCGTGCGCGGCGAACTCGCGGCTCGTGTAGCGCTCCTTCGGGATCGGCACGTACGCGAGATCGGGCTCGGGAGCTTTCTCCATCGGTGTCGCCATGGTTCCTCCCGCGCTCGCTCAGTCCTCGGCGGGCTCCGCCATCGGAGCCTCCGGGTGCACCGTCACGTGCTCGAGCTGGACGCCCCTCGGCGTCGTCACGACCGCGATCACCGCTTCCGCGACCTGCGCCGGCTGCATGAAGCCGCCGTGGCGGATCAAGCCGAGCTGCTGCCAGCGGCGCGTGACGCCGAGATCCTGTGCTTGCCAGTCGTTCGCCCAACCCGTCCCGACGGTGTTGCCGACGCGGACGACGAGCGACCGGATGCCCGTTCCTTCGAGCTCGAGCGCGATCGAGCGGCTCGCCTGCTCGAGTCCCGCCTTGCTCGCCGCATAGGGCGAGTGGAACGGCCAGGGAACCGCGGCCGTCGTCGACGAGATGAACACGACGTCGCCGCGCGAGCGCGCCGCGATCATGTCGCGAACGCCGCGCCGCGCGAAGAGGAGCGCTCCGATCAGCCCCGTGTCGATCTCCGAGCGGATCTCCTCCGGCGGAAGCTCCCAGAAGGGCCCCGGCCGCGCGTGCGCGGCGCAGCTCACGACGAGATCGATCGGACCGAGCGTCTCTCGCGCCGCGTCGTAGAAGGCGTCGATCGAGCCGGCGTCCGTGACGTCGAGTGTGTCGCCGAAGACGGCTCCGCCCGCTTCCCGGAGCGAGTCGACCGTCTCGCGGACACGCTCCACGCGGCGCGCGCCGAGCGCGACCTTCCAGCCACGCGCGCAGAATGCGGCAGCGATCGCCTTGCCGATCCCGGACGACCCGCCGCTCAATGCCGCGACGCGGCAATCGCCTCCCGACCCGTTCGACGGCTCCATGCGGACTCTTTACGGCTTCGGCGGGGACACGTCGATGACCCGCTCGTCTCGTCGCCGGCGCAACGAGCCGAGCAGGACGGTGCCGACGCCGAGCAACAGCTCGTCGACGAGCGGGATCACGTCCGGAACGACGAAGTCGATCGCGAAGAGCGCCGCGAAGAGCACGAACAGCGTCGGGAAGCGTAGGCCGGAGAGCCAGCGCAGCAGCATCCACTGCCGCTAGCACACTTCCCGATGCCTTCCGCGTCAGACCCTTCCCATCAAGACCAGGATCAGCAGCACCACCAGGATCGGACCGAGGCCGCCGCTCGGGCCATAGCCCCAGGCCTGGCTGTGCAGCCAGGTGGGAAGCGCACCGATCAACGCAAGGACGATGAGGAGGAGAAGTACCGTACCGAGCATGGGAGCTTCTCCTTGGCGGTTCGTTTCGAGGCCGAAGGGATGATGCAGCAAGGCCGGTGCCACGTTCGAAAGTGTGGCTTGACGATTCGGGGGAGGCGCGAAGCGGTTGCGACGGCAAAGACGGCAGGAAATCGCCGTCGGACCAGACGGCATTACAGACGTTCTTGCGCAGGCCACCGTGGCGCAGTGCGGCGCGATTCTCTCTCGCGCTCCGCGACCGCTCGTGTAGACTCGCGCGCGCATGGACCTCGCGGGAAAGGTCGCCTGGATCAGCGGCGCCGGAGCCGGCATCGGCCGCGCCTCGGCCCTCCTTTTCGCCCGCTCCGGCGCGTCCGTGATGTGCGCGGACGTCGATGCGGCGCGCGCCGAAGCGACGGCGCGCGCGATCGAGGAGACGGGAGGTCGCGCTCGCTCGCAGAGCGTCGACGTCAGCGACGAGCAGGCGGTCCGCGAAGCTCTCGACGCGACCGCCGGCGAGCTCGGAGGGCTCGACGTCGTCTTCAACAACGCCGGAGTCGGCGGCGCGGGCTGGGACCGGACGAACGCGATCAACCTGAGCGGCGTCTTCTTCGGGCTGCGACACGGTGCGGAGCTCCTCGCGAAGCGCGGCGGCGGAGCGATCGTCAGCACGGCCTCGATCGGAGGCCTCGGAGGGCTCTGGAGCGTGTTCGCGAGCGAGGGACCGCCGGACGACGGCGTCGCCGCCTACGTCGCCGGAAAGCACGGCGTCGTCGGATTGACGCGCCAGTTCGCGCTCCACTACGCGCGCCGCCACGTACGCGTGAATGCGGTCGCGCCGGGCTACATCACGACCGACATGACGGATCGCATCCGCGCGGCGCCCGGGGTCGAGCGAGCCGCCGCCGAGCTTCACCCGCTCGGCCGCTTCGGACGGCCGGAGGAGGTCGCCGAGGCGGCGCTCTTCCTCGCGAGCGATCGCGCTTCGTACATCACGGGCGTGATCCTTCCCGTCGACGGCGGCTACACGGCGCGCTGAGGGAGACGGAGAAGCAGCCTCGTGTCGGAGCGGCAGGGGCAAGGCGTCGACCGGCGGCTCGCGCCGGCGGCCCTCGCGACGCTCGCGACTTCCGCGATCCTCGCGACTCTCGCGGCCGGCTGCGCGAGCGTTCGAGCGGATCGAGCGATCGCGGTCGCCTCCGGCTCCGTCAGCCAGACGATCTGCTCCGGAACGTTCGTGTCGGGACTCGATCCGGAGCGGGTGTACGCGGAGACGATGCGCCCGCAGCCCGGCATGGGGCTCGTCGACTGGGCACTTCGCTACGACGTCGACCGAGAGCGCGGGGAGGTGCGCACGACCGTCGCGGGCGGATTCGCGAGTCGCGCGATCCATCGCGACGGCCTCGGCTGCGTCCTCGTGCACGAGGCCGAGCCTGCTCTGCCGTCGGAGACGTTCCGTACGGCCGAGGCGGCGGTCGGACCGGCGACGCCGGTCGAGCCCGCGAACGAAGCACTGCGCGCCGCTCTCGATCGCGCCTTCGTGGAGACCGAGGGCGAGCCGCCGCTCGGCACGACGGCGGTCGTCGTCCTCCACGAGGGTCGGATCGTCGGCGAGCGGTACGCACCAGGCTACGGCGTCGCAACGTCGATTCCCGGCAACTCGGTGACGAAGTCCGTCGTCGACGCGCTGATCGGCATTCTCGTGCGGCAGGGACGGATCGTGGCCGATCGTCCCGCTCCGGTGAAGGCGTGGAGCGATCCGCGCGACCCGCGGCATGCGATCACGGTGGAGGAGCTGCTGCGCATGACGAGCGGCCTGCCCTTCGACGAGGAGCAGGGCGGCTGGGACGCATCCTCCCGCATGTGGTTCCTCGAGCCGGACATGGCGGCCTTCGCCGAGAAGGCCGAGCTCGACGCTCCGCCGGGCACGACGTGGGCGTACAGCGACGGCGGCTACTCGATCCTCGCGCGCATCATACGCGACGCGGTCGGCGGTCACCCGGACGACGTGATCCGCTTCGTGCGCGACGAGCTGCTGCGGCCGGTCGGCATGCAGCACACGGTGC
Source organism: Deltaproteobacteria bacterium (assembly GCA_016874795.1). Lineage (GTDB taxonomy): Bacteria > Desulfobacterota > Binatia > UBA12015 > UBA12015 > VGTG01. The sequence continues at coordinate 2,340 of VGTG01000067.1, read as the reverse complement.
TCGAGTCCGACTCGACGGGTACGCCGATCGGCTCTCGCGCGATGCTGGCCTCGGCGCGCGACTGGGCGCGCTTCGGCCAGCTCTATCTCGACGACGGCGTCGCAGGCGGGCGCCGCATCCTGCCCGAGGGCTGGGTGCGCGCCGCGTCGACGCAGACGCTCGATACGGGCTACGGAGCGGGCTTCTGGATCAACGTCGTCCAGGGCGGCGAGGTCCCCGTCTGGGGGATCCCGTGGGGCATGCCCGGCGCGCCGCGCGACGCGTTCTTCGGGCGCGGCTACCTCGGGCAGTAAGTCGTCGTCGTGCCCTCGCGCGGTCTCGTCGTGGCGCGCTTCGGCAACGCGCACCGCTTCGGGCACGGGATCGAGAGCGTCGGACGTCTCGTCGCCGACGCGATCGCCGCGCTGGCAACGGGGTCCGGTTCGATACGGCGTATTCGGACCCAGGCAGGACAGGCAGAGTGAGCCTGGGTGCAGATGCGCCGTAACGAACCGGACCCCGCTTGCACGGTTCGGACGGGCATGGCTTAGGTGTGGCGCCATCCCGCGGAGGTGCGTCCCGTGCGACCAGGAATGACACGGCGCGAGGTCCTGAGGCTCGCCGCCCTGCTCGGCGTCGTCCCCGTGGCGAGCCAGCTCGGCGCTTGCGGCTCGAGCGACGCTCGCTTGCCCGACTATCAGTTCGACGGCGAGCCCGGGCCGGAGACGCTCTTTTCGCACGGCGTTGCGAGCGGTGATCCGCTCGTCGACGCGGTCGTGCTCTGGTCGCGGCTCAGCCCGACCGCCGAAGAGCCGCTCGACGTCTTCTGGGAGGTGGCACTCGACGCCGACTTCGGAAGCCGCGTCGGCGCCGGCTGGACGGCGACCGACGCGGGAAGCGACTACACCGTCAAGATCGACGCGGCCGACCTCGCCGCGGGCACGACGTACTACTACCGCTTCCGCGCGCTCGGACGGACGTCGCCCGTCGGAACGACGCGCACCGCACCGGACGGGCCCGTCGACCGCCTGCGCTTCGGCCTCGTCTCCTGCTCGAACTACCCCGAGGGCTACTTCCACGCCTATCGCCGGCTCGCCGACCGGACGGATCTCGACGCGATCATCCATCTCGGCGACTACATCTATGAGTACGGAGCGCAGGGTCCCGTCCGCCCGACCGATCCGCCGCACGAGATCCTCTCGCTCGAAGACTACCGCCGTCGCTACGCGCTCTACCGCGCGGATCCGGACCTGCAGGCCGCGCACCTCGCGTTTCCGTGGGTCACCGTCTGGGACGACCACGAGACCGCGAACAACTCGTACGAGGACGGCTCCGACAACCACAATCCCGCGACCGAGGGCTCGTGGGTCGAGCGCAAGGCGCGCGCGCAGCAAGCCTACTCGGAGTGGATGCCGATCCGCTTCGCGCCGGGAGGGCCGCTCTTCCGCTCGCTCGCCTTCGGCGACCTCGTCGATCTCATCATGCTCGACACCCGCATCTGGGGCCGCGACTTCCAGGCGGTCGACTATGCCGCCCTCGACGTGATCCGCGATCCGAACCGGACGATGCTCGGCTTCGACCAGGAGGAGTGGCTCTTCGATCGGCTGCGCTCCTCGACGGCGCAGTGGAAGGTGATCGGACAGCAGGTGATCTTCGGCTGGTGGAAGCTCGGCGGCGCGCCGAACTCGGAGGGCGGCGGCACGATCGCCAATCCGGATCAGTGGGACGGCTACCAGCCGTGCCGCCAGCGCGTGTGGGACACGATCCGGGACGGCGGCGTGGAGAACGTCGTCGTGCTCACCGGCGACGTGCACAGCTCGTGGGCGATGGATCTCCCGGACGATCCGAACGATCCGGCGAACTACGATCCCGACACGGGACGCGGCTCGCTCGGCGTCGAGATCGTCGCGCCGGGCGTGACCTCCGGATTCCCGGCCGTCGGGTTCGAGGGCGTGATCCTCGCGCAGAACCCGCACGTCAAGTATGGCGACACCATCCACCGCGGGTACGTGATCCTCGACATCACGCCCGAGCGTGCGAAGGCGTCCTGGTACCATTTCGACGACGTGCGCCAGCCGGAGACGGTCGAGCGTGTCGCGGCCACGTTCGCGACGGCGAGCGGCACGAACCACCTCGTCGAGGAGCCGGACGCTGTTTGACGAGGGGGCACGCGCCCCCTCGCTCCCCGCGGCAAAGCCGCGCGGAGCCTCACTCCCCGCGCTCGCTGCGCTCGGCCGCGCGCTAAGCGCGCGGAGGGTTCACGCTTCTAGCCTGCATTTCTCACCAGATCCCTACTGCGGCGGCCGATAGCACCGAATCTTCGCGAGCTTCTCCCTCCGGGCTCCTCGACGTACTGTTCAA
>VGTG01000066.1 GCA_016874795.1 Deltaproteobacteria bacterium | reverse complement strand
AGCTGATCCGTCCTACACTCCGTCCGCTCCACCCCGCTCCTCCTGTTGGACGTTTTGTTTGTAGCGAACAGAGTTTAGCAGGAGTCGAGCGGGGTGGGCGATTCCTCCGGTGAGAGAAACGGGCTAGGCGGAGCGCGTCGGAAGCGTTTCGGAGCGGCGTCCCTCGTGTACTACGGACAGGCGGTGGCCCGCGGCGATCGCTTGCTGAGGAAGCGCTTCCCGTCGCTGCCGTCCCGGCCGTGGAAGCCGTCGAAGGCGGCGCAGTACTTCACCGAATCGGTCTCCAGAACCACGCTCACGAGGATCTGCTCGAAGCCGCCGACGCCGATCGGCTCGGGGTAGTCGTCGACGAAGGTCCGCGTCGCCGCCATCGCCGGTGCGGGCCCCGATACGATCAGCGTCGCAAGCAGGAGAGGGAGGATCTCGAGGGGGAGCAGGTTCGAGCGCTTCTGTGCCTCCTGAGGTTTCGTACTTCGGTGTGGCGCGAACCCTAGGTCGGCAGCGACGACCTCGTCGAGTCAGGTCGAGCCGTCCTCGGACGAAGCACCGAGGCAGGTGCTCCCAGCTGTGCCTCGCGTTGACGCGTCGTGCTGTGCACGGGATCGCGGTCGAACCGCGGGATCACTTGGCGACCGAACGTCTCGAGCGAGCGCCCCGCCGTCTCGCGATCGAGGCTGCTCGCGAGCACGCCGAAGATGAGCTGATCGCAGCCGATGTCGACGTAGCGCTGCACGCCGCGCGCGCAGTCCTCCGGATCGCCCGCGCAGAGAAGGCCCTGCGCAACCTGCTCGCGGATCGCGTCGAGGTCGGGCTCCGGGATCAGCGCCGGCCACTCGGGAATGCCGGGCGGACGTTGAATCGAGTCGAGCCAGCGGAACACGAGGCTCTGGTAGTAGCCGCTCCGCATGTCGCACGCGGTGCGGCGTGCCTCGTCGCCGTCCTCGAGGCAGAGGAGACGGCTCACGCAGGCGACGTTGTCGTTGACGTACCCGCCGACCGGCTCCGCTTCGCGGATCGCCTTCTTGTACGTCTCGATCAGCGGCGCGAGCACCTCGGGCGGGCCGATCGTGAAGCAGAGTGCTCCGAGCCCGAGCCGTCCCGCCTTCTCGAACGTGCTCGGGCTGCCGCAGGCGATCCACAGCGGCGGGTGCGGCTGCGTGTACGGCTTCGGCAGCACGAGCCGCTCCGGCATCGAGAACCAGCGCCCCTGATGGCGGTAGCGGCCCGGCCTCATCATGCGCAGGATCTCGGGCAGCGTTTCCTCGATCATCGCGCGCGTCGTGTCGCCGTCGGGAATCCCGAAGCCCTGGTACTCGGTGCTCGACGAGCCGCGTCCGACGCCGAATTCGAAGCGTCCCTCGCTCAGGTGATCCATCATCGCGACGCGCTCCGCGATGCGCGCCGGCGCGTTTACGGGCGGCGTCAGGTTCCAGATGCCCGAGCCGATGTGGAGCCGCTTCGTGCGCGCCGCGAGGAAGCCGCCGAACACTTCGCTCGCGGAGAGGTGGGAGTACTCCTCGAGGAAGTGGTGCTCCGTCAGCCACGCGTACTTGAAGCTCGTCCGGTCGGCGATCTCGGCCATCGCGACCTCGTCGAGGATGCGCTCGTGCTCGCGGGCGCGCCACGCCTCCTCGGTGTCCTGCTTCGGGACGTGGGCGGACTGGAAGATTCCGAACTCCATCTGGGCATCCTCACCGAGCTCTCGCTCGAGCCGTCGAACGACTCCTATACGGCCACGGAGGACGCGGGCAACGCCGCCCCGGCGTGAAGAGCGCTCGAGCCTACTTCGCGCCGGCAGCTAGTGCACCGAGAGAAGGACCCTCCGCGCGCAAAGCGCGCGGCCGAGCGGGGGAGTGGAAGAGGCGTGGCTTTGCCACGCCTCCGGCGAGGGGGCGGCGCCCCCTCGCTTGAGCTAATTCGCGAGCGGGCTCGCCGGCAGCGTGAAGTGGAAGGTCGAGCCGCTTCCGAGCTGGCTCTCGACCGAGATCGTCCCGCCGAGCTTCTCCAGCATCCGTCGAACGATGTAGAGACCGAGCCCGACGCCGCCGCGGATGCGGTCGTTCGGCGCGGGTGCTTGACGGAACTCGCCGAAGATCGCGTCGAGCATGTCCGGCGCGATGCCGATGCCGGTGTCGGAGACCGTGATCTCGACGCCGTCGCCCTTCGCGCGCGCTGCGACGCGGACCTCGCCCTCGTCCGTGAACTTGAGCGCGTTGCCGACGAGGTTCCGAAGGATGACGCGAAGCTTCTCGCGGTCCGTGAGGAGCGGCGGGAGATCCTCCGGCACGTCGCGCACGAGGCACAGGCGGGGATCGCCGCGGAGGGCTGCCGCCTCCTGCAGCACTTGCGCGACGATGTCGATCAGCCGCACCTCCCCGATTCCGATCGGGAGCTGGCCCGCGGCGATGCGACCCGCTCCTAGCGTGTTCTCGATCACGTCCGCGAGCTGGCGGGCGTTCCGGCCGATGCGGGCGACCGCGTCCTCCTGCTCGTCCGAAAGCTCCCCGAGATCACCCTCGCGCAGAAGGCTCTCCCATCCGAGGATCACGTGCAGCGGCGAGCGGAGCTCGTGCGACACCATCGAGAGCACCTCGCAGCGTTGGTGCTCGAGCCGAGTCATCTCGGCGCGCAGGCGCGCGCTGCCGACGGCGAGTGAAGCGATGCGCGCGACCTCGGTCGCGATGCGGCGAGCGGGGGGAGGTATGCCGTCTCCGTTCGCTCCCTCCGTACCGCTGACACCGACGGCACTGCCCGCGCCCGCGCCGGCGACGGCGAATCCGAGCAGACGACCGTCGAGCCGGAGCGGCAGCACGAGAAGCCAGCGCACGCCCATGCAGCGCGCGAGCGGAGCGAAGGCGCTCGCGTCGAGGGCGTCCTCTTCGAGAAGCATCGCGCCGGACGCGAGGCTTCCGAAGGCCGCTTCGAGCTCGGCCGCACGGAGATCGCTCGGCCGCGGTGCGAGGCGTCCGCGCCGGTGGGCGCGCGCGACGCACGCGAGCGCTCCCGTCTCCGGATCGCGCAGATAGGCGCGGGCGCTCGTGCTTCCGAAGATCTCGAGCCCGACGACGCAGAGCCTGCGGCAGAGCTCTTCCGCCGAGACCGGGGGATCGAGCACCTGCAGCGTCGTGCGCACGGCTGCCGCCCATGGCGCGTCGCCCGAAAGCTCCTCCTCGCTCCCGGCCTCCAAACCTTCGGCGGGCAGCGAGCTCGCGGTCGTGAGCATCGCGATCGTCCTTCGAGCCACCGAGGGGCAGCAAGGTGGATGCCAGCCCGGAGCGCGAGATTTCCGACCGCGCTCGCTCGCCTCGGGTCAAGACTCTGACCCGAGCGCCGAGCCCGCGTCGCAGCCCCTGACAGTCAGGGGGTCCGGTTCGAAAGGCCGCATCTGCACCCAGGCTCAAATCCAGCCCAAATCCAGCCTGGGTGCAGATGCAGCCTAACGAACCGGACCCCGTTGCGGCCTAACGAACCGGACCCCAGAATGGTACGAGAGCGCGCATGAGCGCGCCCGCCGGAGCCGGCCCCGTACGCGATCGCCACCGTTTCGACGAGGCCGCGCTCGCCCGCTACCTGCGCGGACGACTCGAAGGGTTCGACGGCGATCTCGAGGTGCGGCAGTTCGCAGGCGGTCAATCCAATCCGACGTTCCTTCTCGTCTCCGGCGATCGTCGCTGGGTGCTGCGGAAGAAGCCGCCGGGACAGCTCCTTCCTTCCGCGCACGCCGTCGACCGCGAGTACCGGGCGATGAAGGCGCTGGCATCGACCGACGTTCCGGTCCCGCGCGTCCTCGTCCTCTGCGAGGACGAGTCCGTCATCGGCCAGTGGTTCTTCGTGATGGAGTGCGTGCCGGGCCGCGTCTTCCGCGACCCGAGCCTGCCCGGCGAAGAGCCGGCGATGCGCGCCGCGATCTACGACGCGATGAACGACACGCTCGCCCGCCTGCATCGCGTCGATCCCGACGCGGTCGGGCTCGGCGACTACGGCAAGCCCGGGAAGTACATCGACCGGCAGATCGCCCGGTGGATCAAGCAGTACGAGGCGTCGAAGACGGAGGAGATCCCGTCGTTCGACAGGCTCGTCGAGTGGCTGCCGCGGAACGTCCCTCCCGGCGAGGAGCGTGCGATCGCGCACGGCGACTTCCGTCTCGAGAACCTGATCGTGCATCCGACCGAGCCGCGCATCGTCGCGGTGATCGACTGGGAGCTCTCGACGCTCGGCCATCCGCTCGCCGACCTCGGCTTCAACGTGATGGGCTACTTCATGCCGCCGGCGACGGGGCAGGTCGGCGGGCTGCACGATCCGCGGCACGGCATCCCGAGCGTGCAGGAGTACGCCGACGCGTACGCACGCCGCATGGGCCGCGAGCGCATCGAGCGGCTCGACTTCTACGTCGTCTTCTCGATGTTCCGCATGGCGGCGATCGCGCAGGGCATCGTCATGCGCGCGCGCCTGGGCACCGCGAGCTCGGAGAACGCTTCGGCGGTCGGCAAGGCCACGCGCGCGATCGCAGACGCCGCGTGGGAGCTCGCCGTCAACGGGCTGCCAGCGCCTCGAGGATAGCGATCGCGCCGGCGGCGTCGCCGGCGATCGGGCTCACCATCGGCGTCGTCACGCCGGCGGCGCGGTACTCCTCGAGACGCGCACGGCAGGCTTCGGCGGACCCGAGGATCGCGATGCGGTCGATCATCTCGTCCGTCACCGCTTTCGCGACGCGTGCGCGATCCTTCGTCTGCCAGCCGGCGAGGATCTCGCGTGCTTCCTCCTCGAAGCCGCACCACGCGACGAAGCGATTGTAGACGGACGTCGCGAAGTACGGGCCGAAGAAGCCGCGCAGCGCGCCGCGGATTCCGGAGGGATCGTCCGTGATGCAGACCATGAAGCGCGCGACGACCTCGGTCGCCGCCGGATCGCGTCCGCCGCGCTCCGCGCCGGCGCGCACGTGCGCGAGCATCCGCGGCACCGCCTCGACCGGCATCATGTTGAGCGTCACGCCTTCCGCGATCTCGCCCGCGAGCTCGAGCATCGGCGGACCGAGCGCGCCGACGTGGATCGGCACGGGCGGAGTCGGCGTGCGCATCTGCAGCCGGTAGCCGTGCGTCTCGAGCGTGCGCCCCGTGAAGTCGCTCTTCTCTCCGGCGAGGAGCCCGCGCACGCTCGTGACGGTCTCGCGGACGCGCGTCAGCGGTCGCCGGAACGGGATGCCGCTCCACTTCTCGACGATGTTCTCGCTCGAGGCGCCGATGCCGAGAACGAAGCGGCCGGGCGCGAGCTCGGCGCACGAGGCGGCGGCGCAGGCGATCACCGGCGGCGTGCGCGTGTACGCCGGGATCACGGCCGTGCCGATCCGGACGCGCGAGGTCACCGCGGCTGCCGCAGCGGCGACGACGAAGGGGTCGGGGCCGCCGGAGTCGGCGATCCAGAGGCTCTCGTAGCCGAGCTCCTCCGCGGCGCGCGCCACCCGCTGGCACGTCGGGACGTCGGGTGGAACGGGCAGGCTCGCCGCGATCTTCACGGCGACTCAGGCGGCGCCTCCGCCTTCAGATGCCTTCCGCTCAAAACGAGACGAAGTAGGCGATCACCATCGAGGCGACCAGAAGACCGCCGATGACGACCATCATCGAGGTGATGTCGTCGGGTGGTTCCTGGCCCGGGTGCTTGGGATCGTGCGCCATGTCGAGCTCTCCTGCTTGCTTCGGAGCGAAGGGTCGGGAGGTCTTACCCGAAGCAGGGGCCTCGTCCAAGAGCTGACCGTCCGGGCGCCCCATACGGTTCACGGGCGGCGCGGCTACTTGGCGGCCGCCTCCTCGAGGCGCTTCCGGACGTCCTCCGGGAGGGGGATCTTCCGTCCCTCGTCTCCGACCGCGACCGCGACGATCCGGCCACGGATGCAGATCTCGCCCGCGAGGTTCCGGATGTCGTACGCGTAGCCGACCGAGGATTCGCCGACGCGTTCGATCCACACGCGGCAGTCGAAGTCGTCGGGGTAGCGAAGCGCGAGCCGGTAATCCGCCTCGACGTGCACGCGCGGCAGCGAGAAGCTCCGCGAAGCACCGTCGGCGAGGATGCGTCGCATGAGCTGGTGCTCGGCGACCTCGAAGTAGCGGAGCGCCGCCGTGTAGTGGATGCGCCCGCTCGCGTCCGTGTCGACCCAGTTGACGCGCATTCTCTCCGTGTGATCGATCACGAGCCTCGCCTCCGCCAAGGGGACGGTAGCTGCCGCGACACGGCCCGGCCAGGCGAACGCCGGAGAAGCGTCGTCCACCTCCGTTGGCGGAGCCCGGAGAAGCGTCGTCCACCTCCGTTGGCGGAGCCCGGACAAGCGTCGTCCACCTCCGTTGGCGGACCCCGGAGGGCGGTGATAGTTCGCCCTCGCGTGCTGGGCCCGGACGCTCCTCCCGCTCGACCGGACGAGATGTCTCCGTCGCGGCGGCGCGTCTGGCTCGCCCTCATCCTCGTCGTCGGCGCGACCCTGCGCGCGTATCGCATCGACTGGGGCCTCCCGGACTTCGTCTTCCTCGACACCTACCTCTTCGTTTCGCGTCCGGCCTGGCAGCTCCTCGTCCACGGCGACTGGCTGCCCGAGAAGATGATCCATCCGCCGGCTCTCGCGTATCTCGTCGCCGGCGGGACGCTCGCGTGGACGAAGCTGACGGGGGCTTCGGTTCCTCCCGCGACGGACCTCTCTCTCTTCGATCTCGTCGGACGCATCCTCACGGTGCTTTTCTCGACGGCGACGATCGCCGCGCTGTACGCGCTCGCGCGCCGCTCGATCGGTACGTACGGCGCGCTGATCGCGGCCGCGGCGCTGGCGCTGACGCCGGTGCACGTCCTCGAGGCGCACCGGCCGCACACGGATGCGTTGATGATCCTGGTTTCTCTCCTCGCGGCGCATCAGGCGTTGGTCGCGCGCGATGAGGGCTCGACCGCGCGCCTCCTCGTCTCGTTCGCGCTGATCGGCCTCGCCGGAGGGGTCAAGTATACGGGCCTCGCCGCGGGCTCGCTGCAGGCGTGGATCGCTCTCACATGGGACGGCCGCTCGTGGAGCGCGCGCTTCGCTCTCCTCCTCTCGGGCTGCGCGGTCGTGCTCGCAGCGTTTCTCGTCGTGATCCTGCCGATCCTCGTCCAGTGGGACGAGCTCGTCCGCACCGGAAAGGTCATCTTCTCCGCGGGGATGGTCACCGGCGCGCCGGGAGAGAACCTCCAGGGGGAGGGCTGGGTCTTCGTGCGGTACGTCTACCCGCTCGTCGTCGCTCTGCCGTTCGTGATGGGGTGGACGATCTACCTCTCCGGCCTCGCCGGCCTCCTGCTGGTGGCGCGCGCGCCGCGCGTCCGCGGGCCGGTGCTCGCGGCGGTCGTCCCGTTCTTCCTCCTGCAGGGCGCGGCGCAGACGGTGACGCCGCGCTACTTTCTGCCGCTCGTGCCGTGGCTGTGCCTCGGCTGTGGCTACGCGATGGCGCAGCTCCGGCAACGTCGTCCGCCGCTCGGCCTCGCGACGACCCTCGTCGTGCTCGGCTACACCGCGATCCTGACGGTGAGCCATTGCCTGCGGATCCAGGACGGACCGCAGCGCGCGGCCGCGAGCGCGATCCAAGCGGAGGTGGAGCGCGTGCGCGCGGACGGCCGCGAGCTGCGGCTCGCCTACCCGGTGCGACTCCAGCTCGCCTACGACACGCTGAAGCCGCTCCTCGGTCCGGACGTGGACCTCGTCTTCTTTCCGATCGGATGGGGGCGGCGGGCGTCCGACGACCCGCATGACCGCTCGGGTCGCTTCGCGCGCTGGCTCGACGAGGAGAACGTCGACGCAGTGCTCGTCACGAGCTGGCGCGAGGGGATCGCGAGGCGCGGAGGGCTCTCGCGCGCGGACGCCGCGTTCCTCGACCGGCTCGACGACGGCTCCCTCGGATTCGAGCTCGCGCTCGACACGAGGACGCGCTTCTTCACGCAGGACCTCTACACGTGGGCGGATCCGGTGTTCGAGACCTTCGTCCCCGCCGGGATCATGGGCTACGAGCTCTACGTCCGTCGGCGCGATTCCCGGCTCGAAGGCCTCCCCGCGGCGGCTGGACGATCTTCACCGGAACCTGCAGCGGCGCCACTCCGCACTCCGCGAGCGGCTTCCCGCCGATCTGAACGAGGTCGATGAGAAGCGTGTAGTCGCCGGGAGCTCGCGGCGTCCACAACGTCAACGACGACGACGCCGATCCTCCAGCCGGCACGTCGTGGCTCAGACGCTCCGGCTTCTGGCAGCGCATCTCGCCCTCCGGCTCGGCGAAGCACGCGCGCGTGCGAACGAGCCCGTCCGGCGCGAGGCCGGCACCGGGCCAATCCTGCGTCCCGTCGTTGCGCAGCTGGACCGTCAAGGGAATCGCGCGGCGGACTCTCCAGGCGCGCGGCGACGCATCGGCGAGCTGGATCTCGCCGGGACAGGACGCACCGAGCAGCGCACGAGGACGTCCCTCGAGCGTCGTCGTCTTGCTCAGGAGAAGCGCGCGACGATCGTTCCGCGGAGCGCGCGTCACCTCGTACACGAGGTCGCCGTCGATCTCCGCGCGAAGGCGGAGCCCGTCCGGCAGTGGGCCGCGCCAGCGGTCGACTTGCGCGGGCGGGAGCTCGCGTCCGTGTACGACGATCCAGCCGACGTCGGCGTGATCGACGAGCTCCTGCAGCGATCCTTCTTCGGGAAGATCGCGTGCGATTCCGTGCAGGAAGTCGTCGGTGTCGAGCGGGTAGCCGCTGTAGCCGTCGACGATGGGAAGCCAGTGCGCCGAGCTCAGCACCATCCGGCGCGCCGCGAGCGGCCAGCTCGGTGGCGGCAGCTCGAGAACGGCGCGTCCCGCGCCATTCTCCGCGAGCCAGCGATGCACGCCGGAAGCCGAGTCGCCGACGGGCAGCGGGCGAAGCGGAAGAGATCGATTCGGCTGCACCGCGAGAAGGACGACCGCGAGGATCGCGCACGCCGTCCACGCGAGCGGCCTCCCGAGTCGCTGCGTGGCTCGCGCCACGCCGAGCGCGACGAGGAGGCACGTGCCGAGATGCGCGACGACGATGAAGCGGGAAGGGGCGCGGATCGACGAGAATCCGGGCAGCCACTCCATCAACCCCGCATACGGGCTCCATACGTTGACGCCGAGGAAGAGAGGATCCGGACCGGCGGTGGCCACGAGGCCGACGACGAGGAGCGCGATCCCGATCGCGAGCGGGCGCAACCGTTCCTTCCACGGAGGAAGAAGCGACAGGGCGGCGAGCGCAAGACCGACGACGCCGATCCCGTCGTGCAGGAAGTAGCGCCGCACCTCGACAGCAGCGATTCCCGGAACGAGGCCGATCGCCCGAACGCCCTCCTCGCCGTACGTCGGCACGACGCCGGACGACTGCAGCGAGAGATAGGGAAGGCCGAGGAGGACGATCCCGAGCGCCGCGAGGCCGCCAGAGAGGAAGAGGCCGAAGAGACGACGTCGATCCAGCGAGCGCAGCGATCCGAGGAGCGCCACGACGAGATAGGCGCCGTAGCCGAAGGCGGCCGCGAAGCCGAGGTACACGGACGTCGCCGCCTGCAGGAACAGCGCGACTCCCGCCGCGACCACGTCGCGAGTCCGCGCGCGGTGAAGCCACCGCTCGGTGAAGTAGAGCGCGAGCGGAAGATAGAAGAACCCGTGCACGTGGAACTTCATCAGATCCGCAAAGGCCCACGGCCAGAACGCGTAGAGGAGCCCGGCGATCCCGGCGGCCGGCGCGGAGACCCAGAGGCGCGCGAGGACGTAGAGCGAAACGCCGCGCAGCACGGGCAGCGCGAGGATCAGCACGTTCGCCGCGAAGACCGGATTCCCGGAGATCCAGTAGGGCGGCGCGAAGAGGGGCACGTATCCGAGGACGTGCTCCGAATAGGCGAGCGAGCTCGTCGAGGGAAAGAACGTGTTCGCGTGGAAGAGGTTCCACGGCTCCGTCACGAGCGCGTGACAGTCCCAGGCGAGAGCCCAGACGATCAGCAGGAGATCGGCGAGCACGAGCGGTGCTTTTCTGCCGAGATCGGGAAGGTGCGTCGCGAGGCGCGTCGGAAGCGGCCAGAGCCACCACAGCGAGACGGCACCGTAGACGAGGAGCGCGCCGGCGATCTCCCGGCCCCGGAGCGGCACGGCGCGCTCGGCCATGGAACGTCAAGCTCCTCGCTTGCGTCGGCCGGCCTCACGCTTGCGCGCGCGCTCCGGGACGTCGGCCGGGAGGACCTCGACGCGTCGCGAGCCGAGGACGTGGTCGGGAGTGGAAGCGCGGGCGATCGAAACGTCGTAGCGACCGGGGGCGACGGGCACCGGGAGCTCGATCTCGTTCCACGTCTTGCCGCGTGCAGCGATCGCGAGAGGCAAGAGAGTGCGAACGCTCGACTCGAGCGAGGTGCCGTCCTGGTCGGACACCCAGCGCACGACGAGATTGCTCGGCTCGATCGGCTCCGGGTGCCGGAACGTCTCGGCACCGGGATTCGCGATCTCGAAGCGGACCGCCGCCGTCGGCTGCCGGATCGACGAGCGCGGCTCCGCATCCGTGGAAGCCGCGAGGACGTCGAAGCTTCGCTCGAGCGGGCCGGCGGCGGGTAGCCGGTACGCACGGATGCGGTCGGTGGCGCCGATCGGCTCGAGCGGAGAGGTGCCGCTCACGTTCTGCAGCCCGAGCTTCCGATCGAACTTCTTCTGTGCCGACGGCGTCACGAGCGGAAGGTGGACGAACAATGTGCGGAAGCCAAGCGCGCTCAGCGCTTCTGCGGCGGGCTTCGCGGGAAGCTGCTTTGCGAGCTCGACGATCTGGTCCTGGACCGGAACGCGGAAGGAGTTGTAGCAAGCCCCCGTCGGGTGGCCGTGGAAGGACGCGAGGAGGAGCTGCCCTGCATTCGCGAGGAGGTTCGGTCGGATCCGCGGGAGATCGAGCACCGCTCCGTCGGCGGTCCGCACGACGAGGTCGATGTCCTCCTCCGGCGGGCGGGCGCGGAACGGCGCGAGATCGAGCGGCGCGCCCCAGCTTCGGCGCGCGATCGGGGGAGCGAAGACCTCCAGGAGGAACGCCAGGCTGAGAGCCGCGGCGAGCGCGGCTCGCGTCGCGTGCGCGCTTCGCAGCCGCTCGACGAGAAGCAGCACGCCGTATCCTGCGAGGAACGCGGCCGCGAGAAACGCACCGATGTAGACGGCTGCGAGCACGCGCACGGACGAAAGCCCCGGAACGACGTCGCGCAGCAAGTAGAGGGGCGAGCGCATGCCGACGTCGAGGAAGGGGATCTTGAGGCCGTACACGGCCGACCACAGCGCGAGGAACCCGCCGAGGAGAATGGCGAGTCTCGGGTCGTCTCCCGCGACGGGGCGGGAGCGCCGAAGACGATCGGCGACGCCGAGCAGCGCGAGCGTACCGACGACGAAGCCGATGAAGTAGCTCTCTCCCGGAGCGAACTGCCAGATGTACGAGAAGTTCGCAGACCTTCCGCTCAGCACGTTCCAGGTCCGCGCCGTCTCGAGGTACGGGAGGAAGATCCAGGCCCCCATCGCGCTCGCGGTCAGAGCACAGAGCAGAAGCTTGGGGACGAGCTCCGGGATGCGTCGCCAGTTCGAGATCGCGAGATGGACGGCGTAGACGCCGGCAACGAGCGTGCACGCGAGGACCGCGTAGAGGCTCTCCATCATCTGCAGCGAGACGAACAGCGCGAGACCGATCGCGCTCTTCCAGTCCCGGCGCGTGAAGAGGAAGTGGAGGAACAGGAGGATCAGCGGCGTCCACAGGTCGCCGTACGCGTACGGATGAACCGGGTCGCGGAGGCGGCTCCGGCTGAGACCGAAGACCAGGCCCGCCACGAACGCGGCGGGAGGGCTCTTCGTGAAGTGCAGCGAGAGCGCGTACATCGCGAGCGCCGGGATCCACAGGCGCAGGACGAGGAGCACGTTGTACGCGAGGATCGGTTCGCCCGTCAGGCGATGGGGGATCGCGGCGAGGAGACCGTTGCCGAACATGTGCTCGCCGAGCGTGTGCGAGAGCGGCGTCGGGTAGCAGTTGCCGTCCGCGAAGAGGTCCCACGGCCGCGACGAGAAGAGACGCGCATTGTGCGTGACGACCGACAGGACCATGTTCTGGTCCGTGCGCAGAAGCCTGCCCGGACCCTCGGCGGGAGGGCCGAGGAGCAGCGTCGCGGGCGCCTCGAGGACGCCGCTCATCGCATAGAGCGACAGCGCCAGGTAGGCGACGGCCGAGAGCACCGTGCAGCGCGACGGCATCGCGAACTCTTGCCCCGTCGCGCACGCCGCACGCAAGCGAAGCCGTGGCCGCGCCGCGCACTTGCGCTGCGCTTGCGTGGCTCGGTCGCAGCGCGTTAGCCTGCGCCATCAGACCTTCCTGGATTCGCTGCGTGCTCGCGGGGGTCGTCGTTCTCCTCGGGTGCAACCTCGGGTGCAACCTCGGGTGCAACCGAGCCAAGCCGCCGGACGTCGTCTTCGTCACGCTGGATACGACCCGGGCGGATCATCTCGGGGTGTACGGACATTCCCGTCCGACGTCGCCCGAGATCGACCGCTTCGCGAGCGACGGCGTGACGTACCGCCGAGCGTGGTCGACGGCGCCGTGGACGCTGCCGTCGCACGCCTCGATGTTCACCGGGCAGCTCCCGCGGACGCACGGTGCGCGCTTCAACAAGGAAGGCGAGGAGATGTTCGGGAACCGCGTGAGCCGTCTCGGCGAGGACGCGACGACACTCGCGGAGATCCTGCAGGGCCGCGGCTAGGCGACCGCCGCCTTCGCGGGCGGACCATGGCTCGCACCCGAGTTCGGGCTCCTGCAGGGATTCGAGCATCGCTGGGCCGGCTTGCCGAGCGGTGAATCCGTCGCCGATCACGTGAAGAAGTCGCAAGAGCTCAAGAACGAGGTCGACTTCGCCGCCGACGAGCTCACCGATCGCGCGATCGCATGGCTCGCGACCGTGCCGTCGAGCCAGCCGATCCACCTTCTCGTCAATTACTTCGACCCGCACGAGCCGTACCGGACGCAACCGGGCTTCGAGGTGGACGCTCCCGCGCCGGGCTGGCGGAGGCACCGGCGGGCCCGCCTTCGCTACGACTCCGAGATCCGCTTCATGGACCACCACTTCGGGCGTCTCCTGCAGGCGCTGAAGGACGACGGGCGCTACGACGACGCGCTGGTCGTCGTCGTCGCCGATCACGGCGAGTCCTTCGGCGAGCACGAGAACGGCGGCCACGGGCCTTGGCTCTACGAGGAGGTCCTTCGCGTGCCTCTCTTGATCCACTTCCCGAAGGGACGCGACGCGGGGAAGGTCGTCGACGCGCCCGTCTCGACCGTCGACCTGCTTCCGCTCGTCGCGAAGGAGGTCGGCTTTCCGCTGCCACCGAACGTCGAAGGCGTGCCGATCGGCGAGCGCGATCTCGTCCTCGCGGAGGCGCATCGGAGCGACGTGTTCACGCGTCTCGCACCCGATCGGTACGACCGCGATCTCGTCGCGGCGATCCGCTGGCCGTGGAAGCTGATCGTTCCCGACGTCGGCGGCGCCGAGCTGTATCGCCTCGACGACGATCCGACGGAGCTGCGCGACAGAAATGGCGACATCGAAGGGGGTCCGGTTCGTTAGCGCCTATCTGCACCCAGGCTCGATTGCCCGCTTTGGGTTTCATGACCGGTTGCTCGACGACTTCTCCGGCGGCGTCGGTCGAAGATCCCGAGGCGCTCTGCCGTCTCGCGCTGCCACTCCGGTGCGCCATACGGCTCGCCGGTGCGAAGCGAGACCCTGAGGCTCTCTCGTTCCGCCGGGGTCTGCGGAACGTTCACGAGCTCCAGCCAACCCTCTGGGATCGGAATCGGCCACGGCGCGAGCGGCGGGTGCTCGTGCTTCGTCGTGGCGCGGGCTCTCCGGCCGGCGCTGCTCCACGTCCAGTCCTCGGCGCGCTCGACCAACCCAGCCGCGACGGGATTCCTTTCGACGTATCGGCACACCGAGAGAAGATGCGCGTCGCTCTGCACCGCGAAGGACTTGAACTTCCCCTGATAGACGTGACCGTTGCCGACGTTCCCGATGTGCCGCCTCCATCGCCGGGCGTGCGTCGTGCCGAGCCAGTGCATCATCGCGGACATCGCGCCGCCTGCGTGCGGCGTGAGCACGAGATGGAAGTGATTCGGCATGACGCAGTACGCCAGAAGGCCCACGGGCTCGCGCTCGAGGGATTCGCGAAGAATCGCTTCGAACGCGCAGTAGTCGGCAGGACCCTCGAAGAGCCGGGCTCGCTCGTTCGCCCGGTTCAGGACGTGGAAAACCATCCCGGCGGGAGCGATGCGCGGCTTTCGTCCCATCCTGGAGGGATCGCCGCGATGGGTCGGCCGCGCAATGGTCTCGAGCGCAAAGAGATCACGCGGTCGCCGTCCCCGCCGAGCGAGCCCCGGTGCAGATGCGTGGTAACGAACCGGACCCCCTGATAAGAGGGCGGCATGAGCGCAAACGGTCATGGTCAGGGTTGGGTCGCCGACAGCGACATGCACATCTTCGAGCCGCCCGATCTCTGGCAGCGGTACATCGATCCGCGCTGGAAGCACGTCGCACCCGTCGGATTGACGGAGATGCGCCGCGACATGCGCGTCAAGGTGAAGTCGCACGTGATCCTCCGCATGGGCCAGGCGCGTCCAATGCAAGGCGGCGAGGGCGTGTGGCGCTCGGACTACGACGACGCGTATACCGCCGCCGAGAAGCGCGGCTGGGATCCCGACTCGCAGCGCGACGCGATGGACAGCGAGGGCCTCGACCTCGCGGTCCTCTTCCCGACGCGCGGCCTCTTCGTCCTCGGCCTCGATACCCCACAGATGATGGGACAGGATGGCCTCGAGCCCGAGCTCGCCGACGCGATCTCGCGCGCGTACAACGACTGGCTGCACGACTTCTGCAACGCGCATCCGAAGCGCTTCTTCGGAGCAGGAATGGTCGCGCCGCACGACGTCGATCTCGCGGTGAAGGAAGCCCGCCGCTGCGTGGAGCAGCTCGGCTTCAAGGCGATCTTCCTGTCTCCGGGGGCGGTGCAGCGCCGCTTCTGGCACGATCGCTACTACGATCCCCTCTGGGCCGAGTGCGAGCGGCTGAACGTCCCGATCTCGTTCCACGGCGGCGGGCAGAACTTCCTCCGTCCCGACTTCTCGCTCGAGGTACTCGACCGGCTGATGATGTGGCACACGTTCAGCCAGCCGCTCGGCATCATGGCGGTCGCCGTCAGCTTGACGGCAGGCGGCGTCTTCGAGCGCTTCCCGAAGCTTCGGGCGGCGCTGCTCGAGGGGAACTGCGCGTGGGCGCCGTGGCTTTTCTACCGGCTCGACGAGCACTGGGAGTGGCTCGGCAAGTACGAAGCGCCGGAGCTGACGAAGGCGCCGTCCGAATACTTCAAGAGCAACTGCTACCTCTCCGTCGAGGCGGACGAGGAGCCGGTCAAGCAATACGTCGAGACCTTCGGCCACTCGAACCTCGTCTTCTCGACGGACTACCCGCACGCGGACTCGAAGTTCCCACGCGCGGTCGAGGCGTTCCGCACGCTGCCGCTGTCCGAGGAATCCCAGAAGAAGATCCTCTGGGACAACTGGAGCCGGCTCTACGACATTCCCGCGCCCGTGAAGAGCTGAGCCGAAGCGACGGGCCGTGCGCGTCGCGGCGATCGTGCCGGTCTTCGAGCGTCCGACGGTCGTCGTCGAGGCGCTCGAGAGCGTCCTCGCGCAACGCTCGCCGCCGGCGTGGCTCGTCGTCGTCGACGACGGCTCGACGGACGCGACGGCCGCCGCCGTCGAAGACTGGGTGGCGAGACGACGGCCCTCGTTTCCGTCCGAGATCGTTCGCCTAGAGCACGCAGGAGTCTCGGCGGCGCGGAACCGCGGCGTGAGAGCGGCGGGGCAAGTCGATGTCGTCGCCTTTCTCGACTCCGACGACCTCTGGCCTCCCGCGTATCTCGAGTCGATGACGCGCGCGCTCGCGGAAGCTCCCCGAGCGATCGCGGCTTCGTGCGACAAGCGAAGTCTGGACGTGCCGAGCGGCCGCATCCGTACGGTCGACCGGAGGTGGGCGGAGGGGAACGCCACGGCAGAGATCGTGCGGCGCGGCCCGCCCGGGATCTCGAACACGGTGATTCGCGCTTCGGCCCTGCTCGCCGCCGGCGGCTTCGACGAAGCCCTCGAGACGGCCGAGGACCTCGACTTGATGCTTCGTCTCAGCCTGCTCGGAGCCTGGCGCTGGGTGCCCGAAGTCCAGATCGCGTACCGTCACCGCCTCGGCGACGTACGCGGCGAAGCGCGCTCGCTCGGCCACCATCACGCCGACCGCCGCAGGACGCGCGCGCTCGTTCTCGAGCGATTCCTGGAACGCGAAGGCGAGCGCCTCCTCGCCGTTCGCTCGACGCTCCGAGAGGAGGTCGGCCGGCACTGGGCGAAGGCGGGTCGTCAGCTCGCACGCGAAGGTCGCAAGGACGAGGCGAACGAGTGCTTCCGGCGCGCCGTCGCCTACCGGCCTCTCGACGTGCGCTCGCGCTGGGCTCTCCTGCGCTGAAGCCGGCAGACCTTCGCGTCAGAGGGACGGAAGGAAGTCCGCGATGGAGACGCGGATGCCGCCTGCGCGGGCTCGGGATGCTCGCGTGCATACGCGTCCGGAACGGGATCGCAGATCGCGACGGAGAAACCACGAGTGAAACGCTAGCCTGCATTTCTCACCAGATCCCTACTGCGGCGGCCGATAGCACCGAATCTTCGCGAGCTTCTCCCTCCGGGCTCCTCGACGTACTGTTCAAGTACGCCTGCGTCGCCCTCCGGTCCGAGGCTCGCGAATCTTCGGCACTCTCGACCGCCTCGCGACGTGATCTGGTGAGAAATGCAGGCTAGGCCGCCGCCACAGGCAGTCAATGGCACGGAGCACGACCAGCGAGAATCAACGCTGCGCGCGGCCGCGCTTCCTCATGAGCTCATCGAGCGCCGCGCGCAGCGCGCGCGATTCCTCGCGCTCCGGCTCGGTGGGGACGCCGCGCAGCCACTCGATCCACGTCTCCGGCAAGCCGTGCTCGAGCGCACCCTCGATCACGAGCCCGAGGTAGCGCGTCGACGGGAGGAGCGAAGCATCACGGCGATCGGAGCCGAGAGAGAACGCCACCGCGGGCGCGTTCTCCGTCGGCGCGAGCACCTCGACGGTCACCTCGACACGCGCGTAGTTCCCGAACGGCACGCCCTCGGTCAGCTCGACGTGCTCCAGATCCTCCGCACGGATTTCGTAGGCGACGCCGAGAACCTCCGCCTCGGCATCGACGACGATGTTCGCCGTCGCGTGTCCCGACGGGACGATGCTCGGCTTGTCGAAGACGAGTCGCCACCCGATGACGCGGACCGGCACGGCGCGCACGCACTCGATCCCGCGGCGACCGAAGAACGTCGCGCGCTGGAGGTTCGATCCGTACGCGAAGTACCAGACCGTCGCCGGTAGGGGCGGCTCGCTCAATTGTCGCGGACGTAGTTCGCGATGCCGTCGGCGATCTCGTACGCGGCTTGCTTCGGATCGCCGCCCTCGCGTCCCCACACGCGGAAGCGCGCGACCGGCTTGCCGGACGCGTCGAGCAGCTCCGCCTCGATGCCGACGCCCGCCTGCGCGGCGTAGCCGCCCCAGGGGATGTAGGCGCGCTCTCCGCCGGAGCGCTCGAGCCAGTAGATGCAGCCCTTCAGCCGCATGCCTCCCGTGCCCTCGGTCTTGCCGACGCGCGCGAACGCGAGCTTGAACGCCTTCGTCGTCGCGTCGCCGATCTCCGGATCGGTCGCGTCGCTCTCGTTCGGGATCGGGTCGATCTGGATCTTGCCCGGCGCGCCGAGCTTGACGCCCTCCGCCTTCCAGATCCAGTTCAGCTCGTCGTTCGCCTCGAGGCCCTTCAGGTCGGTCAGGGCGCAGGTCTTGTTCGAGGTCTCGTCCTTCGCTTCGTCGCTGTCGACGTAGCGCTCCGCGGCAAGGGCGGAGCTGCCGGCGAGGAGAGCGAGAGAGAGGAGAGCGAGAGAGAGGAGTCCGACAGCCATCCGGTGTCGCATCGATGAATCCTTTCCCAAAGGTGCATCACGGTTGTGCTCCGATCTCCGTGACCCAGCGATAGTAGGGATTGGTCCCTTCCTTTGCGAGAACGCGCTCGAGCAGCGGGATCGCCTGGTCGGGCTGCTGCAGGTCGATGTACGCGGCGCTCGAGCCCCGGCCAGGGGAGCGTCGCGCCGCAGGTGATTCCCGTCCCGAGCCCGACGACGATCCCGACCTGCTTCACCCAGAGCGCCTGGTAGACGAGCGCGAGCGCCGGAGGCAAAGAGCAGCAGGGCGCCGGAGGCGAAGAGCAGCAGGGCGATCAGGCACGAGGACACGCGGGCTCGCGAGATGGTCGGAGAAGCCGGAGCGTTCAAGAAGCGCGGAGATCGCGATACAGCGACACCATCTGCGCGAGGGAGTACCCGGCCGTCCGCCCGCTCGGGTTCGGAAGCGCCCAAGTGGGAACGTCCGCAAAGGGCTCGGGTTGAAGGCCGATCGCGGCGCGCCGGCGCCCGGTCGCGGTGCGATACGCTCCGATCCCGACGAACACGAGAGCGGCGGGCCGATAGCGGCGGAGCTTCCGCGCCAGGAGGCGCGCTCCCGCCACGAGCTCCGCGTCGTCGAGATCGGTCGCCGCCGCGGTCGGGCGCGCGACGAGGTTCGTGATCCCCTGACCCCACTCGAGGAGGCGGCGATCCTCGTCGGGCGACAGCAGCCGCGGCGTCAGGCCGGCGCCGTGCAGCACCTTCCAGAAGCGGTTGCCGGGTCGTGCGAAATGGTGACCGACCCTCGCCGAGTACAGGCTCGGGTTGATTCCGCAGTAGAGAAGTCGAAGGCCGGGGGCGATCACGTCGGGCAGCCGCTCAGCGGAGCCCATGGTCCTTCATCTTCTTCTGCAGCGCGACGCGGGAGAGACCCATCGCACGCGCGGCGCGCGTGATGTTGCCGTCCTGCGCGGCGAGCGTCCGGCGGATGAAGTCGGCCTCGAACGTGGAGCGCGCGTCGCGAAGTGTCCCGAGGTCCGCTCCGCCGCTCGACGGTGGAGCTTCGCTCTCTTGGGTCTCGCGCGGCGGGCTCGGACTCGACGGGCCGACCGGTCGCGGCGTGGCGCCGGTCAGCTTCCCGGAGAGCTGCGCCGACGTGATCGGCTCACCCGCGCGCGCGAGGGCCGCGGCGCGCTCGATCTCGTTCTGCAGCTCGCGCACGTTGCCGGGCCAGTCCCACCGCTCGAGCAGGGACAACGCTTCCGAGGCGATGCCGGAGATCTCCTTCTGGTAGCGACGCGCGACGCTCTCGACCATGCGCGTCGCGATCGGCCCGACGTCCTCGCGGCGCTCGCGCAGCGGCGGCAGATGGATCGGGAACGTGCTCAGGCGATAGAAGAGGTCCTCGCGGAACGTACGTTGCTCGACCTCGCGTGCGAGATCCCGGTTCGTCGCGGAGATCACGCGCACGTCGATCTTGCGCGGGCGATTGTCGCCGACGGGGACGATCTCTCCCTCCTGCAGCACGCGCAGCAGCTTCGCCTGCATCACTGCCGGCATCTCGCCGACCTCGTCGAGGAAGATCGTGCCGCCGCGCGCCGCCTCGAAGAGACCGACGCGATCGTGCGTTGCTCCCGTGAAGGCGCCGCGACGGTGTCCGAAGAGCTCGCTCTCCAGGAGGGTCTCGGGGAGGGCCGCGCAGTTCACGGCGACGAAGGGATGCTCCGCCCGGCTGCTCGCCTTGTGGATCCCCTGCGCGACGAGCTCCTTTCCCGTGCCCGTCTCGCCTTCGATCAAGACGGTGATCGGCGCCGCGGCGGCGCTCTCCATCAGCTCGAAGACGCCGGCCATGGCCGGGCTCGTGCCGACGATCTGCGTGAACCGGTCCTGCCGCGCGAGGTCGCGGCGGAGCGCGCCGACCTGGATTTTGAGACGCTCCTCCGAATCGCGCAGCGTCGCGTACATCCGCGCGTTGTCGATCGCGACCGCGACGCTTCCGGCGAGCGCCAGGAGGAACCGCTCGTCCTCCGCCGGGAACGGCGTGCCGCCGCGGTGATTGACGATCTGCAGGACGCCGATCGTTCCCTCGCGCGTGATCAACGGCGCGCAGAGGAGCGAGCGGGTCGTCGTTCCCGTCTGCTCGTCCGCGCCGCGGAAGAGCCGCGTGTCGCTCGTCGCGTCGTCGACGCGCAGGGTCGTGCCGCTCTGCAGAACGGTCCCGGCGATCCCTTGGTCCGCGGGGAACCGAAGACGCGCGAGTCGCGCCGCGACCGCCGGGTCTCGCGCGACGACGAACGGAAAGAAGAGCTCGTCCGACGCCCGATCGTGGAGGAGCACGGACGCCCCCTCGGCCTCGAGAGTGCTCCGGCACTTTTCGACGACGAGAGTGACGAGGTCGTCGAGGTCGAGACGCGCTGCGAAGGCGCAGGCGAGCTCGTAGAGGAGCCGCAGCCGGCTCGGGTCGACGGCGACCGCTTCGGGATCGAGGCTCATGACGACGAGCCGTCTCCGTCGCGTCTCGAGCGCGATGAGTCAACCGTTTCGGCGAGCGGGAGGATGAAGACCTCGGCTCGCTCGCGCCGCCCGCGGATCTCGATCGCGCCCCGCGACTCGAAGCCGTCCGCCGTGACGCCCGCCGCCGCGAGCGTGGACTGGTCGATGGCCACCACCGCGCCGAGCTCGCGGGTGAGTGCCTGGAGGCGGGAAGCGAGGTTCACGGTGTCGCCGATGGCGGTATAGATGAGACGCTCCTTCGTCTCCACGTTCCCGACGAAGGCGGGCCCCGTCGCGATGCCGACGCCGACCGCGAGGGGACGCTGGCTCGCCGCGCCGCCGAGGCGGAGCTTTGCGATCGCTTCGACGATCGCGCGGCTCGCCGCGACGGCCGCGCTCGCGTGACCGGGGAGCGTGCGCGGCGCTCCGAAGACGGCCATCACGCCGTCCCCGAGGAACTCGACGACCGTGCCGCCGTGGCGGCGGATCTGCTCGGAGACGGCTTCGGTCAGCACGTTGACCACCGAGAAGACGTCGCCCGCCTGTCGTCCCTCGGAGTAGGAGGTGTATCCGCGCACGTCCGCGAAGAGGATGGACAGCTCGCGCTCGCCGCCGACCAGGTCCTCGCCGCGCGCGAGGCGATCCGCGACCGAGGACGGCACGTAGCGCCGGTACGCGTCGCGCATCGATCGCGCTTGTCGCAGCACCGCGGCCTCGTCGAAGCGCTGCAGCACGTCCGACGCCTTCTCGGCGACGGCGCGCAGCAGCGCGCGGTCGGTCGCCGAATAGACGTCGCCCGAACGCTTCGGTCCGAGGGCGAGGAGAGCCGTGACGCGACCCGACCGGCGGATCGTCAGCGCCAGCGTCGCTCCGAGCTGCGCGAGCGCCTCGAGATCGGCGGGACGTCCACGCGAGGCCGCCGTCAAGTCGATCGGCGCGGAGCCGTGCGGCATCGACTCGGCCGGCGACGTCAGGAGCGTCGGGACGTCTCCCTGCGGAAAGCGACCTCGCTCGAAGACGAGGCCGAGACCTTCCTCGAGCGAGCCGTAGATGAGGCATCCCTCCGGTCGCAGCAGCTCGTCGAGCCGGCGACCGAGCACCTCGAGGAGACCCTCCGGAGTCTCGCCTCGGTCGAGATCGCGCAGCAGCGCGTCGACGCCCTGCTCGAGCGCGTGCCGCTCGGCGAAGAAGATCCGCTCGATGCGCGGGCGGAGCGCGCGCCCTCCCGGGACGAGGCTGACGGCGAGGAGCGCCGACAGCGCCATCTGCGTCTGCGTCGGATCGGTGCCGAGCCCGACGCTCAGGAGGTTCGCGAGCCACGGAACGATCGTGAGGAGGCCCGCGATCAAGAGGATCGAGAGGACCGAGTAGGCCGTCGTCGAGCTGATCAGCCGATCGACGTCGAACATGTTGAACTTGACGATCGCGACGAAGAAGCAGATCGGGATCAGCACCGTCGCGAGGTTGGCGACGTCGTAGAGCCACCAGAGCTCCGGGCGGATCGCCAGCACGAAGTTCGCCGCGAGGAGAGGCGCCGTCCCGACGTAGAGCCCGTAGACGACCCAGCGGAGCTGGCGGCGCGCGAGCGGCTGCGCGCGCCGGTAGCCGCGCGTCAGGACGACGAGAGCGCAAGCGAGCCAGAGCATCGTGACGAGGAACGCGGCGCGCAGCGAGAAGAGCGGCGGGAGCGGGACGCCGACGACCCACCCCGTGGAGATCGGTCCGAAGGCCGCGAAGACCCATGGCCACGCCGGGAGGCGTCCCGGCCTCGTCCCCGCGTCGCGGACGAGCACGAAGATCGGCCAGAGCATCAGCGGGTAGAGGACCGTCGAGGCGATCGCGAACACGACGAGCCAGGCGTAGGTGATGCTCGGCGCGCCGCCGAAGAAGAAGTTCCAGTGGAACCCGTAGAGGAGGGCCGCGACGAAGAAGGCGCGCCCAATCTCGGCGCCCTGGCGGCGGAACAGCACGACGGCTCCCGCGATCGCGAATCCGAGCGTCACCGGGATCGCGCGCCAGGGGAATGCGACGGGGGTCAGCGCGAGCGTCGTCTGCGCGCGAACCTCGTTTCGCTGGTACGTGATCGGAACCTCGAGCCGCTCGTTCGCCGCCGCGAGGAGCTGCGCGAAGACCGCGGCGGGACCCTGGCCGGCGATCGAGATGCCGCCGGCTTCGAGGAGAAGATCACCGACCTGCAGTCCCGAATCCTCGGCGTGCGTCTCCGGCCAGAACGCGCTCACGCGCGGTCCCGCGACGCCCGCCGTCGGCGGGTCGACCCAGAGCCCCGGCCACGCGAGCCGACCGTCCGAGACGCGGCTCACGTGCAGGAGGAAGGTGACGATCCACAGCGGCAGAAGCGTCGCCGCGAGGATCGCTTCGGTTCTCTTCACGGAAGGGAGCGGGAGAGGGGCGCGGCGCCTCTCCGCGCGCGGGCTACTCCGCGGACGTCACGATGACGTCGACGACGATCTCGACGACGCTCGCGAGACCGTCGGCTCCGTGGTCGGCGTGCACGTTCAGCTTGCGCGCCTTGATCGCCACGAAGTGCCCGTCCGTCCCGAAGCGCTCGCGCAGCTCCGCCTGCATCTCGCCGTCGGGAGCCTGGAAAAGGAAGTCGTCGAGGATGCCGGCCTCGGCGACCGACGCGTTGAGGAGCGTCTCGTCGAGCCGGCGATCGCGCGACGGGAGATCGGCGATCTCGACGCCCTGCTGCAGGTTCGCGACGATCGTCGCGGCGTCGGCGCCCTTCAGGTTTTCGTAGGTCTGCGCGACGATCTGCCGGCGGCCCTTCGCGACGAACTCGAGGATCGCCGTCACGGTGACCACGTCGTCCACGTCCTGGCTGCCGTCGAACTCGCTCGTGTCGTCGTCGACGATCAGGGTCACGTGGAAGCGGTGCGGGCGGATGCCGAGCTCGGCGGAACGCACCTTGCAGCGGCCGTTCGGGCAATCCGGATGCGAGGTGCACATCGTTCCGTTTTGCGAGCCGCCACGGCAGACGGCGTCGAGCTCGATCAGCCGATCCTCCGACCCCGGGGCTCCGGCGCCCGCGGGGAGGGCGAAGCCCAGGCCGAGAGCCAGAGCCGCCACCAGAGCCAGAGCGGACGGGAATCGGGAATGCGTCACGACGAACCTCCTTTTCCTTTGCGTCTTACATGGCTTCTCCGGACGACAGGAGCAACCTGGGTTTGACGGTGGGGGTGCCGGCCGGCGCCCGGCTGCGGCGCTTGTCGATCCGCCCCTCAGCGCATATTCCCGCGAGAGATGCAGGATCCAGCGCAGTTTCGTCTGAGTCGCGGACGGCTCGTCGGCGGCAAGTACGTCGTCGAGGAGCCTCTCGGGATGGGGTGGGAGGGCGAGGTCTACCGGGTGACCGAGCGCAGCACGGGGGCCACGCGGGCGATCAAGCTCTTCTATCCGCAACGGAACCTCCGCGACCGGCGCCTCCGGCGGTTTGCGCAGAAGCTCGAGCGGCTGCGGCACTGTCCCATCGTCATGCAATACCACCATTCGGAGCCCGTGCGGGTCGGAAAGCAGAAGCTGAACTGCCTCGTCAGCGAGTTCGTCGAGGGCGAGCCGCTGCCGGACTACGTCAAGCGCCACGCGGGGAAGCGGCTCGAGCCGTTCCGGGCGCTGCACGTGATCCACGCGCTCGCGGTCGGGCTCGCGCAGATCCACGACCACGGCGAGTACCACGGCGACCTGCACGCGGAGAACGTCTTGATTCGCCCGCGCGGCATCTTCTTCGACGTGAAGGTGCTCGATCTCTTCGAGTGGAACGCGCCGGCGGCCGAGGTGCGTCGCGACGACATCGTCGACCTGATCAAGCTCCTCTACGACGTCACCGGCGGCAAGGCGCGCTACGCGGCGCAGCCGACGGAGATCAAGGAGGTCGTGCGTGGGCTCCGGCGGGATCTGATCCTGCGGCGCTTTTCGACGATGCACCGGCTGCGTCGGTACCTCGAGACGTTCCGCTGGAGCGAGTGAGCGAGCATCGGGAACGCTCGTTGGCGGCCGAGGAGTTCCTCGATCGGCTGACACTCACCTGCGCAGAACCCGCCTTCGTCAGCTTTCGCCAAGACTGGCTGCGGGTGGTTCCGTCGTCACGAGAGAAGTGATCAACGACGTCGAGGGGAGGCCGCCGAGCCACTATCTCTACGTGCGTCTCGATGCCGGCAGGACCGTACGAGCAGAGACTGCTCGCTACGTGACCGCGATGCCCGGCGACCGCGTCGTGCTCATCAGGAAGGAGACGCCACTCCTAGCCTGCATTTCTCACCAGATCACGTCGCGAGGCGGTCGAGAGTGCCGAAGATTCGCGAGCCTCGGACCGGAGGGCGACGCAGGCGTACTTGAACAGTACGTCGAGGAGCCCGGAGGGAGAAGCTCGCGAAGATTCGGTGCTATCGGCCGCCGCAGTAGGGATCTGGTGAGAAATGCAGGCTAGGCTTGCACTGGTACTGGTACAACCGGCACGTCGGGGGCCGCGGTTCGGAGTGAACGCAGCAACGGCTATCGTTGTATGACGAGGTCTCCCCTCGAAACGCGACTCTGCCAGCCGGCGCGCTCGAGCTCGGGATCGAGGTGCTCCTCCTCGGGGACTCCGAGGCAGAGATACGCGATGAACGACCAGTGCTCGTCGACGTCGAGCGAGCGATGCATCTCGACTGGGTCGAGGATCGACACCCACCCGAGACCGATCCCGCGGGCGCGAGCGACGACCCAGAGCGTGTGGATCGCGAGCACGGCGGAGTAGGGCACCGTCTCCGGCATCGTCTTCCGGCCGAGACCGTCTCCCTCGAGAGGGTCGGGATCGACGAACACCGCGAGCTGCACGGGCGCCTGGTCGAGCCCGGCGAGCTTCAGCGACGAGTAGAGCTGCGCACGCTCGTCGCGATATCCAGTGAGCGCCGCCTCGTTCGACGAGAGAAAGCTCGCACGCACCTTTGCGCGTCGCTCCGGATCGTCGACCTTGACGAAGCGCCAGGGCTGGCTGTTGCCGACCGAGGGCGCGAGGACCGCGGCCGCAAGTAGCTCGTCGACGACCGCGGCCGGGATCGGATCGGAACGAAAGCGACGGACGTCTCGCCGCCAGCGAATCAGCTCGAAGAGCTCTCGCTGAAAACCCTCGCCGAATCGCGGCGGCTCACTCACACCTCACGTCCATCCGCACGGGCGGTCAGGTCAAAGAAGCTCGAGCTGAAAGGGTCTCAGATGCGCCGACGGCGAGCGCGTCCGTGGGCTCCGGATCTCGACCCCGACCACGTCCCCGGCAGCGTCGAAGTCGAGGACGATCCCCGGCTTGACTTCCTCGGACTCGACGATCG
Source organism: Deltaproteobacteria bacterium (assembly GCA_016874795.1). Taxonomy (GTDB): domain Bacteria; phylum Desulfobacterota; class Binatia; order UBA12015; family UBA12015; genus VGTG01. Next base: position 3,621 of record VGTG01000066.1, on the reverse strand, counting down.
TCGACTCGTCGAGTCGTAGGTAGAGGACGTCGGCCTTCTCGTCGAAGTGGATCTTCATCCTTCCCTGCTCTCCTTCCGGTCGAAGAAGGCTGTCACGACACGCCAGGGCTTCACGGTCGGATCATACACGACCCGGAGGATTCGACCGTCGCGCTCGGGGACGGGTCGGAACGCATGCAGGAGCCTCGGATCGGCTGGATCCCGAGCCGTTCGGGTCGGCAGCACCAGTGTCCGTTCGACCCACGACAGCTCGTACCGCGTTCGTCCAAGGCCGAGGCGGCGTGCCGGCTGAGCGTGAAACGCTCCATGGCCGGCAGCCAAGCGATCTGCCCGCCAGCCGATCCGTGCGCGGCGAGACGCAGGGAACGCGTTCGCGCGACTCAAGAGCGCGACGTCGCGCTTCGGCATCCGCGACGAAGGAAACGAAACGTCGCGAGAATCAAAACCCGCCGCCGGTGAAGGCGTTCCGGTAGCGCGTCGTACTGTGCACCGGATCCTTGTCGTACTGCGGGATCACGTGCTTGCCGAACATCTCGAGGCACTCGTGCACCTCGTCGTTCTCGAGATGGTTCGGAAGGCCGAAGACGAGCTGATCCATCCCCGCCTTGTCGAACGCACGGAGCTGCTCGCACACCTCGTCGGGCGTGCCGCAGAGAAGGGCGCCGGCTTCGATCGCGGCGTCGACCTCCTCCGGCTTCATCACGTTCGGCTTCTGCGGCCAGATCGGCGCGCCCGGAGGAGTCGGGAAGGTGTCGTGGTAGAGGCAGACGAGCGAGAAGATGTAGCCGCGGCTCGCGCGGCAAGCGACTTCACGCGCGTGCTCGCGATCCTTGAAGCAGATCACCGAGTTGGTGATCATCACGTTGTCGTTCTTGTAGTCGCCCACCGGCTCGGTGCACTCGGACATGCCCTTCTTGTACGACTCGATCTGCGGCTTCATCGCGTGGATCGGCGAGAAGTTGAAGCCGAGAGCGCCGAGGCCCATCTTGCCGGCCTTCTCGTACGTCGCCGGGTTGCCGCACGCGACCCACAGCGGCGGGTGGCTCGCCTTGTAGGGCTTCGGAAGGATGTTGTGCGGCTTGTCGAGCGAAAAGCTCGTGCCGTGGTGGGTGTAGTCCTTCTGCTTCCACATCTTCGGAAGCTCGTAGATGACCTCGTCCCACTCGGCCTTCGTGCTCGACGTGTCGTGGATGTTGAACGTCCCGACCTCGTGCGAGCCGGCGCCGCGCCCCGTGCCGAACTCGAACCGGCCCTCGGTCAAGTGATCGAGCATCGCGGCGCGCTCGGCGTTGCGCGCGGGATGATTGACGCGCGGGCTCAAGTTGAAGATCCCGGAGCCGAGATGGATCCGCTTCGTCGCGTGGGCGAGGTAGCCCATGTAGACGTCGCTCGCCGAGATGTGGCTGTACTCGGTGAGGGCATGGTGCTCGGTGACCCAGCAGTACTTCCATCCGTTGGCGTCCGCGGTGCGCGTGTACGCGACCTCGTTCAGGAGCGCTTCGTGCTCCTTCGCCGGGATGTGGGCCTTCTCCCCGGTGCAGGTGCCCTGGATGAAGATCCCAAACTCCATGTGACTCTCCCTTGGTTTGATGAAAGGCGAAGCGGCTCACGGAGAGCCGCCCGGGGACTGTAGCGTCCCCCGACCGGTCCGCAACCGCAGGCGGAGCCGACGAAAGGCCCGTCAGTACAGGTTCTCGAGCAGCTTCCCGTAGCGATCGAGCACCGCGCGCCGCTTGAGCTTCAAGGTCGGCGTCAGCATGCCGTTCTCGGTGGTGAAGTCCTCTCCGACGACGACGAAGTTCTTGACCTTCTCGTATCCCTTCGCTTCGCCGAGTTTCTCGTCGAGCTCCTTCTCGATCAAGCCGCGGATCTTCGTGCAGTCGTTCGGATGGGCGATGTCGGCGGCGTTGGCCTTCGCCCACTCCTCGAGCGTCGAGCGCTCGGGCACGACGACCGCGACGTTGTACGGCCTGTTGTCGCCGAAGACGAAGACGTTCGCGATGTAGGGCGAGAGCTTGATCTGCTCCTCGAGCGGGGAAGGCACGACGTACTTGCCGTTCTCGAGCTTGTACTGCTCCTTGATGCGGCCCGTGATGTAGAGGAACCCGTCCGCGTCGAGGTAGCCCATGTCGCCGGTGCGGAAGCCGCCGTCCTCCATCAGGACGGCGCGGTTCTCCTCCGGACGGTTGTGGTAGCCCATCATCACGTTCGGGCCGTAGACGAGGATCTCGCCGTCGCGCTCGTGGTTCGTGGCGGTCCGGTCGATCTTGATCGTGACGCCCGGGATCGCCTTGCCGACGCTGCCGATCTTGCGCGCGCCGGGGAAGTTCGCGGTCGAGATCGGGCTCGTCTCCGTCAGGCCGTAGCCCTCGTAGACCATGATCCCGAGCCCGTCGATGAAGTCCGCGACCTCGCGCGACAGCGCCGCGCTGCCGCTGATCGCGTACTTGAGACGTCCGCCGAAGCGGCCGCGGATCTTCGAGAACGCGAGCGTGTCCGCGAGCCAGAGCCCGATCTCGCCGAGGATGCCGATCGACTCGCCGTTCGTCTTCTTCGTCGCGTTCTCGACGCCCGTCTTGACCAGCGACTGGATCGGGGCCGGCCGCTCCGCGATCTGCTTGTTCACGCCGTCGTAGATGCGATTGAAGATGCGCGGCACGGCGAAGAGGATCGTTGGCTTCACCTCCGCGAGGTTCTCGACGAGCTTCGGGATCTCGTCGTTGATCGCGATCGAGCAGCCCATGGCGAGGAGCCCGTGCAGCTCGCACGTCTGGCCGAACGAGTGCGCCCAGGGGAGGAACGCGAGCGAGCGGTCGTCGGGCTCGAACGTGAAGATCTCGAGCACGGCATTGATGTTCGACCTGATGTTGCCGTGGCTCAGCATCACGCCCTTCGGAGTGCCCGTCGTGCCGGACGTGTAGATCAATCCCGCGAGATCGGACGACGACGGGTGCCGCGAAGGCGCCTTCGCGTGCGTACCGCGCTCGAGGAGCGCCGCATATGAGTCCGCTTGCCCCTCGTCTCCTTCGAGGGAGACGACGTGCTGCAGCGCGGGAAGGTTCGCGCGGAGCGTCCCGACCTTCTCGGCGATGGCCCGCGTCGCGACGAGGACCACCTTCGCGCCGCAGTCCTTCAGGATGAACTCCCACTCCTTCGCGAGCTGCGACTCGTACATCGGCGCGTACGAAGCGGCGAGGCCGTAGGTCGCATAGCAGGCGGCTGCCCACTCGACGCGGTTGTCGGCGATGATCGCGACTCGATCGCCTGCCTGGACCCCGAGGGAGCCGAGACCGCCCCGCACGGCGTCGACCTCGTCCGAGAAGGCCCCGTACGTGATCCACTGCCAGGAACCGCCCTTCTTCACGCCGAAAAGGTCGCGGGCCCGGTACTTCTCCACGCTCCTCTCGAACAGCTGGACGAGATTCCCGAAACGCTCGGCCATGGCCGGAGCCTAGACCGCGCTCGTCCCCCGAATCAAGATTGACCGGTGACGCTGTAAGGAGCAGTGGAGATGTCCGGTGCATAAGCACTCGGAGATGTCCGCCCTGCTGGGTACGAGCGCGGATGGAGAGATACCACCGCGCCGTGGCCCGAGAGGCCAGGGCGATGACCAAGAAGGAA
>VGTG01000065.1 GCA_016874795.1 Deltaproteobacteria bacterium | reverse complement strand
TTCTCCCTCCGGGCTCCTCGACGTACTGTTCAAGTACGCCTGCGTCGCCCTCCGGTCCGAGGCTCGCGAATCTTCGGCACTCTCGACCGCCTCGCGACGTGATCTGGTGAGAAATGCAGGCTAGCCGCGCGGCACGAGCAGGACTTCGAGCTGCGAGGCTTCTCCCGGCACGCCCATGCGCAGCGGAAAGCCGTAGAACCCCGTGCCGCGGTGCACGTAGAGCCGGTTCGCGCCGTGCCCGAAGAGCCCGTGGTCGGGCCACGCCGTGCGCCGCAGCACCGTCCAGTCGAAGCCGAAGCTCAGGAAGCCGACCTGCCCGCCGTGCGTGTGGCCCGACAGCGTCAAGTCGACGTCGCCCTTGGGGACGTGCTTGAACGCGCTCGGGTCGTGCAGCATCAGGATACGGACGTGACCCTCGCGCCGCGGGTTCGACCCGAGCACGGCTTGGAGATGCTCGCGACGCTCGCGCCCGCGGTAGTCCGCGCCGACGAGCTGCACGACGCCCGCTTCCGTCTCGATGATCGCTTCTTCGTCGACGAGGAGTCGGACGCCCGCGAAGTCGAGCCCGCGACGCACCTCCTCAGGGGACTCGTGGTCGTGATTGCCGAACACGGCGAAGCAGCGTCCCTCGAGACGGCGTAGCGGCTCGAGCGCCTCCGCGAGCGCGCCGGGGGTGCCGACGCCCTCCATCGTGAGGAAGTCGCCCGTCAGGAGCACGAGGTCGGGCTCCTGCGAGATCAGAGCCTCGAGCTCCCGGCGGAGCTTCCGCACCGGCTGCCACGGGCCGAGATGCGGATCCGCGACCTGCACGATGCGGAGCGGACGCTGATCGAGCGGCTCGGGCGTGCGCCGCCGCGTGTAGCGCTCGAACGGGATGCGCGTGATCTCCTCCGGTCCGTCGTCCGCGAGCGCGACGCGCACGACCTCGCGGCGAAGCCGCGTCGAGGTCACGAGCGAGAGGACGACGATGACGAGCGGCACGAGATCGAGCCAGCGCGCGACGTCGAGCGCCGGCTCGAGACCGAGCAACGAAAGCACGAGGCGGACCGGAAGCAGCACGAGGAGCCAGACCCCCGCGAGCGCGCCGAGCGCGACGAACGCCATCCCCGGGATGCTCACGAGAAGACGGAACGGCGCGGCGCGAAGCCGCGGACGCACGAGCGCGATCAGGTGCGCCGCGGCCGCGATCATGCCGTAGAGAAACAGCACGTCGACCGAAGGGGCGACGTGCGGGAAGAGCGCGTCGAGACGTGCATGCAGCGTCAACGCCCCGGGCAGAGAGATCGCGAGGAGGACGAAGCCGAAGATCGCATACCCGCGTCCCCGCACGATCCAGGCGTAGAGCGGAACGAGGATCAGGGTCGCGAAGGCAACGGTGTGGAAGGCCAGCTCGAGCGAGGACACCACCGTCATCAAGCCGGCCGCGCTCGCTTCGTGCAAGTGCCGGCGGACGGTTCGAAGCTTTGAGCACGAGGTTCTGGCCCATCACGGCGAGCCCGACGAGACCGACGGCTGCTTCGTGCGCCATGTCCTTGGTCAGCTCGTCTTCGCGCCCCGAGCACGGACGCGCTCTTTCTCGGGACGTCTTGCGGCTCCGTCGGCGAAAGCGCAGGATCCGCGAATGGGCGTCCCCGGCGACGAACGCGGCATCCTCGATCGTGCGAGCGCGATCGCCGCTCGCGTCGAGCCGCGCACCGCCGAGATCGAGCACGCCCGGACGCTTCCCGCCGATCTCGCGCGCGAGATCGCACGTGCGGGCTTGTTCCGGCTCCTCGTGCCGGGAGAGCTCGGCGGCCTCGAGTGCGCTCCCGCGACGATGGTGCGGGCGATCGAGACGGTCGCACGCGCCGACGGCTCGGCCGGCTGGTGCACGATGATCGGCGCGACGACGGGCTTGATCGCCGCGTTCCTTCCCGAGCCCGCGGCGCGCGAGATCTTCGGTGATCCCGAGACGGTCGTCGGCGGCGTCTTCCATCCGCGTGGCATCGCCCGGGTCGAGGACGGCGGGTATCGCGTACGCGGGCGCTGGCCGTTCGCGAGCGGGTGCCGTCACTGCGCTTGGCTCCTCGGCGGCGCGATCGTGCACCAGGGCGACGCGACGGCGCTCCGTGCCGACGGCAAGCCCGAAGCGCGGATGATGATCTTCCGCGCGCACGAGGTCGAGATCCTCGACACGTGGAACGTGAGCGGTCTTCGCGGCACCGGAAGCCACGACATCGCCGTCGCGGACGTCTTCGTGCCGCGCGAGCGGAGCGTCTGGTTCTCGACCGATCCCGCGCGCGCGAAAGGCGCGCTCTACGCGATGCCGACGTTCGGGCTGCTCGCGAGTGGCATCGCCGGCGTGGCTCTCGGCATCGCGGCGGGAGCGATCGCGGACCTCGCGGCCCTGGCGAGCGTCAAGACGCCGACGGGCGGCGGGCGGCCTCTCGCGGCGCGAGGAGCGATCCAGACCGAGATGGCGCAGGCGACGGCCGCCCTCGAATCGGCGCGAACGCACCTCCTCGCGGTCCTCGACGAGGCGTTCGCGTACGCGCAGCGCGGCGGAAGCTTCGACGCCGCCGCGCGCGCGCGCATCCGGCTCGCCGCGACGCACGCGACGCGCGAATCGGCGCGCGTCGTCGATCGCATGTACGAGGCCGGCGGCGGGACGGCGATCTACGAGACGAGCCCGCTGCAGCGGCGCTTCCGCGACGTGCACGTCGCCACGCAGCACGTGATGGTCGCGCCCGCGACGTGGGAGGTTCTCGGACGGATCCTCCTCGGCCTCGAAACGGACACGGAGCTGCTCTGACGATGCGCGAGCCTCGGTACGAGTTCGAGACGATCTCCGTCGAACGACAGGAAGACGTGCTGCGCGTGACGATCGCGCACCCGCGGAGCGAGCTGAACGCCGTCGACGGGGTCCTGCATCGCGAGCTCGCCGCGCTCTTTCGCGAGCTGAAGCTCGAGAACACGGCTCGAGCGATCCTCCTCGGCGCGCGCGGCCGCGCCTTCTCGGCGGGAGGCGACTTCCGCTGGTTCCCCGAGCTGCAGGATCCCGCCGTGCTCGAGGAGGTTCGCCGCGACGGGAAGCAGCTCGTTTGGGATCTGCTCGACGTCGAGCTTCCCATCGTCGCCGCGGTGAACGGACCGGCGGTCGGGCTCGGCGCCTCGATCGCGCTGTTGTGCGATGTGATTTTCGCCGCCGAGGAGGCTCACTTCGCCGATCCGCACGTGCGCGTCGGCATCGTCGCGGGTGACGGCGGCGCGGCGATCTGGCCGCTCCTCGTCGGACCGGCGCGCGCGAAGCAGTTTCTTCTCACCGGCGATGCGGTCCCGGCGCGCGAGGCGGAGCGGATCGGCCTCGTCAACTTCGTCGTGCCCGCCGCGGAGCTCGAGGAAAAATCGCTCGCCTTCGCCCGGCGGCTCGCGGCGGGTGCGCCCCTGGCGCTTCGCTACACGAAGCTCGCGGTGAACAAGCTCGTCAAGGATGCCGTCAATACGGCATTCGACGTTTCGACGGCTCTCGAGATCGCGACCTTCAAGAGCGAGGATCACCGGGAGGCGCTGTCGGCCTTGCGGGAGAAGCGCTCACCGCGCTTCCGGGGCCGTTGAATTCGCCGTCCGGGCGGTTTGCGGCAGCTCCCGCCGGGAGATAACACCGTGGCGGTCGTCTCGCTGGGAGAGGCGCATCCGGAAAGGATAAAAATTGTGCAGAAGCTCATCATCGCCCTCGCAGCGGCGGCTCTCCTGCCGGCTCGCTTCGCGGCTGCAGCCGACGTCAAGATGGAGACCGAGGATCAGAAGACGCTGTATGCCCTCGGCGTCGCGATCAGCGCCAATCTCGCCGCTTTCGACCTGAGCGAGGACGAAGTCGTCCTCGTGCAGCAGGGCCTCGCGGACGGCGTCCTCGGCAAGGAGCCGAAGGTCGACATGAACGCGCAGCGCACGAAGTTCCAGCAGCTCGCACAGACGCGCCAGAAGGCGGCGGCCGAGGAGGAGAAGGCGAAGAGCAAGGACTTCCTCGAGAAGGCGGCGAAGGAAGAGAACGCCGTCAAGTCGAGCTCGGGCCTGGTCTACCGCGAGATGAAGGCCGGAACGGGCGAGTCGCCGAAGGCGACGGACCGCGTGACGGTGCACTACCACGGCACGCTGACGGACGGCACGGTGTTCGACAGCTCGGTCGAGCGGGGCGAGCCGGCGACGTTCCCGCTGAACGGCGTGATCCCCTGCTGGACCGAGGGCGTCCAGAAGATGAAGAAGGGCGGCAAGGCGAAGCTGACCTGCCCGTCGGACATCGCCTACGGCGACCGCGGCACGCCGCCGAAGATCAAGCCGGGCTCGACGCTCGTGTTCGACGTCGAGCTGCTCGAGATCGCCGAGGGCAAGCCGGCTGCAGCTCCGGGTGCGCCGGGTGCAGCGGGCGGCGCGACGGGCGGCGCAGCCGGGACGAAGCCGCCGGGCCATCCCTGATTTGAACTGACGCTCTGACCTCCGACGCGACTCGGCGCGGGCGGGCGAGACTGTGCTCCATCTGGCATCTCGTACCGACCCGCGCTGGGTCGCTCGCGTGTCGGTCGATCTCGACGAGCTCCTGATCGATCACGCGCACTGCGAGAAGAAGGCGGCGTCGACGGCGGTCAGCCTTCTGTTTCGCTACCCCGAGCGGGGGGTCCTCCTCGCGCCCTTGTCTTCGCTTGCGCGGGAGGAGCTTGCTCACTTCGAGCTTCTGCTGTCGCACCTCGAGCGTCGCGGCGTCGCCTTCCGCCGCCTCCGGCCGAGCCCGTACGCGGGCAAGCTCCTGAGCGCCGTGCGACCCGAGGAGCCCTCGAGACTCCTCGACACGCTTCTCTGCCTGTCGCTGATCGAGGCGCGGAGCTGCGAGAGGATGCAGCTTCTCGCGGAGGGGTTGGCGGATTCCTCGCTGCGTGGGCTGTACGAGGAGTTGCTCGCGAGCGAGGCGCGGCATCATCGGACGTATGTGGAACTGGCGGAGGAGATCGGTTCTTTGGCTTCGGTTCGTTCGAGATTGGAAGAGCTCGCAGGGTGGGAGGCGGCGGTTCTCGCCGGAGTTCCGAAGATGGCGAGGATGCACGCGTGAGGGCTTCGAGCTCGCGTTGCGATGGTTGGTTCGTTCTCGCGTTTGGCGGCTAGGGGCTGTGTTCTCCGCTCTTGTTCTTCTTTTCGCGCTTTGGAGAAGCAGCGCCCGATTCAAGTTCTCTCTTAATATTTTTTCTTGACTTTGATCCTGCGGTAGCGTAGTCTCGCGGCATGCGTCAGAGACTCTCCGCGCAGCTCACCTTCGATGAGCTTCGGTTGCGCTCTGGGTGGGGCGGACCGCGCAAGGGTGCGGGTCGGCCGTCTTCTCCGCGAGCGCGCGTGCAGCATCGCTCTCGCGGCCGGCTCTCGAGCGCCTGCCCTGCACACGTCACGCTGCGGGTTCGCCGTGGGCTTCCGAGCCTTCGTTCGCGACCGCTGGTGCGGGAGTTCCAGCGGAGCCTGCGCGTCGGATGCGAGCGCGGTGACTTCCGCGTCTTGCACTACTCCCTGCAGCGCGATCACGCGCATCTCCTCGTCGAGGCCGATTCGCAGACTGCTCTCGCGCGCGGGATGAAGTCCGTTGGCGCGCGGCTCGCACGCGCGATCAACCGCGTGTTTGCGCGCGCAGGCGCCGTTCTCGACGGGCGGTACCACCTCCACCTGCTGCGCACGCCGCGCGAGGTGCGGAACGCGCTCGCGTACGTATTGCTCAACGCGCGGAAGCACTGGCGGCAGAGATTCGGCATCGCACCGCCTCCGCGAATCGACGAAGCCTCCTCTGCCAGATGGTTCGACGGATGGAATCTCGTCTTCGCGGTACCCCGCGGAGAACGAGAGGTCGCAGAGGCGCAGACCTGGCTCGTGCACGTCGGCTGGCGACGGCACGGGCTCGTCGATCTCGACGAGATGCCCGCACGCTGAACCGTCTCAAGCGCGCACGGCGGCCGCCGTCGCGCGCCAACCCTCGCGCGCGCTCGGGTAGCGTGGCGTCCAGCCCGTCGCCGCCTTGAAGCGGGCGTCGCTCGCGCGGACGGAGCGCGTGAGGGACGTGGTGCGGCTGCCGAGCAACAATGCGAGGCGGCCGGGGAAGCGGATCCACGCGCTCCTCGCTGTGCGCCGCGCCCGGGCCGTAGAACCATCCGAAGCGGAGCACGACGCCGACACCGCCCGCGGCGGCGAACCTTCTCGCGCTCGCTTCCGCGGCGAGGTTCGGGCGCACCATCGGATAGTCGTCCGCCGGTACCGCCTCGTCGATCCACGTCGCTCGATCAGCGCCGGAACCGCCCAGCGGCCGATCGCCCCCGTCCCACCCGTGACGAAGACGTTCACCTGCGCACGGCGTCAAGAAGAAGCGCGCAGCCGCGGCGCCGCGCGCCCCGACACGAGCGGCAGGTCGAGATACGTCTTGATCCCCGGCTCCGCGCGACACACGTACGGAATCGCGTTCACGCAGTGCATCGCCGTCGCGACGATGCCGCGGTTCCGCTCGAGCCCGGACTGCACCGACTCGGGATGCAAGCCGTGGAACGTCACGTGCACGGGCGGATCGCCGGTCACCTCGACCTCGAAGCGCTCGCCCTCCGGCCCGAACGTCCACGCCGGGTCGAGGCTCGCCTCGCCCATCAGCCAGTTGACCCGCGCCGTCACCACCGGCTCCCCGCGCACCGCACCCTGCCACGTGAAGCGCTGCGCCGCGACGTGCCCCGGTGGAATCGTGCCGATCGGCGATTCGATCGGCGCCGTCGCCACCGCCGTCTCGTGTACCGCACGCTTCTCCCGATCGAGCTCGACGCCGAGCCCCGCGGCGACCATGTCGATCGACTGCAGGAACCCAAAGCCGAGGAGCTTCAGCATCGGGCTCTTCGCAGCCTCCGCCGGCGTCTTCCCGAAGAGCATCACGTCGCGCACCACGTTCACGGCCGAGTACGTGCGGATGTCGGAGAACTCCTCCGCGCGGACGTGCGTGATCTCCCCCGACAGCGCCGAGACCAACAACGGGAACCGCTCCGTGATCCCGCCGGGATGGATGCCGGTCCCGTGCAGGGTCGCGTTGCCCGCGCGGCACGCCTCCTCGACCTCGCCGACGTCGAGGCTCGCGAACGGGTAGAACCAGCCGAGCGGCGTCACGACGTTCTTCCCGGACGCGAGCATGGCGACGACGTCTGCCGGCCGCGCGAGGAGCGGGCTGTAAAGCACGCAATCGGCGTCCATCCGGAGAAGCGCTTCCGCGTCGTTCGTCGCGCGCACGCCGATCGGACCGATCCCGGCGATCTCGCCGGCGTCGCGGCCCGCCTTGCCCGGGTCGTGCACCCAGCAGCCGACGATCTCGAGCTCCGGATGCGCCGCGATGCCCTGGATCGCCGCTCGACCGACGCCGCCGGTCGCCCACTGGATCACGCGATGCTTCATGCCGCTCACCAGATCGCAGCACCGCGCGCGTTTCAAGCGCCCGCCCGGCTGGTATTACGACCGCGGCGGCCATGGAAAACGCGCTTCTCCGCGGAGTGGCGTGGGCGAGCGCGTCCGCGCTCGGCTCCGCGGCATTCATGATCCCGTGGAAGCTCGCAACGCTGCACGGCGAGCCGAAGGACCTCGTGCTCGTGCTGCTGCTCAGCGCGGCGATCTTCAACACGATCGCGCTGCCGCTTTCGCGACGAAGCGAGATCCGTCGCTGGTCCGCGAAGGCGGTCTGGATCTCGATCGGACTCGCGTTCGTGACGCTTCTCGGCAACGAGGCGAGCGCGGCCGCGATCTCCCGCATCTCGGGACCGCTCCTGAGCGTGCTGCAGCGCTTCGAGGTGGTGATCGTCGGCCTTCTCGCCTGGCTCGTTCTCGCCGAGCGCCCGAGCCTCGGCTTCTGGATCGGCGCGGCGCTCGCTTCGCTCGGCGTCCTGCTCACGCAGGGCGGGGCGAGCGCTCCGGCGCACGTCTCCGGGATCCTCTATGCGCTTCTCGCCGCGGCTTCGTTCGCGGGGATGGCGGTGCTGACGCGGCGGTTCATCGAGGACATCGAGCCGATGGGTGTGAACGCGCTCCGCTTGTGGCTCTCGGTCCTCTGCTGGGTCGCGTATCACGGCGAGCTGCCGGCGATCTGGCGCCTGCCGCCGACCCTGATCGCCTACGGCGCGCTCGCCGCGCTCGTCGGGCCGTTCCTCGGGCGCCTCTTCTTCATGTACGCGCTCCGTCACGTCGAGGCGCGGATCGCGGCCCTCTGCGTCCTCCTCGCTCCGCCGGGAACGCTCGCCCTCTCGTGGGCGATCCTCGGCGACATACCGACGCCGACCGAGATCCTCGGTGGCGCGGTGATCCTCGTCGGCGTCGCGATCCCGATCGCGGAATCGGGGCGACGGCGATACGCGGAGCGCTCGCGTGCGGCGGCGTAGTCGGAGGCTGGGAACGTGGCCCAAGACGCGATCCCTCCGCGCGCGTAGCGCGCGGCCGAGCGGCAGCGAGCGGCGTGAGGAGGCGCAGCTCAGGCTTTGCCGCGTGGAGGAGAGGGGCGGCGCCCTTCTCCGTACTCTAAGAGCTCTTCGCGCGCCCCGTACGTTCGGCGTCGTAGCCCGGAAGCGTCGCAACCGAGGAGCGGAACGCCTCGGTGCGGATCGCGTCGACGAGCGCCCTTCCCGCCTCGCTCTCGGCGAAGTCGCCGCGGAGGACGAGATCGAGATCCTCGCGCGCGACGGGGACGAAGTCGACGCCGAGCATCGTCGCGCAAGCGCGCGTCGCGAGGCCGACGTCCGCGAGACCGCTCCGTACGGCGCCCGCGATCGCCGCGGAGGACGTCTCCGCGCGCTCCCAGCCCGCGACGCGGCTCGTCTCGACGTTCTCGCGCGCGAGCAGCGCCTCGAGGAACGCGCGCGTTCCGGAGCCTGGCGGGCGGTTGAGGAAGCGCACCTCCTCGCGCGTCAAGTCATGGACGCCGGAGAAACGAAGCGGGTTTTCGGGAGCGACGACCCAGCCGAGCTCGCGCGAAGCGACGTGGACGATCGAGACGCTCGTGTCGCCGAGCGCACCATCGAAAGCGGAGCGATCCGTGGGGCCGCCCGCCGGGGCGAGGACGCTCACGGCGGCGACGTGCGCCTGTCCGCGCGCGATCGCCTGCAATCCGGCGAAGCTTCCGAGAGCGCTCGTCGCGAGCTTGAACCTCGGGCTCACCGCACGAAGGTGGTCCTCGAGGAGCGCGAGAGCGGGATCGTTCCCCGCTACGACGATCGTGCCGAGGACATCCTCGAGCGGACGCAGCAGCTCGACGTCGACCTCGGATTCCGGCTCGAGGAGGTCGACGTCCGCGGGAACGCGCACGAGCCCGTCGGCACGCGTGATCGTCGTGATCGCGCCGGCGCCGCGCGCGAGCGGCCGCGCGATCAGGCGTCCCGCGACCTCGCCGAGCGCGACGCGCACGAGCTCCTCCTGGCCTGGTCGCGAAGCGAGGAGGCTCGGCAGGACGGCGCGGATCGAGGGCGCGATCGGCGTCGCCGCGCCGGCGAGGTGCGCGAGAAGCGGTGCCAGCAGCTCGCGACAGACGACCACCGCAGACACGGGATAGCCCGGTACGCCGATCGCGACGCGCGCCCGCCCCGAGCCCGCCGCGTCGTTCTGCGACGGCGCGATCGTGGCGAGGATCGCGGGCCGTCCCGGCATCACGTCGATGCCGTGCGCGAGGATCTCGCCGAAGCCGGAAAGCGCCGCCGGCGTGAAGTCGTGCTCTCCCGCCGACGAGCCCGCGATGACACAGACCACGTCCGCCGCCGAGATCGCCTCGGCGAGACGCGCGCGGATCGCCCCGAGATCGTCGCGGACCGGCGCGAGGCGGATGGGCTCGCCGCCCCACTGCCGCACGAGGGCGGCGATCATCCGCGAGTTGAACTCGACGATGCGGCCGGGCGCGAGCGGCGCGCCCGGCTCGATCAGCTCGTCGCCCGTCGGCACGATCGCGACGACCGGAAGCGGACGGACGGCGATCTCGCCGACGCCTGCCGCGAGGAGCGCGCCGACGTCATACGGACGGACGCGATGCCCGCGCGGCAGGAGCGACTCGCTCGCGCCGACGTCCTCGCCGACGCGGCGGACGTGCTGTCCGCACGGCGCCGAAGCGCGAACCGCGATCCGGTCGGGCCGCGAGCGTCCGACCGTCGCCTGCCCTTCTGCGGCATGGACCTTCTCGACCATCACCACCGCGCTCGCCCACGGCGGAAGCGCGTTGCCCGTGTCGACCCACGTGAAGGGCCGCACCGTCTCGTCGGGCGTGCCGAGCTCGAAGACGACCGGCGTGGCCTCGCTCGCGGCGCGGGTGTCCTCGGCGCGGACGGCGATCCCGTCCATCGCCGCGCCCGCGTAGTGCGGGACGGAGCTTCGCGCGAAGACCGGCTCTGCCGTGACGCGGTCGACGGCGTCCTCGACGCGAACCACCTCGCACGACGCGAGACGGCCGGCGGCCGCGAGAAGCCGTGCACGCGAAGCTTCGAGCGAGCGCTGGCTCAGAGACCGCCTCCGCGCGCCGGCGCTCTCACACTTCGATCCGCGCGTGCTCGAGACACGGAAGCCCGCGCCGCACCGCTTCCAGGTGCTCGAGGTCGACCTCCGCGACGATCGCGCACTCCGTGTCCGCGGCGCTCGCGAGCACCGTCCCCCACGGGTCGACGATCGCGGAGCCGCCCCACACGGGCGGACCGTGCGTCACGGGGCCGATCTGGTCTGGAGCGATCACATACGCGAGGTTCTCGATCGCTCGTGCGCGCACGAGGATCTCCCAGTGGGCCGCACCCGTCGGATGCGTGAAGGCGGCGGGGACGCAGAGGATCTTCGCACCCGCACGCGTCAAGCGCCGGTAGAGCTCGGGGAAGCGCACGTCGTAGCAGATCGAGAGGCCGACGCGGCCGACGGGCGTGTCGACGCAAGCCGTCTCGCCGCCGGCCGCCATCCGGCTCGACTCGCGCACCTCGACGCGGCCCGGGATCGAGACGTCGAAGAGATGCATCTTGCGATAGACGCCGAGCGGGCCGCCGTCGGGTCCGAGCACGAGGCTCGTGTTGAACGGAAGGCTTCCTTCGACGCTCTCGAGAAAGGAGCCGGCGACGATCGTCACCTGGTGGTTGCGAGCGACTTCCGCGATGCGACGCATCGACGGCCCGTCCACGGGCTCGGCGGCCTCGGCGTCGCGCTCCGGCGGACCGCGCCAGAGGAACATCTCGGGCAGGACGATCAGGCGAGCGCCGCGCCCCGCGGCCTCGCCGATCCAGTGCGCGGCGGCTTCGAGGTTCCGGTCCTTGTCGTCCGTCACGCGCATCTGCACGCAACCGACGAGGAAGCGAGAGCCCGGCGGGGCCATGCCCCCGGCTACCCTCGCGCCGATGCGCGCGCAAGCGGTCGTCACGTCCGCGCCGGAGCGCGGGTCAAGCCGCTTCCGTCTCGATCACCTTGACGAGGAGCGCGTGTCCGTCGCAGCGGAGGCCCGCCTGCGTGCCGATCGGCTCGGCGCTCCTCGGATCGTGATCGGAAACGACGGGGAGACCGAGCTCGCACGGCTCCGGCAAAACCGCGTCGAATCCGACGCCGCCTGACGCCCTCACGACCTCCGCTCTGCGATCGCGTCCGCCCGAGCGCGCGCGATTCGCGAGATGCGCCGCGCATGCGACCTCAAGTTTCTCGCGGAACGACTCGACCTGGGCTCGAGGCATGAGCGTCGGAGAGCTCCCGCGGAATGGGAGCCCCCCGCGCTCGAGAACAGGCCGGGGCCGGCACGGATCGCTGGCACCACGAGCCCATGGAGGAAAGCATGGCTCTCAATATCTTCACGAACGTTCCATCCCTCAACGCGCAGCGACACCTCGCGAACTCGACGCAGTCGTTGACCAAGTCGCTCGAGCGTCTCGCGACGGGTCTGCGCATCAACGCGGCTTCGGACGACGCCGCCGGTCTCGCGATCGCCGACCGGCTGCGCGCCGACGTGCGCATCGCGAGCCAGGCGATCCGCAACGCGAACGACGGCGTCAGCGCGATCAGCCTCGGTGAGAAGGCCCTCGGCAAGGTCGGCGAGATTCTGACCCGTCTTTCCGAGCTCGCGTCGCAGTCGGCCTCGGGCACGGTCACAGATACGCAGCGGAGCGCGATCTCGACGGAGTTCGTCGCCCTCGTGTCCGAAGTCGATCGAATCTCGAACACCACGACGTTCAACGGCGTGAACCTGCTTTCGGGGGGCACGACCGTGGACCTCCAGGTGGGTATCGACGGCACGACGAACAGCCGCATCTCGTTCACCACGGTGGACGGGTCGTCGAGCGGCGTCGGCTTGACGAACGTCGCGGTCTCGACCGCGGCTTCCGCCCAGTCGGCCCTCGGAGCGATCGGCTCCGCGATCGCCACCGTCGCGCAGCGCCGCGGCAACCTGGGCGCCGTCGAGAGCCGTCTCTCGACCGCGATCCAGAACCTGCGCGTCGCGCGGGAGAACTTCGCGGCCGCCGAGTCGCGCATCCGTGACGCGGACATCGCCGAGGAGACCGCTAGCCTGACCCGTAACACCATCCTGCAGCAGGCGGGCGTCGCCATCCTGGCCCAGGCCAACCAGCAGCCCTCGCTCGCTCTCCAGCTCCTCCGTTAGCCGCAGCCTCCTCACGCCGGGGGGCACGCTCCCCGGCGTGAGGACGGAGGCGAAAGATGAGAATCCAGCCAGTCGAGCCGACCGCCGTCGCCAACGCTCAACGGAGCAGCACGCCGAGCCGCGCGACGGAGCCTTCGACGGAGCAGCCCGAGCCGGTACGGGAGCCAGCCCCGGTGGAAGACACGCCGAAAGCCGAGACCAAGCCGCCTCCGCCGCCACCGGAGTTCCCCTTGCACGAGCTGTCCATTCGCCACGACGCCGACATCCATCGCCTCGTCGTTCAAGTCATCAACTCGCAGACGCGCGAGGTCGTACGACAGATCCCATCCGAGCGCTTCGTGCGCGCGCTCAAGAGCCTCGAGAGCGCGAAGGGTCTCTTCGTCGACGGGGAGGGCTGAGTGGCGACGATCAGCATCGGTGGGCTCGCGACCGGTCTCGACACGAACGCGATCATGAGCCAGCTCGTCGCTCTCGAGCGGCGGCGCGCGGTCGACCTCCTGCGCGTCGAGCAGAGCACGGCGGAGAGCCGACAGACCGCGCTCGCGGCGTTCAGCGGCAAGCTCGCCACCGTGCTCTCCGCCGTTGACAAGCTGCGCGACCCGACGAGCGCCGTCGCGCGCACCGCGACGACGAGCGATGCCGACGTCCTCGGTGCTTCGGCGGGAACCGGCGCCCAGAACGGCTCGACCGAAATCACGGTCCACCAGCTCGCCCGCGCTTCGATCGCGACGTCCGCGACCGCGAAGAGCAGCGCCTCCGCGACGGTCGCGGCCTCCGCCGGAACGTTCTCCTTCCAGGTCGGAGACGGCGACGTCCAGTCGATCTCGATCGACGCGACGACGACGCTCGAGGGCCTCGCCGGCGCGATCAACGGCCTCGGTGCCGGCGCGAGCGCGACGGTCGTCAATCTCGGTACGGGCGCTTCACCCGACTACCGCCTCCGCGTCGCCAGCAGCGAGACGGGCTCGTCGAACGCGATCACGATCGTCGACGACGACACGGACCTCGGCGTGGCGGTGACGCAGACGGCGCTCGATGCGAGCTTCAGCGTCCGCGGCTTCGCGACGCCGTTCACGCGCGAGAGCAACGTCGTCAACGACGTCATCCCGGGCGTGACGCTCTCTCTCCGCGACGCCGGCGGTCCCGCGACAGTCGTCGTCTCGACCGACGCCGACGCCGTCCACAAGAGCGTCGAGTCGGTCGTCAACGCGTTCAACGACCTCGTCGCCTTCGTGAATCAGCAGAGCCAGGTGACGCAGGACACGGGCTCGGACGACCGCGACGTCATCGCCGGCCCGCTCGCGTTCGACGGCACGGTACGCGGCATCCTCCAGAGCCTGCGGACGAGCTTGACGGGCGCGCTCGGCGAGGACGAGACCTCCGGAGACTTCTCTCTTCTCGCGGAGGTCGGCGTCACGTCGACGCGCGACGGCACGCTCACGCTCGATCGATCGAAGCTCGAAGCCGCCCTCGCCTCCGACGAGGCAGGCGTGTCGGAGCTCTTCGGTGGCGCGGCGAGCGGCGGCGTCTTCGACCGGGTCCACGACTACCTGACCAGCCTGAACCAGGCAGGCGGGATCCTGGAGGTTCGCACCCGAAGCGCCGCGGCAGCCGTCGACGACCTGCAAGACCGGATCGACGCCGGCGAGCGCCAGGTCGCCGCGTTCGAGCAGAACCTTCGCGAGACCTTCACGAACCTCGAGCTCCTCGTGAGCCGACTGCAGTCGCAAAGCTCCTTTCTTCTGAGCGCCCTTGGGGGATCCACTCGATGATCACGTTTCAGCAGAACACCGCGAGCCGCTATCAGCAGGTCCAGTTCGACACCGCCGACCGCGGTCGGATCCTCCTGATGATGTTCGACGGAGCCTTGCGGTTCTTGACGCAAGCGGAAGCGGGCCTTCGCGAGGACCGGCTCGACCAGTTCGCGACGTCGCTCGCACGCGCACAAGCGGTGGTCGCCGAGCTGCTGCACACGCTCGACCACAAGGCGGGCGGACAGGTCGCCGTCGACCTCGAGCGCCTCTACCGCTTCATGCTCGACCACCTGGTGGAAGCGAACCTGCGCAAGAGCGCCGTGCACGTCTCCCAGGTGCGCGGCGTTCTCTCGATCATCAGCGACGCCTTCCACGAGATCGTCGCGCGCGCCCCGGAGCCGATGCGAGCCCTCGATGCGGCGTGACGTGCCGGAGCTCTCGCGGAGCCACGAAGCGCTCGTGCTGTGGCAGCGCCTCGACGCGACGTATGACGAGATCGCTCGCGCCCTCGAAGGAGCGATCGATCGCGATCTCACCGAGCTCCTCGGGCGGGTCTCCGTCCTCGAGCAGCAGCTCGCGCCGCTGGTGCGCGAGATCGCCGCGCTCCGCGCGCGGCACGAGGAAACGGATCCGGCCTTGGCCGCCGTGTGGTGCGAGATCGACGCTCTCGTGGCGTCGCTCGTCGATCGGCAGCCGACGCTCGTACGCGCGGCGGTCGCCGCACGCGCTCGGATCGCCGAGAAGCTCGTCGAGCTGAACACGGCGAAGGCGCAGCTCCACGGCTACGGCGTGCACGGCGGTCGCCCGACCGCGTTCGCCACGCGCTACGCCTGACGCGACCGCCTTCCGCGCGACGCCGGCAGAAACTTCCCCCGTCGGAAGCGACGGCCCGGTCGCACGCCGCCGCAGGGCCGCAGACCCTGCAGTTCCCCTCACGCGCCGTCGCCCGCCGATGGCACCCGGGTTGCTGGACTGGAAGCTGCGATGGACGGCGGCGGATTCTTCGAGCGGAACTGCTCCGTTCTACGCGCGCGATCCCCGAGCCTCGTGGAACGGATCGCAGCCGAACCCGTGACGTCCGGCTACGAGGTCGGACGAGCCGGGAGCGGCGATCCGCTCCTCGCCGTGCACGGGCAGGCGCTGCACAACACCGTCGACCCGCGCGCGGACGGAGCACGCTGGGCGCGAACCGCGCTCGACCGACTCGAAGCGGCGGACGCCGAGCGCGCGATCGTCGTCGGCCTCGGGCTCGGCTATCACGTCGAAGCGCTCGCGGACCGCTTCCCGGGCGCGATCGAGATCGTCGAGCCGGACCTCCGCCTCTGGCGGGTCGCTCTCGAGTCGCGGGATCTCGAGAAGGTCCTCGCCCGCGTCGTCTCGAGCGACGCGTCGGAGCCGCCGTCCACCGCCACGCCGAGCTCTTCGCTGCGCACGCGCGTTCTCCCGCACCAGCCATCGCTCCTCCGCACCGACGGGATCCACCGCCGTGTCTACGAGGAGACGCTCGCACGCGCTTCTTCCAGCGGTTTGCAGTTGCGCTTCCTCGTAGTTCCGCCGATGGCGGGAGGATCGCTGCCGATCGCAGGCTACGCCGCGCGTGCGCTCCGTCGCCTCGGCCACGAGGTTCGCCTCCTCGACCTCGCCGACTTCCGCGAGAGCCTCCGATTGCTGGAGCGCTTCGGCGCGAAGCCCGCGACGCGCGCGCGTCTCGAAGGCGCGCTGTGCGCCGTTCTCGGCCAGGGCATCGCCGCCGCCGCCGAGGCGTTCGCTCCCGACGTGGTCCTGGCGCTCGCCCAGGCGCCGCTCGATGCCGCCGCGCTCGAAGCGATCGGACGCACGGGCGCCTTGCGCGCGCTCTGGTTCGTCGAGGACTTCCGGCGCTTCACCTACTGGCGCGAGGTTGCCGCCCACTACGATCACGTCTTCACGATCCAGACCGAGCAATGCTTCGAGGCGATCTCGAGCGCCTCGGCAGTACGACTCTCGTACCTTCCGTGCGCGTTCGATCCCGCGGTGCATCGCCCGCTCGAGCTCTCGCCCGCGGAGCGAAGCGCGTACGGGAGCGACGTGTCGTTCGTCGGCGCGGGCTACCACAACCGGCGGCGCGCGCTCCTTCGCTTTCTCGACCAGGACTTCCGCATCTGGGGGAGCGAATGGGAGGGTGCCTCGCGCCTCGAGCGCGTCGTCCAGCGGAGCTCCGCGCGCATCTCGACCGAGGAGTCGGTGCAGATCTTCAACGCGACCGCGGTCAACCTGAACCTGCACTCGTCGACCTATCACGACGACGTCGATCCGAACGGCGACTTCGTCAATCCAAGGACCTTCGAGCTCGCCGGCTGCGGCGCGTTCCAGCTCGTCGACCGCCGCCGGCTGCTTCCCGAGCTGCTCCGGCCCGGCGAAGAGGTGATCGTCGCCGATTCCGCGGCGGAGATGCGCGAGCTGGCGGTCCATTTCCTCGCGCGGCCGGCGGAGAGGGAGGCGATCGCGCGAAACGCCCGCGAGCGCGCCCTCGCCGAGCACACCTACGAGCATCGCATGCAGGCGCTCGTCGCGGCGCTCGTCGCGCACGCGCCGGATCGGGTGTACGAGCGGAGACGACCTCCGACGTTCGGCGATCTCGCGAAGAGCGAGTCCGGTCCTCTCGCCGCCCTCTTGCGCCGCTTTCCGGCCGATGCGCCGTTCGCGCTCGACCCGATCGTCGAGCGGATCATGCGCCGCGACGGACGGGTCGACGAGGAAGAGGCGATCTTCCTCTTCCTGCACCAGTTCCAGGAGCTCTATCTCGGGGAGGCGCGCACGTGAGGGTCGAGCGCATCCTCATCGTCAACCTGACGCGCCTCGGCGACCTGCTGCAGACCTCGCCGACCGTGGCCGGATTGCGCGCGGCCCACCCCGACGCGACCATCACGCTCGTCGCGGAGAAGAACTTCGCGGAGGTGTGCGAGTCGATCCCCGGCGTCGACGAGGTCTACGTCCTCGACCTCGACCGGGTCGGACGGCTGCTGCTCGACGGCGGAGAGCGGCTGCACGAGGCCTTCGTCCACGTGCGCGAGGTCGTGCACGACCTGCGCGCGAGGCGCTTCGACCTCGCCTTGAACTTCTCGAGCTCGCGGATGAGCGCCGTGTTCCTCGGTCTTCTCGGCGTACCCGACGTGCGCGGCTGGTCGATGACCCCGGACGGCTTCCGCACGATCCTGCATCCGTGGGCGAAGCTGTTCGCGGCCTCGTGCCTGAATCGGCGCTTCGCCTCCTTCAACCTGGTCGACTGCTACCGCGGCGTGGCCGGCTGCCTGTCGCACCCGACGCGGAGCTTGCTCTACAGGGTCGGCGACGAAGCACGCTCCGCGATCACGGATCGGCTCCGCGCCGCGATGCCGACGGCCGACCGGCCGCTCGTGTCCCTTCAGCTCGGTGCGAGCCAGCCCATCCGCCGGTGGCCGAGTGAGTCCTTCGCCGCGCTCGCGCGCACGCTCGTGGCCGACGGCTTCGACGTCGCCCTCGTCGGCGGTCCCGGCGAGCGCGACCTCGCGGAGTCCGTGCGCCAGGCGAGCGGTGGAGCTGCCGCACGCATCGTCGACCTCTCGGGTCGTACCTCCCTCGCCGAGCTTGCCGCACTGCTCGAGCGAAGCGCGCTCCTCGTCACCGGCGACACCGGCCCGATGCACCTCGCCGCCGCGGTTTCGACGCCGATCGTCGGCCTCTTCTTCGGTCCGGCGCTGCCGTTCGACACCGGGCCCTACGGCGAGGATCACGTCCTCGCGCACGCGCGCGTCGCCTGCGCGCCGTGCGAGCACTCGGTGCGGTGCCTCGATCCCTTCTGTCGCGGCACGATCCGACCGGAGCTGATCGCGGCGGTCGTCCGCGCGCGCCTCGCCGGGGACTGGGACGCGATCGCGGACGCGGCGCGGGGCGTGGCACCCGTGCGCCTCTATCGGTCGGGCTTCGACGCGCACGGTCTATTCGAGTGCCGCCCGATCGGCGCGGTCCCGCCGGCGCACGAGGACGTCGTGCGCGAAGCGTATCGCGCGCTCTGGTTGACGCTGCTCGAAGGGACCCCGCCTCCTTCACTGCAGGGCCCGGAGGTCGACCTCGCTCCGTTCCGCGCCCTCGCGGCCCTCGCGCGCGCCGGAGGCGAGCTGTCGCAGCGGCTGGAACGGGCGACACGAGTAGAAGCGTCGTCGCTCGATGTCGTGGAGGAGATCGGCCGCGAGATCGAAGCGCTCGATCGCGCGATCGCGGAGCACGGCTCGGTCCACCCCGACGTGACCTTGCTGACACAGATGTTCGCCTTCGAGAAGGAAAGCCTGCCGGGCGCCGCCCTCGACGTCCTGGCGAGCGAGACGGCCCGACTGTACCGCGGCCTCCGCCAGTCCACCGAGCTCATCCAGGCGATGCTCGGGCGGCGGGAGGTCCCAGAGGAGTGGTTCGATGCGAGTCTTCATCAATGAACGCGAGGTCGCTGCCGTCACCGTCGGCCGCGAGTCGATCGGCGAGGTCGTCGAGGCGCTCGCCGTCCACGTCGATCCGAGCGAGATCGTCGTCGAGGTCGCCCTCGACGAAGTGGTCTTCTCCGCGGGGGACGCGGCCGGCTACGCCGCGCGCCCGGCGGCCGGCGTCGATCGGCTCGCCCTGATCACGCGCAGCATCCCGGCGCTCGTCGACGAGCTGCGCGAGGAGGTCCGCCACGCACTCGCCCACATCACGGCGAAGTTCGAAGCGGTGGTTTCCGGGTTCGCTCGGGGCGAGTCGAGCGCGGCTCACCACGTGCTCGCCGCGGCTCTCGAGGAGCTGCACCTCGCCCTCGTCCTCGACCAGCGGACCGTCCAGCTCGCGGGCGTCCCGGCGTTGACGGCGGAGGACCAGATCGCACCTCTCGCCGAGGCTCTGCTGGCCGCACAGAGCCGCCGCAACGTCGCCGAGACGAGCGCCCTCATCGGCGAGCGGCTCGTGCCTCTGCTGCGCACCTGGTCGGCGGCGGCCGCCGCGCCGGCGATCGAGCGTGCTCGTGCGAACCGCGGATCGGAGTGTTCCGACAATTCGCATGAAAATCTTTTGGGACTCGTTTTGGCAAGCCGGGTGCAAGCTCCCCTGGGGGACTCACGGTAACCCCTACGGAACGTGGGCTTCGAGGCGTCTCGCCCATTCGCATGCAGGATCTTTTTTCCTAGTTTCGGCAGTGAGAGTGCAATATGTTGTCGATCGGTAAGTGAGCGTTCATGTCCCTGACGGTGCCACCTGTCAAAATCGCAACACGGGGACGCAATTCTAGGGAGCTTTTTGGCGCTCGCATCGCATCGGTGCGTGGCATCGAGCTTGCTGCGGTCGGCAAATTCTACACGCCTGCCGATCGCTCATGCTCCCTCGACCAAATCGATTCCACGCCTTCGCGGCTCTTCTGATCACGGTCGCGGCACCCGCCGCCGCTGCGACTCGTCTCGCTTCCGAGCCTCACTTCCTCCTTCTGTCCGATCGCGACCGCATCGTTCTGTTCACGGACGGTCCCGTGTCGGGCGCCGTCGCGGAGCGCGAGGCGAATGGGAGCTTCGAGGTCGTCGTTCCCGGCGTCGAGATCGACGCGAAGCTCGCGGGCCGGGTGTTCGACGACGCCGCCTCGGGTGGAGACGGGACGACGCGCGTGCGCTTCGTCGGGACGCAGCGCGGAGATGCGCGGGTCGCGGTCGAGAGTCGCACGCCGGTGCGGCGAGTCCACGCCTATGCGGCAGCCAAGCCGCCTCGGCTGATGATCGAGCTGGTCCGGGAGAATGCGAGACCCGTCCGCCAGAACGCACGAGCGATTCCGTCGAAGCGGGCTCCTCCCGCGCGCAAGACGGCCCCCGCGACGCTCGATCCTCTACGAAACGATCCCTTTCCCGCGACGCAGCGCTCGCTCACGCCGAGCGAAGAGCCGGACGCGCCCTCCTGCGAAGCCGAGACCGGAGATCCGCCGCGCCCTGCCGAAAGCGCGTCCCAGACCGCGGCTGGCACCGCCGCGATCGAGTCCGCGGCCACGCGAGGCACGGCGAGCACGTCCGAAGCGCCTCGCGCGACGGGTCCCCTGCTCTGCCGCTGGCGACGCGTCGGCGGCGTGCCCTACTGCGCGCCCAATCCGGAGGCGCCCGAGTACGCCGCGATGGGCGTGGCCCACCTCGCCGGTCAGATCGACCGCGAGCGAACCGGACCCGAGCTGACGACGCCACCGCCGGGAGCGGCGGGCGCCTATCTCACCGCCGACGTCGAGCTGCTGCGACGCGCGCTCGACGGCTGGATCCTCCCCGTCGTGACGACGTACGAGCAGGCGCTTCGAGCGCATCCCGACTTCGCCGACAGTTCGCGCGCGCGCGCCAACATCGCCTTGATCCACCACGCGCTCGGATTCGAGCCGGAGCTCGAGATCGCGACGCGGCAGAAGTCGAATCCGGCGGCGCCGCTCGCGAGCGCTCTTCTCGCCGACCTTCGCCGCGAGCATCGCGAGTGCGACGCTGGTGCCTGCGACGAGCTCCTCGCCGTCGCGACGGCGGCCGGCGGATTCCCGAAATGCCTCTCCGCTCGCGTGACGGCGTCCCTCGCCGCGGACGCCGGCAAGCTCGACGAAGCACGGGAAAAGCTCGCCGCGCTCGAGCGCGTCTGTCCGCGCACGATCCTGGATGACTCCGGGACCGCGTGGCTCCGTACGCACGTCGAGCTCTCGAAAGGTGCGCCGGGTGAAGCGGTCCCACGCCTGCTCGCGCTCGTGCCGGAGGTTCCGCGGCGGGAGCGAGCGCTTCTCTTCACCGAGGTCGCGGAAGCACAGGTGGAGGCGAGCGACCCTCGAGCGGCACGAGCGACCTATCAGCGAATCGCCGACGGTGCGCTCGGGGCTCGAGTGATGCGTCTCGCAAGGGTGGCGCTCGCGGGATTGGACGCGCTCGACGGGGAGTTCCCCGCGATGGAGAGCCGTCTCGCGAAGGTCTCGCCCGACGCCGCAAATCGCGGCCGCGAGGAAGCGCATTTGGCGGGAGCGAAGCGACTGCTCCACGAAGGAAAGCCGACAGCGGCACTGGGCATGCTCAGCGAGCGCAGCCTCGATCCGACCCGTTTGCCCGCGCAGGACCAGATCCTGCTCGCGCAGAGCCTGCGACGGCTGGGCCTGCTCGACGAGGCCGAGCGCTGGCTCGGACGGCTCGACGAGAACGAGTCCGTCCGCCTGCCCGACGGCTTCTGGGAAGAGATCGGCGGCATTGCGATCGCGCGCGGCGATGCGAGCACGGCGCTCCTGGTCGCGGACCAGTGGATCGCGGAGCGCGCCGGCGCGACGCCGCCGCCCGCGCTCGCACTTCGCGCACGAGCGCTCGCCGCGCGCGGAGACGCGAAGGGCGCGGCCGAGGTCGTGACCAAGAACCTGGCCGCGCTGGACCCGGCAATGGCACGCGACGTGGCGCTCGAGCTCGCCGGAAAGCTGCGCTCGACGAGCCCCGAAGACGCTCTCGTCCTCGCGCGCGCGGCGATCGAAAGCCACGGCCAGCCGGAGCTCGCCGCCGACCGTCAAGCAGCGGCGTTGCGCACGGTCGCGGAAGCCGCCGAGGCGACCGGCCGCACCGACGATGCTCGCAACGCCTTCCTCGAGCTCGCACGCGACCACGGGACGGACCCGGCCGCGAAGGGAGCCGGCTACCGCGCCTCGCGGCTCATGGCCGCTTCCGGCGCGACTCCTCCGGCCGCGCCGAAGCCCGCGAAGCCCGACGTCGCGAAAGTCACCGCGCCAGCCGACGAGCGAGACGAGCTGCCGCGAAGAATGGTCGCCGCCGACGCGCTCTATGCCGAAGCCCTCGGCGACGTGGCTTCCTTAGAGCAGAACCCATGACGTACCAGGTCGCCGGAAAACCGGAGATCGCCGAGCTGCACGCCGCCTTCGAGGTGTTCACGGCGGCCACCGCGAGCCTCGAGCGCGAGTACCAGCTCCTGCGCGAGCAAGCGGAGGAGCTGCGGCGACAGCTCGCCGAAAAGCACGTCGCCCTGATGACGAGCCTCGAGCGGCAACGCCGTCTCGAGCTCCAGACTCTGCGCCAGAGCAAGCTCGCCGCGATGGGCGAGATGGCCGCGACTCTCGCGCACGAAGTTCGCAATCCGCTCGGAGGCATGGAGCTCTGCACGGGCCTCTTGATCGACGAGCTGCGAGAGCAGCCGAGCGGACGCCGGCTCGCCGAGCAGATCGCGCGCGGGATCCAGGACCTGAACCACCTCGTCGGCAACATGCTCGAGTACGGCCAGCTCCGCGAGCCCGTCTTCGCGCAGGTGAGCGTCGACGCGCTGATCGACGACTCCCTCGCGATGATCGGCCCCGCGCTCGAGACCGGCGTCGCGATCGAGCGCGTCGGCGGCCGCGACGTGCACTGGCGCATCGACCGCGGGCTTCTGACGCAGGTCCTCCTGAACCTGGTCCGGAACGCCGGCCAGGCGATGGGAGACCGGGGCACGCTCCGCATCGAGGTCGGGGCGGACGCACGCGAGCTCTGCATCGTCGTCGCCGACTCCGGGCCCGGCATTCCCGCTTCCGAGCGCGAGACGATCTTCGATTCGTTCTTCACCACCAAGCAACGCGGCACCGGGCTCGGGCTCGCGGTCGCTCGCGCTGCGGTCCTGGCGCACGCCGGCACGCTCGCTCTCGAGCCGAGCTCGGAAGGAGCGCGGTTCGTGATCCGCATCCCGGTCCGGCGTCCCGACGCGGGCGAGTCGAGGTAAGGGAAACATGGAAAGGATTCTGGTCGTCGATGACGAGCTCGGCATGCGCCTCGGGCTGAGCGAGGTCCTGGAACGAGCCGGCTTCGCGGTCACGGCCGTCGAGGACGGAGCTACCGCCCTCGACGCGCTCGCTGCGCAGCCGCACGCCGTGGTCATCAGCGACATGCGCATGCCCGGGATGAGCGGCGGCGAGCTGCTCGCCGCGGTACAGAGCCGCTACCCCGGCTTGCCGATGATCATGATGACCGCGTACGGAACCGTCGAGGACGCCGTCACCGCGATGAAGCGGGGCGCCCGCGAGTTCCTCGCGAAGCCCTTCTCTCCGCAGGACGTCCTGCACCTCGTTCGCGGGATCCTCGACGATCCGGAGCCGCGGGGCTCGACGCGCCGGGAAGACGGGATCGCGATGTCGCCGGCGATGCCCCCGCCCGGCGGTCGCATCGTCACGAATTCGCCGGTGATGGCGCGCGTCCTCCAGGTGGCGGAGGCGGTCGCGGCGAGCCGGTCCGCGGTGCTGATCGCGGGAGAGAGCGGAACTGGAAAGGAGCTTCTCGCGCGTCACATCCACACGGTCGGGCCGCGCTCGCACCACGCCTTCGTCGCGGTCAATTGTGCCGCGCTGCCGCGCGAGCTCCTCGAGAGCGAGCTCTTCGGCCACGAGCGCGGCGCTTTCACGGGTGCGGTGGTGCGCAAGCTCGGCAAGTTCGAGCTCGCCAACCGCGGCACGATCCTGCTCGACGAGATCAGCGAGATGGAGCCGCTGCTGCAGGCGAAGCTCTTGCGCGTCCTGCAGGAGTACGAGGTCGACCGCGTCGGCGGGAGCCGGCCCGTGTCGATCGACGTGCGCGTGATCGCGACCACGAACCGCGATCTCCGCGAGATGGTGGCTTCGGGCGCTTTCCGCCGCGACCTCTACTACCGGCTGCACGTCGTGCCGCTGACGCTTCCGCCGCTGCGCGAGCGGATCGAGGACATCGACGCGCTCACCGATCACTTCTGCGCGCGCTTCTCCGCCGGCCGAGCGGTGAACGTCGACGCGACGGCTCGCGCTCTCCTGCATCGACACCGCTGGCCCGGAAACGTGCGCGAGCTCGAGCACACGATCGAGCGCGCGGTCCTTCTCTCGAGCGGGTCCATGCTCGGCGCGGCCGACCTCCAGATCGACGAGGATCCCCTCGGGACCGAGCCCGCGAAGGAGACCTCGATTTCGCTCGCGGGCCGGACGGTCCACGAGGTCGAGCGCCAGCTCATCTTCGAGACGCTGCAGCGCACGAACAACAACCGCAGCCACGCGGCCCGGATGCTCGGGATCAGCGTCCGCACGTTGCGCAACAAGCTGGCCGAGTATCGCAGCAGCGGCCTGATGGAGCAGAGACCGTCGTGAGAGGCGGCAAGAACGACCTGGGCAGAACTTGCCGTGCGAGCGGCCAGTTTCGTCCGGCGAATCGGGCGCGCCGGCCTGCCGAGCGCAGCTCGGTTGGGAACGACGTTTGCTGTCTTCAGGTGTCGGGTCGGCGGCGTACGCGCCGCCGGTGAGGAGGAAGGACGCGATGCAAATCTTCGGGACCGTCGTGAGAGGGCTCGCCGACGCGCTCGGCATGCACGAGGCGCGGCACAACCTGATCACGGAGAACATCGCCAACGTCGAGACTCCGGGGTACCGCGCTCGCGACGTCGACTTCCGCGAGGCGCTCCAGGCCGCCTTCGCCGACGACGCCGTGCGTGAAGAGGTGGATTCTCCCACACCGCTCGTCGACCCGACCTCGTCCGTCAAGGCCGACGGCAACTCGGTCGACCTCGACCGGGAGATGACGCGCTTGTCGGAGAACGCCTTTCAGATCGTGACTCTCTCGCGGCTTCTCGCGAAGAAGTACTCCGGGCTCCGAGAGACGATCGCGGAGCTGCGCTGATGTCACTCGCACCGGCCTTCGCCATCAGCGCGAGCGGGTTGACGGCGCACCGCATGCGCATGGACGTCATCTCCGCCAACCTCGCCAACGCACAGAGCACCTCCACGCCGGACGGCGGTCCTTACCGGCGGCAGGACGTGATCCTCGAGTCGGCGCCCTCGCCCTTCGGACACGTCCTCGGCTCGGAGGAGTCGGGAGCGACGTCGGTCCGGGTGGCGCGCGTCGTCGAGGACCAGCAGCCGCCGCGTCGATCCTACGATCCCGGACACCCGCACGCCGACGACGACGGCTACGTCGCGATGCCGAACGTCAATCCCGTGACGGAGCTCGTGGACCTGATGGCCGCGACGCGCGCCTACGAGGCGAACGTCGCCGCCGTCAACGCGACCAAGCGCGTCCTCCAGGCCGCGCTCGAGATCGGACAGGCCTGACGATGAAGATCCAGGACACGCTGATTCGCGCTCCGGGCGAAGTCGCCGCACCCGGGACCACTCCTCCCGCAGGAGGGACGGAGGGCGCCAAGCCCTTCGCCTCGGTGCTGAAGGACTCGATCTCGGAGGTCAACCGCCTGCAGGCCAAGGCGGACGCTTCGATCACCGCGCTCGCGACCGGCGAGGCGACGAACGTTCACGAAACGATGATCGCAATGGAGCAGGCCTCCGTCTCGTTCAAGCTCATGATGCAAGTGCGCAACAAGATCGTCGAGGCGTACCAGGAGGTGATGCGCATCCAGGTGTGACGCCGAGCACCGATTCCGACCCGATTCCCTTTCCAAACTTTCTCACGGTGAACCATGGACCGAGCGCGAACAGTCGTCCTTCAGATCCGAGATTTCCTGATGCAGCTTCCTCCGGGACGGCGCGCCTCGTTCCTCGCCGTCTCGACGGCCGTTCTCGTCGGCTCGGTCGCGCTCGTGGTCTGGGTGCAACGTCCCAGCTACGCGGTGCTTTTCAGCAAGCTCGATGCGAGCGATGCCGGCGGCGTCGTGGAGTACTTGCGCGGCGCGAACATCCCGTACCGCATCAACAACGAGGGCGACGTCATCGAGGTGCCCCGGTCGTCGCTCCACGAAGCGCGCATGGCGCTGGCCGCACGCGGCCTTCCGCAGGGAGGCGCGATCGGCTTCGAGATCTTCGACAAGCAGACGCTCGGCATGACGGACTTCGTGCAGCGGCTCGGCTTCCAGCGCGGTCTGCAAGGAGAGCTCGCACGGACGATCGGCAGCCTTTCCTCGGTCGAAGCGGCGCGCGTGCATCTCGCCCTGCCCGAGCGCTCGCTCTTCGTCAGCGAGGATCGTCGCCCTTCCGCTTCAGTCGTGCTGAAGCTGCGGCCGGGACGGACTCTCTCGCCCGCTCAGGTGAACGGCGTCGCGAACCTCGTCGCTTCGAGCGTCGAGGGTCTCGCGCCGAGCGACGTCACCATCGTCGACGTCAACGGTGACGTGCTGTCGCTCGACCGTGCGCAGTCCCGCGAGCGCGGTCCCGCCGACGCCATGCGCGCGTATCAGACCGAGATCGAGCAGGCCTACTCGGACCGCATCGAGAGTATGCTCGAGCGGACGCTCGGACCCGGCCACGCGGTCGCCCGCGTAACGGCGGCGATCGACTTCGCGCACGTCGAGCGCACCGAGGAGATCGTCGATCCCGATCGGACGGCGCTCAAGACCGAGAGACGCAACATCGAGACGAACCAGACGGCCTCCGCCTCCGGAGCGCCCAGCGTCGGTGCGGCGCTCACGAACGAGCCCTCTTCCGGCACCGTGGAGAATCCGAGCGCGCAGCACGAGGATTCGACCTTGAGCTACGAGGTGAGCCGCGTCACCAGCCGCCGCGTGGAGCCCATGGGCGACATCCAGAGCATCTCGGTCGCCGTCCTCATCGACGGCGTGCAGCGCGGTGAAGGGGAGAACCAGGAGTTCGTGCCCCGTCCCGCGGAAGAGCTCGACCGCTACAGGGAGCTCGTCAAGCGCGTCGTCGGCTTCAACGAGGAGCGCGGGGATCAGATCGAGATCGTCAGCGCGCCGTTCGAGGGCCGGCAGATCCTCGACCCGGAGGCACCCGTTTGGCTCGCGAGCCTCGTGAACCTCGGGGACTGGTCCGACGTGGGCTGGCGGCTCGTCGCCGTGGGGCTGGCGATGTTCCTCGTTCTTCGTGTCGTGCGGCCGTTCCTCCTCGCGATGGTCCGCTTCACGCCGGCACCGCAGCACGAGCTGATGGCCGCCGTGGAGCAAGCTGCGCTGCCGGCCCCGAGCGACGGCTCGCAGGGCCTCGGCGAGCTCGCACGAAGCCATCCCCAGCAGACCGCGATGGTGATCCGCCAGTGGGTGGAAGCGGATCAGAAGCAGTGAAGCGATGACGAAGGAGAAGGAACCCGCCGCCCTGAGCGGATCCGAGAAGGCTGCCGTCCTCCTGCTCTCCCTCGGGCCCGAAGCCGCGAGCGACGTCATGCGGCACCTCGGCGACGACGAAGTGCGGCGTCTCGTCAAGGCCGTCGCGCGCGTGCGCAGCATCGACTCGGAACGCATGGATCTGGTCAATCAGGAGTTCGTCGAGTCTTTGAAGACCAGCCCGATCCTCGCGATCGACGGCAAGCAGTTCGCGAAGACGCTCCTCACGCGCACCACGAGCTTGCAGTCCGCGGATCCGAACCAGCAGGCCGCGGCGCTCGCCGAGCTCGAGCTCGCCGTCGACGAGGACACGGGCCTCGCCGAGGCGCTCGCCGGCGTCGCACCGGCCGGGCTCGCGAGCGTGCTCGAAGCCGAGCATCCACAGGTCGCCGCGCTGATCCTGGCGCATCTCGACTCGCAGCGCGCGAGCCAGACCGTCGCGCGCCTGTCCGAGTCCTTTCAGGTCGAGATCGTCGAGCGCATGGCGCGCCTCGACACCGTTCCGGCAGCCTTGCACCGCGAGATCGGATCGGTCCTCGCATCGCAGCTCCAGCGTCTCTCCCGAGCGCCGGGCGCGCAGATCGGCGGCGTGCGCGCGGCCGCCGGGCTCATCAATCGGCTCGAGGGAGACGTCCAGGAGCGGATCCTCGCGACGATCGAGGAGCGCGACGGAAGCCTCTGCGATCGCATCCGCGCGCTCACGTTCACGTTCGCGGATTGCTTGAAGATCGACACGCGGAGCCTACAGACCCTCCTGAAGGAAGTCCCGCGCGAAGACCTGCTCTACGCCCTCAAGATCACGCCGCCCGAGCTCAGCGAGAAGATCTTCTCGAACCTCTCGAGCCGTGCCGCCGAGATCCTCGCCGAAGATCTCGCGTCGATGGGCCCCGTACGGCTGAGCGAGGTCGAGGCGGCGCAAGGACGGATCGTCGCGATCCTGCGCGAGCTTCAGGCGGCGGGCAAGGTCGTGGTCGCCGGAGGCGGAACGGGCGATGTCCTCGTTTGAGCCTCTCCGGCCTGCCTCGGCTTCGGGAGGCCCGTTCGCTCCGCTCGAGGTCGAGGCCACGCTCGACACGCCTCGCGGAGGCCCGTTTCGCCGACTCGACGTTCCTCCGGCACCCGCGGGAGTCGACACGTCGCCGAGCGCGGAGGAGCTCGCGCATGCTGCGGACGTCCAGGCCGCTCGCGCGGAAGGCGTTGCCTCCGGACGCGCCGAAGCCGAGGCCGAGCTGCAGCAGCTCGTGCACGGGCTCGGCGAAGCGATCCGCGAGCTCGTCCGGTTCCGCCGCAGCCTTCTCGAGCGCTACCACGGCGAGCTTCTCGATCTGGCGCTCGAGGTGGCGCGCAAGGTCGTCGACCGCCAGCTCGAGCAGCATCCCGAGCACTGGATGAGCATCATCCGCGACGGCGTGCAGCGTGCTCTCGACCGCGACTCGATCCGCATGCGCGTCGCGCCGCACCTCCACGCGTACCTGCGCGAGCATCTCGGCGAGCTGCGCGCCGAGCTCGACGGCGTCAAGGAGCTCGAGCTTCTCGAGGATCCGACCCTGCCCGCGAACGGCTGCATCGTCGAGACGTCCTACGGAGATCTCGATCTCGGCATCGACAGCCAGATCACGACGATCCGCACCGCCCTGACGGAGCCCGCGTGACCGAGCTCGACTTCACCGGCGCCCTCGACCGGCTGCGCACCGTCGACCCGATCCGCTTGAGCGGACGCGTCACCGACGTCATCGGTCTCGTCATCGAGGGAAACGGACCGGGCCTTCCGGTCGGCGGTCTTTGCTCGATCGAGCGTCGCAAGGGACGCGGCGCGGTTCCCGCGGAGGTCGTCGGCTTCCGGCGGAACCGCGTGCTGCTGATGCCGCTCGGCGACGTCGGCGGAATCGAGCCGGGCAACCGCATCGTCGTCGATCGGGAACGGCAGTACGTGAACGTCGGCGAGGAGATGCTCGGACGGGTGATCGACGGGCTCGGCGTCCCGCTCGACGGCGGTGGACCGCTGCTGCTGCGACGTCAGGTCGCCCTGCAGGGCCGGCCGATCAATCCGCTCGAGCGACGGCCCATCCGCGAGCCGCTGCAGCTCGGAGTCCGCGCCCTCGACGCGCTCCTCACCTGCGGGCGCGGCCAGCGCATGGGAATCTTCGCAGGCTCGGGCGTCGGGAAGAGCTCGCTCCTCGGCATGATCGCG
>VGTG01000064.1 GCA_016874795.1 Deltaproteobacteria bacterium | reverse complement strand
CGACGACCGTGTCGTTCTCCGTCAAGCAGATCGAGAAGTTGACTTCCTCGTCACAGGAATCGTTCCAGAAGATCCAGTGAGTCGTGACGTCGCGGTCGCTGATGTTGCTGGCCGTCAGGAAGGAGACCCGCGCCGGGCCCGGCGGGATCAGATCGTTGTCCGTCGTGTCGTACGGCATCACGAGCTCTGCGCCCGGCTGCGTGTACGAATAGCCGTCCTCGTTATCGAAGATGGCGGAGGCCGTCCCGCTCAGCCCCAGAACCATCGCGCCGCTCACGGCCAGCGTGGCCAGCGCGACCAACCGACTCCTCTCTCGCTTCACGTTCTCAGCTCCTTTCTTCCCGACAGGGATCCCCTTCGGGGTCCCTCGGGAACGCCACCCAAGAGATTTCCTCATTTTTGGTTAGGCAGAAGAAATTGTCCTGCTTGCGAATTCGTACCCCAGCAGGAGCGTGCTGGAGCACGTCCCCCCTCGGTACCCCCTGGGTCGAGTCCGCCCGCTCTCCCCTCGACAAGACCGCTGTGTCCTAGCAACTCCACCAGCTCATTACAACCGGATCGCCCTACGCCCAGCGCGAAAAACGCCCCTCTCCGAGCCCGTTTCCGGGCCCAAGCGCCTCCCGTCTCGGCGACGGCGAGCCCATGGCTCTGCCGAAGGACGGCCCGCCCGGACGGATTCTTACAGCGGAGGCCCCACGAATCGGGCGTGGGCAGGCTCACCTGCCCCCGGCCGCGTAGGCGGTGCGCCGCTGCTCGACCATCTCTCCGCCGGGCGCCATGCCCACCGGACCGGGTCGCAGCCCCGCCCAGGCGCTGGGGGTCACCGGAAGATGTGGCTCGAGCGACCCGCCACGGAGCTCCCAGCCGCGGCGCTTCAGCTTCTCGAGCAGGGTCGTGCGGTTCACCTGGAGGAGGCGAGCCGCCTCGCGCTTGCTCCCGCCCGCGAGCTGCAGCGCCCGATTGATCATGCGGCGCTCGAAGCTCTCGAGCTCGCCGTAGAAGTCGGCGCCCTCGGGGCCGAAGTCCCAGGGCCTGCCGGATTCCGCGGCGATCGCCGACACGACGGGACGCGCGACCGCCGCCTTGCCGCCTCCGAGAGAGCTCGGGAGGTCGTCGGGCGTCAGGACTCCCGGCACCGCGGCGAGAACCGCCGCCCGCTCGAGGACGTTCCGCAGCTCCCGCACGTTTCCCGGCCAGTCGTAGGCCATCAGGATCCGCCGGGTCTCCTCCGACAGCGTGCAGTGCGGCAGCCCGCGCGACTCGTGCAGGCGAGCGAGGAAGGACTCGGCGATGATCGGGATGTCCTCGCGCCGGTCGCGGAGGGCGGGCAGGGCGATCTCGACGACGTCGAGGCGGTAGAGGAGGTCTTCCCGGAAGTCGCCCTCGCGGGCCATCGCCCGGAGGTTCCGGTGCGTCGCGGCGATCACCCGGACGTCGGTGTGCAGCGTCGCCGTCGAGCCGACCGGCTCGAAGGAGCCGTCTTCCAGCACGCGGAGGAGCTTCACCTGGAACCGGGGGCTCATCTCCCCGATCTCGTCGAGGAAAATGCTGCCGCCGTTGGCGAGCTGGAACCGCCCGGTGCGCTGTGCGAGGGCGCCGGTGAAGGCACCCTTCACGTGCCCGAAGAGCTCGCTCTCGAGGAGATCCTCGGGGATCGCGCCGCAGTGGACCGGGACGAACGCGCGCGACTTCCGCCGCGACAGGTCGTGCAGCGCTCGCGCGACCAGCTCCTTGCCAGTGCCGCTCTCGCCGGTGACCAGGACGGCGGTGTGAGCCGGCCCGACGCGCTTGATGAGCTCGAAGACGCTGCGCATGGATTCGTGCGCGCCGACCAGCCCCATGTAGCCGGGGGACGCGGAGTACGAGCTCTTCGTTGGAATGTCGCGGACCGTCCGAGTCACGGGTGGGCCTCCTCTCGTGTCTGCTCTCTGATGCATTCGGGATCGGGGATGACGCGGCGAACCGTCTCGGTTCAAGCAAGGATGTCGCCAGGGCTCCGCGAGAAGGCCGTCTCGCGGTCCGCGACGACGACGAAGCCGCGCGAAATCAGGGCTTTCACGGGTAGAGAGGGTGGGGAGGGCGCTCACCGACGCGGCTTCCGGCCCGACCGGGAGCGACATTTTCCTGACGGTCTTTGTACAGCGATGTTCAAAGCCGTAAGTCGCGGGGTCGGGATCGTGTCCCGTCTCGACGCCCGGGCCGGAAAGCGCAGAGTTCGCGCCGCTCTTTCGCGCGAGCTGGCCCTCGCGTCAGTGAACAATTTCGTACGGTACGCTCGGAAGCCGGCACTCGCGCCGATCTGTCCGTCGAGCGGTCAGCCCGGCGAAAGAACTCGCTTGCTCGCTTCTGGAGGGGGTGTTACCCACCGGAGCAATGCGACGCGTCGTGAAGCGGTACGCAAACCGCAAGCTGTACGACACCACGAGCAGCCGTTACGTCGCACTCGACGACGTCGCTGCCTTCGTTCGGCGGGGCGACGAGGTCGAGGTCACCGACAACGAGACCAGTGAAGACCTGACCGCCGTCACGTTCGCCCAGATCATCCTCGAGGACGAGCGCAAGAAGAAGAGCTTTCTGTCCTTGCCGGTCCTGCAGGAGCTCGTTCGCTACGGCGGCGACGCCCTCGCCGACGTGACCCACCGCGGCATCGAGGCGTTCGGCGAGATCCGGGAGAAGGCAGAGCGTCGCGTGTCGGAGCTCGTTCCGGGCGCGCGCGGAGGACGGAAGGAAGGCGGCTCGCCGGCGGCGATCATCGACGACATGATCGAGAACTCGCGCCGCCGGATCGACGACCTGCAGAAGCGGGTCGACCGTGGTCTGAAGGACTCGGTCAACAAGCTGCGCAGCGTCCCGGGCATCGGACCCGAGGTCGAGCGTCTCGAGACCGGCTTGAAGGAGATCGAGGGTCGCCTGCGGAACCTCCTCGCCCGAGCCGACCGCGGCGACGCGCGACCGAATCGCGGGAACTCCGCCGAATCCGAACCGCCGGGTCGCTCCTCCCAAGAGGGCCGCTGAGCGGCAACTTCCCTCGGTCAACGGCTGAGGAAGACGGGGCAGGGCACGTTCCGGAGCACGTACTCGGTCGTGCTGCCGAGGACGAGCTCGATCATGCGGCCGTGCCCGTGCGAGCCCATGAACACGAGGTCGTAGCCCTTGTCGCGGATCCACGCCGGGATCGTCTCGTACGCGTGTCCCTCGGCGACGGAAGTCGTCGTCTCCAGGGAGTAGGACGCGAGATAGCGACGCGCCTGATCCAGCGTGCGCTCGCCCTGGTCCCGATCCCGGCAGACCGTGAGAACGGCGAGCGGAAGCTTCAGCTCCGTGCAGACTTCCGCCGCGACGTGCATCGCGGCGCTCGCGCGCTGGCTCCCGTCGTAGGCGAGAACCGGGCGCCGCGGCGACTGGAACTCGAGTGGCGTCACGAGCACCGGCTTCGGGCACTGGCGTGTCACGCTCTCCGTCACACCGCCGAGCA
Organism: Deltaproteobacteria bacterium; assembly: GCA_016874795.1. GTDB lineage: Bacteria > Desulfobacterota > Binatia > UBA12015 > UBA12015 > VGTG01. The sequence continues at coordinate 27,651 of VGTG01000064.1, read as the reverse complement.
GGCCCGTGGTGAATCGTTGGTTGACGCCGCGGTTGCCGAGGACGACGAGGTCGGCTTCGCGCGCGCGCTCGCAGATCTCGCTCGGGACGATGCCGATCTGCAGAGCCGTCTCCGACTGGACACCCTCCGCCCGACAGGTCGACGTGAACTCCTCGAGGAGGGATGCGCCCCGCTCCTGGAGCGCCTCGCGCATCTTCGAGGTGAAGTCGAGGTACGGCTCGAAGCCGAGCGAGCCGGAGATGTCGTGGAAGAACGATCCCTCGATCGAGACGATGTCGACGACGTGGAGCCCCGTGAGGGTCGCGCCGAGGTTCCGAGAGAGCCAGATCGCGTAACGGAGCGCGCTCCGGGAATGCTCGGACCCGTCGACGCCCACGATGATTCTCTTGATCATGGTGACCTCCGCTCTCGAGTGCAGCGCGGAATCCGGAAGGAGGACCGTCCGTCGCGAACGAAGTTCGCCGGCCCGCTCTTGTCGCGTTTCTCGGCTCTTTACAAGGCGCTCGTCCCTCGCAATAGTACCCCGACGTCATGGCGAGAGCCACAAGGAGCAGCCTGCGCAAACGTCCGCCGGCTCCAGCGTCGCCGCGCCGCAAGCGACCCTCGGCGCGTGACGAGAAGCTCGAGGGCGTGATCGAGGAGCTTCGTACCGCGGCGGAAGTGGTCGGGATCCGCGTACGGCGCGAGCGGCTTCTTCGCGACGTCGGCTATCAAGTGCACAGCGGGCTTTGCCGTTTCCAGGAGCAGGAGATCCTCCTCCTGGAGTCGGGCCTGTCGGCCGACGTCCAGATCGACCTCCTCGTCGCCGCCCTGTCGAAGCGGGACCTGGCGGCCGTGCCGCTTTCGGACGAGGTCACGCGCCTCCTCCGACCCGGGCAGACCGGGTGAGGGTCAGCGCCGCGCGTTGACAAGCGCTGCCGCCGCCTTTAACCGGCAAGAATGCAGACTCGCGCGGAGCGATTCGCCGTTTTCCGCCGGGCGCTCAAGGAGAAGGGTCTCAAATCGACCGCGCAGCGCGACGACATCGCGCGGGCCTTCTTCGCTTCGCATCGGCACATGAGCATCGACGACCTCTATCGAGAGGTGCGGAAGGTCAATCCGCGCGTCGGGTACGCGACCGTGTACCGGACGATCAAGCTGCTGAAAGAGTGCGAGCTCGCCGACGAGCAGCACTTCGCGGACGGTCAAACCCGTTACGAGAACGCGGACCGTGAGGAAGAGCATCACGACCACGTGATCTGCGACCGTTGCGGTCGGATCGTCGAGTTCTCGGACGACTCGCTCGAGCAGCTCCAGGAGGAGATCGCCGCGCGCCTCGGCTTCGTTCTGGCGCATCACCGCCTCGAGCTCTACGGCATCTGCCGCGAATGTCGCGAAGGCCGCGGCGCGCCTGCGCCGACGGATCGAATGGGCCGTGTCCGGCCTTGACACCTCCATCTGAAAATGATTTTCAATTTCACCCGACCTCGAGAAGCCGATGAGCCCTTCGCGAACTGCCGAAGCCCAAGCGGGCGCACCGTCCCCCGACGCCGGCGAGGCGCGCTGCCCCTGCGGCAGCCTGCTGGCGCGGCTGTGTGACGACGGCGTCGAGCTGAAGTGCCGCCGGTGCGAGCGGGGCGTCCTCCTGCCGTGGCCGGCGGATCGGAGCTGGCGCGAAATCGAGCCGTCCGGCATCCCCACACTGGCAACGAGCCCGGCGGCGCGGCCTCGGTTCTCCGGCGGAATCCCGCCGGCGGGAATGAGCTCGGTCCCCGCGGGCCGGAGCTCGCCGGCGGTGCGCCGAAAAGGAGCATTCTAAGGGTGCGTTTTCTGCTGGCTGCGAGCCTCGCGCTCTTCGGGATCGTTTCGGTGACCGCGCCGGCCGGCGCTGCCGGCACCGAGGAACGAATCCGCCTTCTCGAAACCCAGCTCCAGCAGATGCAGCAGGAGCTTCAGAACCTGCGCAAGGAGGCGGACCGCGAGCGCGAGGAAGCGAAGCGCGCACAGGAAGCCACCAAGAAGGCGCAGCAGGAGCAGGAGCGGAAGACCGACGTCGTCGCCGAGGCGATCGACACGCTGAAGTCGAGCCTGACGATCCCTGAGGAGATGAAGCTCGAGGGCAAGTACGGGCTCGCGCCAGCCGCGGCGAAGGTGTACGGCCGCGAACGCGGTCTCTCGATCGGCGGCTACGGGGAGGTCGTCTTCCGCGTTCCGACGAGCGAGAAGGTTCAGACGGCCGGTGGGGTGACGGTGGACCAGGCGCGCACCGACATGCAGCGCCTCATTCTCTACACGGGCTACAAGTTCAACGACTGGATCGTCTTCAACTCCGAGCTCGAGTTCGAGCATGGCGCGACCGATCCGACGATCACGCAGGGAAGCGGCGGCGAGGTCGAGGTCGAGTTCGCCTACATCGACTTCTTCCTGCGCGACTACGTCAACGTACGCAGCGGCCTCGTCCTGGCGCCGATGGGCATCATCAACGAGGTGCACGAGCCGGTCGCGTTCTTCGGCGTCGACCGCCCACTGGTCGACCAGACGATCATTCCGTCGACCTGGCGCGAAGTCGGCGGCGGTCTCTTCGGCGAGCCGTTCCCCGGCTTCGAGTACCGGCTCTACGCCTACGACGGTTTCAACGCGGTCGGCTTCCGCCCCGCCGGACTTCGTGGTGGGCGGCAGAAGGGCAGCCGCGCGCTCGCGAACGACTGGGCCTTCATCGGCCGCGCCGACTACGAGCCGACGGAGGGGCTGCTCGTCGGCACGTCGGTGTACTCGGGCAACTCGGGACAGGGGCAGACCATCGAGAGCGAGTCGGGCGAGGGCGTCGCGATCCCGGGAACGCTGACGACGATCTGGGAAGCGCACGGGCAATACCGCTGGCGCGGTCTCGAAGCGCGCGGCGAGGTCGCAATGGCCTGGCTCGGCGACTCGAAACAACTCACCGAAGCTCTGCGCGAGCTCGGCGAGATCGGCAGCTCCGATACGATTGCCAGCGAGATGCTCGGCATGTACGTCGAGGTCGGCTACGACGTCCTGCAGTGGGTTCTGGAAGACACGGAGCAGCAGTTCCTGCCGTTCTTCCGCTACGAGTACAACAACACGCAGCTCCGCACGCCGTCGGGCGAGGACTTCCAGCCGAACGACTTCTTCGAAGACCGGATCTGGACGATCGGTGTCAACTACAAACCCATTCCGCAGGTCGTGTTGAAGGCCGACTACCGTGATTGGAATCCGGTCACCGGCGAAAAAGCCGACACGGTGGACTTTGGCCTGGGCTTCGTCTTCTGAGCGCGTAGGTCGATTCGTTTCGCGCTTCGGGCGTGCGTGGTTCTCGGCTGTCGCTCTGCTTCTCGCCTTCTTCGTCTTCCTCGCCAGTAGCGCCGGAGCCGCGGTCTACTACGGCAAGGCCGAGGCTCTTCGCGAAGCGTTCCCGGACGCGGAGATCGAGGCGAAGCGATTCTACCTGACCGACGAGCAGAAGAAGCAGATCGAGGACCGCGGGGGCGCGCCCCTCGACTCCGCACTGGTCACGATCCACGTCGCACGGAAAGGCGATCAGCTCCTCGGCTACGTCTTCCTCGATACACACGAGGTCCGCACTCTTCCCGAGACGCTCGTGATCGTCGTGTCGCCGAGCGGCGAGGTGGAGCGCATCCTGATCGCCGCTTTCTACGAGCCTCCCGAGTACGAGGCGCCGAGGCGCTGGCTCGAGCAGTTCGACGGCCGGAAGCTCGAGCCCGGCCTACGGATCAATCGCGACATCCAGGGGATCGCCGGCTCGACCTTGACGTCGCACGCGGTGACCTCCGCGGTCCGCCGGTCGCTGGCGCTCTGGGAGGTCCTCGTGAAAGAAGCGCCGAAGTCCGAGGAGTAGCGTGCGCTTCGTCGTCTCCGGAGAGTTCACCCGAAACCGCCTCTTGCAGGTGATCGTCGTGCTCTTCGTGGTGTACGTCGCGCTCCTCTGGGTGACGAACGCCGTCCTCTACTTCCAGAAGATGGGCCTCTCGCCGTCCTCGGTCGTCGATTACTACCTCGGATCCGAAGAGCGCTTCCTGCAGCCGCGGAGCTTCCAGGGGATGGTGGAGATCTCCCACTTCCACCTCTTCGCGATGGGTCTCCTCTTGATGACCCTGACGCACCTGATGCTGTTCGTGCCGCTCTCCTGGAACGTCAAGGCGATTTTCGTGATCGTCCCGTTCTTCGCGGCGCTTCTCGACGAGGGAGCCGGCTGGCTCGTGCGTTTCGTCAGCCCGGCATTCGCCATCGTCAAGGTCGCGGGCTTCCTCCTGCTGGAGATCTCGCTCGCGGCGCTCGTCGTCACGTGCCTCTGGGCGGTCTTCCGCGGTTCGAATGCGGCCTACGCCGGCTTTTCGGACGACGGCGATGAAGAGGACGACGAGTAGACGCGCTTCGCTCGCGCCTCGCGCGGCGGTTCTCGTTCTCCTTTGCCTCGCTCGCGCGCCGGAGGTCGCCGCCGAACCTGCATGCCGTCGCGACGGGCGCTACGTCATGGGGACGGTCCTCGAGACGACGATCTGCGCCCCGAGTGCGGCGGACCGCGCTCGCGAGGTCTACGCGATCGCAACCGCTCTCGACGCCGAGCTGACGACCTGGGCGGCGGACGGCCCACTGATCCGACTGAATCGATCCGCCGGCGGGCCCGCGCGCGAGATCCCTCCGGATCTCCACCGCGTCCTCGATGAGTCGGTCGTCTGGTGGCGTCGCACCGGCGGTGCCTTCGACGTGAGCGTCGGTCCGCTCATGACGCTCTGGCGGGAGACCGGAAGCGCCGGACGCGAGCCGGATTCCGCGGAGCTGCGCGAGGCCCTCGCGCTCGTCGGCAGCGACAAGATCGAATTCGGCGAGCACGGTGCGGTTCGTCTCGCGCGTGCGGGCATGGCGCTCGACCTCGGCGGGATCGGCAAGGGCTTCGCGGTCGATCGGATGGCGGAACGCCTCAGGCGCGCGGGCGTTCGGAGCGCGCTGATCGACTTCGGGCGGAGCAGCCTCCTCGCGATGGGATCCGCTCCGGAGGGCGACGGCTGGCGGGTCCTCCTCCGTCGACCGGACGGCCCCGTCGTCGGCGTTGCTTCGCTCCGCGATCATGCTGCTTCGGTGTCGGCCACCTTCGGCAGCAGCTTCCAGATCGAAGGTCGTCGCCTTGGCCACGTCGTCGATCCACGGAGCGGCCGTCCTCTCGAGCGCGAGGCTCTCGTTTTCGTCGTCTCGCCCGAAGCGACGCAGGCCGAGGCGCTCAGCAAGGCGCTTCTCGTGCTCGGGGTTGAGAAGGGATTGGCCCTTCTCGCGACGATCCCGCGCGTGGAGGCCCTCGTCGTCGAGGAGGGCGGACGGGAGTCGCGAACGCCCGGCTTCGACCGAGTCGTCGCGTTCGAGCCGCTCTCCTAGCCTGCATTTCTCACCAGATCACGTCGCGAGGCGGTCGAGAGTGCCGAAGATTCGCGAGCCTCGGACCGGAGGGCGACGCAGGCGTACTTGAACAGTACGTCGAGGAGCCCGGAGGGAGAAGCTCGCGAAGATTCGGTGCTATCGGCCGCCGCAGTAGGGATCTGGTGAGAAATGCAGGCTAGCGAGGTGCCTGCTTCGCTCCGGCGGCCGTTTCCACGCGCGGGAACAGGTTGATCGCACTGGAGATCGCGTGACCCTCCGGAAACGCCTCGCCCCAGGCAAGGTCGAGGTCGGCGAACCGCTCCGGCGAAAGCCCGAGCGCTTCGCGGATCCGCTCCGCCGAGTCGGGCAGGAACGGCGCGAGGAGCTGCGCCGCGGAGCGGAGCGCTTCGAGGCAGTTGTGCAGGATCGCACCGACGCGCGGACGCTGGGCTTCGTCCTTGACGAGCTTGAACGGCGCCTGGTCCGCCACGTACTTGTTCGCCGCGTCGATCGCGCGCCAGACCGCCTCGAGCCCGCGATGGAAGGCGAGCTCGCCGACGTGCTCGTCGAGCTCGCGCCGCGCGCGCGCGAACGCCGCGGCGAGCGCTTCGTCCGCCGGATCCGCGGGCCTCGGCGCCTGCACGCGCGACTCGAAGTACTTCTCGTTCATCGCGAGCGTCCGGCTCACGAGGTTGCCGAGACCGTTCGCGAGGTCGGCGTTCAATCGCGTCACGAGCGCCTGCTCCGTGAAGTCCGCATCGTGCCCGAACACCATCTCGCGCAAGAGGAAGTAGCGGAGCGCGTCCATGCCGTACGCGTCGCGGATCGCGAGCGGCTGCACGACGTTGCCGAGGCTCTTCGACATCTTGTGCCCACCGCTCGACCAGTAGCCGTGCACGCCGAGCCGCTCGTAGAGCGGATATCCGGCGGCGATCAGCATCGTCGGCCAGAAGACCGCGTGCGGCTTCAGGATGTCCTTGCCGATCAGGTGCAGCGTCGCGGGCCAGAGCTCGTCGAGACGGCCGAGCGCCTTCGGGCCGCTGACGTAGTTCAGGAGCGCGTCGAACCAGACGTACGTGACGTAGCCGGCGTCGAACGGCAGCTCGATGCCCCACTGCAGGCGCTCCTTCGGACGCGAGATGCAGAGGTCGCCGAGGTCCTCGCGCAGCATCGCGAGCGCCTCGTTGCGGTACCCTTCGGGGTGGATGAAGCCCGGCGTCGTCTCGATGTGGCGGCGCGTCTGCTCCTGGTACTTCGCCATCCGGAAGAAGTAGTTCGCCTCGGAGATTTTCGTCGGCGGCGTCTGGTGCAGCGGGCAAAGCCCGCTCTCGAGCTCCTTCTCCGTGTACAAGCGCTCGCAGCCGACGCAGTAGAGGCCCTCGTACGAGCCGAAGTAGATGTCGCCCTGCTCGTACAGGCGCGCGAGGACTTCCTGCACGAAGCGGACGTGGTCGGGGTCGGACGTGCGGAGGAAGTGGTCGTAGCGGATCCCGACCGAGTCCCACGTCCCCTGGAACTTCGCGCTCACCTGGTCGACGAACGCCTTCGGCGTCATCCCGGCGGCTTCCGCGGCCTGCGCGATCTTCTCGCCGTGCTCGTCGGTGCCGGTTTGCAACATCGTCGGGACGCCGCGCTGGCGGTAGAAGCGCGCGACCGTGTCCGCGACGACGTTCGTGTACGTCGATCCGACGTGGGGTTCGGCGTTCACGTAGTAGAGCGGCGTGGTGATGTAGGCGCGGGTCGGCATCCGGAGGTACTCACTCGGCCTCGCCGTCGGAGGTGTCGTCGGGACGCTCCGCGTCGGGCGCTTCCTCGGCGGTCTGCGCTTCCTCGGCGGTCTGCGCTTCCTCGGCGGTCTGCACGTCCTCGGCGGTCTGCACGTCCTCGGCGCGTTTCTCGACGAGATCCTCGAGCGTGCACTCGACGACCTCGCCGTCCTCCTCGCGCTCGACGCGCACGATCTGCTTCAGCAGGATCTGCTGCACGACGACCCCGTTCCCCTTGATCGTCTGCACGCGCTTCCCGACGCGCGGCAGCGCGCGACGCAGCGCGAGGTACGTGTCGTACTCGTACCGCAGGCAGCACTTCAGACGCCCGCACATCCCCGCGAGCTTCGATGGGTTGAGCGAGAGGTCCTGCGCCTTCGCCATCTTGATCGACACCGGCCCGAACTCGCGAAGCCAGCTCGAGCAGCAGAGCTCGCGGCCGCACGGTCCGATCCCGCCGATCACGCGCGTCTCGTCGCGCGGGCCGAGCTGGCGCATCTCGACGCGCGTGTGCATCTTCTGCGAGAGGTCGCGCGCGAGCCCTCTCGCGTCGAAGCGCTCGGGTCCGATGAAGTAGAAAACCGCTTTGCCGCCGTCGAAGCGGAAGTCGACGCGGATCAGCTTCGTGCCGGCGCCGAGCTCCTTGCTGCGCTCCAGGAAGATACGCCGTGCGGAATCCTCCTGACGGCGGTTGTGGTCGGCGCGGCGAAGATCGTTCGCGTCCGCGCGGCGCAGGACGCGTGGAAGCTTCGACTTCTCCTCGTCGGGCCAGCGCGCCCGCGGCGCGGCCATGACCTCTCCGAGCTCGGGCCCTCGATCCGTCTCCACGACGACGAGGTCCCGTGCGGAGACGTCGACTCCGCGTGCGTCGTACGAGCGCGCCCGACCGGGAACGCGGAAGCGGACGTCGACGACGTCGCGCGGCGCCTCCACGACGCGAGGAGCGCTTTCTGCGGCGGGACTTTCGGGCAGCGTCGGGTCCATGTTCACGCGCGGATCAAGCAGCCTTCGTCGAGCTCATTCGCGAAGCTCGAGGAGAAGTCGGTCCCAGGCGAGATGGACGTTCGCATTCCTCTCGAGCTCCCGGCTCGTAGCATACGAGCGCTCCGCCCGCCGAAGCGCGGCACGCACGGCTTCGAGACGCTCGTGGACGTCGTCCGGGTCCGTGGCGGCCGCCGCGTCTGCGGCGGCGCGCGCGAGCTCCGCGCGGCACCAGGAAAGGACGGTCGCGACGTTCACCTCCTGCTGCGCGCGGCCCTTCTCGCCCCGGGGCCCGGCGAGCTCCCCGGCGAGATCGAGCACGTCGACGAGGCGCATCTTCCGGAGGCGATCGAGCTTCGCGCGAAGCTCGTCCGCCTGCGCGAGCCCTTCCTCGTCGGCGAGCGTGCGCGCTCGATCGAGGCTGCCCTCGGCGAGGGCGACGGCGCGTCCGGCGAGCTCCGGATCGATGCCCTCCGCTTCGAGGAGCTCGCGGAGGAGGTCCGGCTCGAGCGGCGCGAAGAGAAGCCGCTGGCAGCGTGACCGGATCGTCGCGAGGAGGGCGTCCGCGTTCGTCGCGATCAGCACGAGAGTCGCACGACCCGGCGGCTCCTCGAGCGTCTTCAGGAGGGCGTTCTGCGCGTCGACGGTGAGGCGCTCGGCTTGATCGATGATCGCGATCTTCCGCCCGCCGCGTACCGCGCGCATCGCGAGGTGCGAGCGCACGCGGCGTGCCTGCTCGATCGAGAGCAGCATCGCGGTCGGCCGCTCCGCGCGGGCGCGCTCGAGGTCCTCGACGACGAGATCGGGATGCGTCCCGGCCGCGACGAGACGGCAGTCCTCGCAGCGTCCACAGCCGACGCCGGGCTGCTCCGTGCAAAGCGCCGCCGCGGCGAGCGCGTAGGCCGTCGCGCGCTTCCCGACTCCGGCCGGTCCGGCGAAGATCAGCGCGTGGGGCAGGCGACCGCGAGCGAGGGCACGGCGCAGTGCATCGACGGCGCGGGTCTGCCCTCGGATCGCGGCGAAGCTCACCGCGGCGCCCCGAGATGGCGGCGCGCGACCTCGACGATCCGATGTGCGAGAGAGGTTACGTCCTCGCTCGCGTCCAGGAGGACGACGCGATCCGTGTCCTTCTTCGCGATCGCGCGAAACCCGGCGCGCACGCGCCGATGGAAGTCGAGGTCCTCGCTCTCGAGGCGATCTGCGGTGCGACTCGCGCGCACGCGCTCGAGACCCTCCTCCGGCGAGAGGTCGAGAAGAAACGTCAGCGACGGGGCGATGCCGGCACGAGCGAACGCGTCGAGGCTCCGGACGGTCTCGATCGGCACCCCGCGGCCGTGTCCCTGGTAGGCGATCATCGAATCGGAGAAGCGGTCGGCGATCACGACGGCACCGCGCTCGAGCGCCGGACGGATCAGCCGCTCGACGTGCTCCGCCCGGTCGGCGAGATAGAGGAGCAGCTCCGTCTGCGGCGTCGGCGCCGGCGACGCTTCGTCGAGAAGGAGCTGCCGCAGGCTCCGGCCGAGCTCCGTCCCGCCCGGCTCCCGCGTCAGGACGACGTCGTGCCCGTCGCGGCGCAGCGCGTCGGCGAGGCGAGCGGCCTGGGTGGTCTTCCCCGCGCCCTCGACGCCCTCGATCGTGATGAAGCCCTTCATGTTCCGGTGTGACTCGCGCGCAGGGCCGTCTCGTGACTCGAGCGCACGTGAGCGAGCGCTCGCTCCCCCGCGCTTTCGCCGCTCCGGACGCAGTCCGCGAGACCCACACCATGGTAAGCGTTGCCCGCGAGCGCAAGCCCCGGGTGGAGCAGGGCGAGCTTCTCGATCTGCGTGACACGCGCTCCGTGTCCGACCCGATACTGCGGCATCGAAGCGGGCCATCGGTGGACACGCTCGAACACGGGCTCGCCGCGGATGCCGAGGAGATCGCGGAGCTCGGAGCGTACCAGGCGCAGGAGATTCGCGTCGTCGCGCTCGAGGAGCTCCGGCTGGAGCGCTCCGCCGACGAACGTGCGGACGAGGAGTCGATTCTCCGGCGCGCGTCCCTCATACTTGACGCTCGAGAACGACGCCGCGATGATGCTTCGCCCCTCGACGAACGGGACGACGACGCCGAAGGCCTTCGGAGGCGACGGCACGTCCTCGAGCCGGAAGGCGAGCGAGACGATCGCCGTCGAGGCGTAGTCAATCTCCGCGAGGCGGGCCGAGAGCGTCGGATCGAGCGCGGAGAGGATCTTTGCTGTCCGCGGCGCGGGCGTCGCGAGGATCACCGCTTCGGCCGTCTCCACGGCACCGCTCGCGAGCTCGACGGTCCAGCCGTCGTCCCCACACCGATCGACGCGCGTGACGGCGGCGTTCCGTCGTACGGCGCCCGCCGGCAGCTTCGACGCGAGCGTCGCCGCGAGCTCCCCGATGCCGCCGCGCAGCGAGAGGAAGAGCCCGAAGCGTGCGCCGCTCGCATCGTCTCCGGCCGTCTGCGTGCGCTTGCGCAGGAGGGCGAGGATCACGCTCCGGTGCTCGCGTTCCATGTCGAGGAAGCGCGGCATCGTCGAGCGAAGGGACAGCGTCTCCGGATCCGCCGTGTAGATCCCGCCGACCATCGGCTGCGCGATGCGCTCGAGCGTCTCCTGGCCGAGCCGGCGCCGGACGAAGGAGGCGAGGCTCTCGTCGCCGCTCTCCGGCGGTCCGCCGCGCGGCAGAACGAGGTCCTTCAGGGCCGCGAGTCGTCCGCTCCACGAAAGCACGGACGAGCGCAGAAACGGACCGAGGCGACCGGGCGCCAGGAGCTGGAACGCTTCGGGCATCGAGTGGAGCTTCCCGTCGCGCACGATCAGGGTCCGGCGGAACTGCGCCCGCGTCGGCTGGAGGCGCGCTTCGAGGCCGAGTCGCTTGCACAGCGCGAGCGCCTCCGGCTTCTCCGTGATGAAGGAGTCTGGCCCGACGTCGAGGACGAAGCCGTCCACGTTCTCCGTCAAGATCACGCCGCCGACGCGATCGCTCGCTTCGAGCACCGAGACCTCGACCTCCGGCGCGAGCTCGACCACCCGGTGTGCCGCGGCGAGGCCGCTGATCCCCGCGCCGACCACCAGGATCCGCGGCCGGTCGCGCAGACTCATGTCGAACCCGAGGTGCTGAGCTCGTGTACGGCGTCGACGAGGCAGCGAACGCCGTCGACCGGCGTGCCGGGCAGGATGCCGTGTCCGAGGTTCGCGACGTGGCCCGGCCGGCGCTTCGCGCTCGCCAGGAGGGCGCGGACTTTCTCCCGGATCACCGGAAACGGCGCGAACAGGATCGCGGGATCGAGGTTCCCCTGGACGCCGCGGTCGAAGCCGATGCGACGCCATCCTTCGTCGAGGGAGATCCGCCAGTCGAGCCCGATCACGTCGCCTCCGGCGTCGGCCATGCTCTCGAGCAGGCCGGAGGTGCCCGTCCCGAAGTGGATCACCGGCACGCCCGTCGGGAGCCGCGAGAAGAGCGTGCGCATGTGCGGCAGAACCGCGCTTCGATAGTCGTCGGGAGCGAGGTGTCCGACCCAGCTGTCGAAGATCTGCAGCGCCTGCGCGCCGGCCTCGGCCTGCCCGCGAAGGTAGTCCGCCGTCACGTCGACGAGCTTCTCCATCAGGTCGTCCCACGCGTCCGGGTGCTCGAGGAGAAAGCGCTTCGTCCCGAGATAGCTGCGCGAGCCCCCGCCCTCGATCGCGTACGAGGCGAGCGTGAACGGCGCGCCGGCGAATCCGATCAGCGGAACGCGCCCGTCGAGCGCCGCCCGCACGCGCTTGACGGTCTCGAAGACGTACGAGAGCGCGTCCGCCACGTCGACCTTGGGGAGCTCTGCGACCTGCTCCGGCGCGCGGATCGGCCGCTCGAGCGTCGGCCCGTCTCCGGCGGCGAACGAGAGCCCGAGCTGCAGCGGCTCGAGCGGCAGCAGGATGTCCGCGAAGAGGATCGCCGCGTCGACGCCGAGGCGATCGATCGGCTGTACCGTCACCTCCGCGGCCGCTTCGGAGTTCTTGCAAAGCTCGAGAAACGAGAAGCGCTCGCGCACGGCGCGGTACTCGGGGAGATACCGTCCTGCTTGACGCATCAGCCAGACCGGCGTGAACGGCGTGGCCTCTCGGCGGCACGCGCGCAGGAAGGCGGAGCTCATCGCCGGCATCCTAGTGTTTCGCTCTTTTCCGGGCGAGAAGGACGGGCGCCTGCTCGGCGATCGCGCCGACGAGGTAGCCGAGCTTCGGGTGCTCGGGCTCGATCTCGGGCCGGATGCCGTGCTCGCGCAACGCTTCGCTCGCCGACGGACCGATCGACGCGACGACCGCTCCCTCGTCGAGCGCCTGCACGACGTCGTTCGCCGCGTCGCCCGCGACCTCGAGCAGGTGGTCGACCTGGACCGCGGTCGTGAACACGACGACGTCCGCATCGTGGTCGAGGATGCGCTCGATCGCACCTTCGAGCGGACGGAGATCGTGCGGAAGAGCCCAGCGATAGACGGGGACCTGCAGGACGCGCGCGCCGCGCTCTTGCAGCCCCGCGAGGAGATCGGGGTTGGTGCGTCCGTATTCCTGCATCGCGACGCGCAGCGACCGAACGGGAAGCTCGCGGTCGAGCGCTTCGAGGAGCTCGCGCCAGGTGTTCGGCTCGGGCGCGCGCACGCGCGGCGTCAAGCCGAGCTCGCGCAGCGCCGCGACGGGCTTCGGTCCGCGCGCGACGAGCGGGATGCCTCCCAACAGCTCCGCGAAGCGCCCACGCGGACAGCGCTTCGCGACGGCCTCGACGAGAGCCCGCGTGCCGACGCCGGTCAGGAGGATGAGCGCGTCGATCCGCCCCTTCTCGAGCTCTTCGAGGAAGCGCAGCGCCGCCGGGTTGTCCTCGATCGGCACCTCGCGGAGCGCGGGAGCGGAGACGACGCGTGCGCCGTGTCGCGCGAGCAGGTGCTCGGTCTCCGCGGCGCGACGGCTCTCGAAGGCCACCACCGAGAGCCCCTCGAGCCGTCCGACGTCCAGTTCCCGTTCCACGAGGCGAGCCTACGTTCGCATTCGGCACGAGGCAATTGCGACCCCGGGCGCGGGCGTTCGTGAACGGATACACTCGGAGGCGGATGCGAAAGGTCCGATGTCCCCAGTGCGACGCCGAGCTCGTCTGGGAGGAGTCGCCGTCTCGCCCGTTCTGCTCCGAGCGGTGTCGCTTGATCGATCTCGGCGCGTGGCTGGGCGAGCGCTATCTCGTCCCCGGCGAGGCCGCGCCGGATCCGACGCGCACGGACGACGAGGAGAAGCCGTGAGCGGCGCGCCGCGGATCGATCCGCGCGCGCTCGTCCATCCCGAGGCGGCGCTGGCGGAGGACGTCGAGGTCGGCCCGTTCACCGTGATCGAGGCCGGCGTCGCCGTCGGCGCCGGCTCGCGCATCGGCGCGCAGTCGTACCTCTGTCGCGGAACGGTGCTCGGCCGCGAAAACGTGGTCCACATGGGCGTCGCGCTCGGCAACGAGCCGCAGGACCTCTCCTATCGGGGCGCTCCGACCGGACTCGTGGTCGGGGACCGGAACGTCTTCCGCGAAGGCTGCACCGTGCACCGCGGCACCGCGGAAGGATCGACGACGAAGATCGGCAGCGACTGCTTCTTCATGTCGAACACGCACGTGGCCCACAATTGCGACGTCGCCGACGGCGTCGTGATGGCCTCCGGAGCGCTCCTCGGCGGGTACGTCCACGTCGGCGAGCGCGCGTTCCTCTCGGGGAACGCGGTCGTGCATCAGCACACGCGAGTGGGTCGGCTCGCGATCCTGCAGGGCGTGGCGGCGATCAGCTCGGACCTGCCGCCGTTCCTCATCGGCGCGGGGATCAACACCGTCCGCGGCGTCAACCTCGTCGGCCTTCGCCGTGCGGGGTTCGACCGGACGCGGATCGCCGCCGTGCGCCGGGCGTACCGGACGCTCTTCTTCGGACGACCGAATCTGGGACGGGCGCGAGAGAGCTTCGCGAGCACGCTCGCCGCCGAGGGAGGTCCGACCGCGGACGTCGCCGAGCTCCTGGCGTTTCTCGCCGAGGGCCGCCGCTTCTGCTCGGCCGCGCCGATCGCCCGCGCGAGCCGGACGGGCGACGGAACCCCGGACGAGGGAGAATGATCGGTGCGCGGACAGGGCTTTACCGTTCCGCTCCGGTCGGCCATCCAAGGAGAGGGCGGACCCGCCGGCCGGCCGGTCCGAATCCGATGGTCCAGAGAAACGACGAGCAACGATCCGAGGCGGCGTGCCGTGCCGACGGGGGGCTTTCGCCGTTCGCGGCGGGTCAGCGGCGCGCGCGGCGTCCGGATCGAAGGGAGGCCAGGAGAATCCGACCGGGGCCCGAAGCGAGCGGCTGAGGCGATCGCCTTCGCGCGAACGCCCGGCTGACGAAGAATGGCCCGGGGATGGACTCCGCGAAACCCGGGGGAAATCTCGATGATCGCGAGCTGGTGGCTCGAGCCCGCACGGGCGATCGAGACGCGTTCGGCCTCCTCGTGACGAGATATCAGAAGATGGTGTTTGCTCTGGCGCATCGGATGACGGGAAGCTCTGCCGAGGCGGACGACGTCCTGCAGACCTGCTTCCTGAACGCGTACCGGCAGATCCACGCCTTCCGCGGCGAAGCGTCGTTCAAGACGTGGCTCTACGGAATCGCCTTGAACGAGTGCCGCTTGCTGCACCGCCGCTCCGCTCGCCTCGTCGCGCTGGAAGCGGCGCCGGATCCGGTCGCACCGTCGGTTGGCGTGCACGCCCTCGACCGGATGGTCCTGCGGAAGCTCGTCGCGCGTCTCCCCGAGAAGCAGCGCGCGGCCTTGATCCTCCGCGTCTGTGACGACCTGCCCTTTCGCGAGATCGGCGAGCTGATCGACTGCTCCGAGGTCGCGGCGAAGGTGAACTATTTCCACGCCGTGAAGAAGCTGCGCGGCTGGATCGTCCCGGAAGCGGAGACGGAGGGATCCGCGTCGTGAGCGACCTCGACTGCGATCTCGCCGCAGAGCTCCTCGAGCGATACGAGACGGGCGCGCTCGCCGAAGCCGAGATCGTCGCGCTCGCCGCGCACCTCGAATCGTGCTCGGCGTGCGGTGCGCTCGATGCCGGCGCGGGGGGCGTCCTGCGCGAGGGCCTGCGCGATCTCGCCGAGCCGCTGCCCGACGAGGCGTTCTTCGCGGCACGCCTCGCC
Source organism: Deltaproteobacteria bacterium (assembly GCA_016874795.1). Taxonomy (GTDB): domain Bacteria; phylum Desulfobacterota; class Binatia; order UBA12015; family UBA12015; genus VGTG01. The sequence goes on along the minus strand of VGTG01000064.1, from coordinate 12,364 downwards.
GCGACGATGGACGCCGTCGCGGAGAAGCGCGTCTCTTCGCTGCGCGGACCGGCTGGCCGCGTCGCGGGCGAGCCTTCACGGCGCGCCGCCGTCGTCGGGACGATCGCAGCGGGGGCGCTCCTGGCACTCGGCGCCATCGGGCTTCTCGGGCGCGGCTCCCGGACGCACGAGCTCGCCTCGACGGCGGGCGACGAGAGCGAGGCGCGCGTCGAGGTCGTGTCCGTCGACGGAGTCGACGCCGACGAGCTCGCGGCCTCCGAGGACGCCTGGCTCGTCGCGCGCTACGATTCGCTCGAGCTGGAGCTCGCCGGCGACGTCGGTCTCGAGGATCTCACGGACGACGAGCTCGATGTGCTGGAAGACGTGATCGGCGCACCGCGGAGCGGCAAGCGATCGTGAGGCGCCGAACGAAATCGAGTCTCGCCCTGGTGGCCCTGCTCGGGCACCTCGGACTCGGCGCTCTCGGAGCGCGTGCCGCCGAGCCGGCTCGCGAAGCGGGCTCCGGTGACGAGGGTCGCCGCACGCGCATGGTCGTCGTGCTGCGCATCGCCGAGGAGCTCGACCTCGACGAGGAGGAGACGATCCACCTCGCTTCCGAGTACCGGAAGTTCGACGCGCGCCGCCGGGAGCTTCTCGGCGAGAAGTCCGTCACCGAGGTCGAGCTGGAAGCCGCTCTCGCGCGGCAGCCTCCGAGCCAAGGAGAGCTCGCGCGCTTGACGGACGATCTCCTGCGCATCGACCGCGAGCTGGCGCTGATGCCGGACAAGCTCTTCCAGTCGCTGCAGAGCCGCCTCGACACGGAGCAGAAGGCGCGGCTCGCTCTCCTGAAGGCGAAGCTGCAGAAGAAGATCGATCGCGAGCGCCGCCGCCGCGACACCGAGCCCGCGGGCCCGCCGAGCCGTTCCTGAGCGTCGGACCGCCTGGAAAAGGCTCGCCGCGATGACCATACTCGCGGCGTGGCTTCCTGGCTCTTTCTACTCGTGAGCCTGATCGGCGCCGGCTTCACCGCGACCGCGTGCTTCCGCGGCTGGCGCTTCGGGCCGACGCTCGTCCCCTACTTCTTCGCCGGCTGGCTCACCAGCGAGCTCGCTCTCCTGCACATGGCGTGGCAGGCGATCGCGACGGTCGTTTTCATCGCGTTCGGCGCGCTCGCCGCCTGGCCCGGCTGGCTCGGGCTCGCGATCACTCTGGTCTCCTGGGCGGGGCTCCTCTCGCTGCAGCGTGGTGCCCGGCTCTCGGGCCCCGCGTTCTCTCGCGCGCTGCACGAGGGGCTCGGCGAGGACTTCGGCATGGTGGCGCCGCCGTTCCCGCTCGGTCGCATCGCGCGTCCTTTCCGCATGCGTCACGCCGAGGTCGAGCGGATTCGCAATCTCGCGTACGGCGAAGCGGGCTTCCGCAACCTCCTCGACGTGTATCGCCCGAAGACGCCGGCACAGGGTTGCCCCGTCCTCCTGCAGATCCACGGCGGCGCGTGGACGGTCGGGCGGAAGGATCAGCAGGGTCTGCCGCTGATGAACCACCTCGCCTCGCGCGGCTGGGTTTGCGTCGCGCCGAACTACCGCTTGAGCCCGCGCGCGACGTTCCCGGACCATCTGGTCGACGTCAAGCGCGCGCTCGCCTGGGTGCGGGAGCACATCCGCGAGTACGGCGGCGATCCCGACTTCGTCGTCGTGACGGGCGGCTCCGCCGGCGGCCACCTCGCCTCGCTCGTCGCGCTGACGGCGAACGATCCGCGCTACCAGCCGGGTTTCGAGGACGTCGACACCTCGGTCGCCGCTTGCGTGCCGTTCTACGGCGTCTACGACTTCCTCGACCGTCACGGAGCGCGCGGCCGCGCTTCGATGCGCGTCTTCCTCGAGCGGATCGTCATGAAGTGCTCGCCTTCGAGTGAGCGCGAGCGCTGGGACGAAGCTTCTCCGATCGCGCGCGTGCACGCAGATGCGCCGCCGTTCTTCGTGATCCACGGAAGCCACGACTCGCTCGCGTTCGTCGAAGAGGCGCGTCACTTCGTTCAGGCTCTGAGCAGCGTTTCGCGGAAACCCGTCCTCTACGCGGAGATCCCCGGCGCACAGCACGCGTTCGAGATCTTCCACTCCGAGCGGTGCCTGCAGGCCGTGCAGTCGGTGACGACGTTCGTCGAGGCGATCCGCGCGCGTGCGTCGCACGGCGAGATCCGCCAGACCGGCTGAGCGTGTGAGCCAACCCGTCCCCGCGCTCTTTCCGGCGCCGCGCACGCTCGAGCGCACCGCCGGAAGCCACGCCATCGGCGACGACCCGCCCGACGTCCGCGTCGAAGCGCGGCTCGCACCCGAGAGCTACGAGCTCGAGATCTCGCCGCGCGGCATCGAGATCCGCCACGCCGACGAGAACGGCCTTCGCTACGCGCAGCAGACCCTGGCGCAGCTCCGCCGGGCGGGCCGTGAGCTCCCGGGCGTGATCGTCCGCGACGGTCCCGACTTCCCGGTGCGCGGCTACATGCTCGACGTGAGCCGGGACCGTGTGCCGACGCGCGCGACGCTCGAGCGGCTCGTCCGGCTGATGGGCCGCCTGCGCATCAACCACTTCGAGCTCTACACCGAGCACACGTTCGCCTACCGCGATCACGAGGACGTGTGGCGGAACGCTTCGCCGATCACGCCCGAGGACGTGCGCTGGCTCGACGAGCTCTGCGCTTCGGAAGGCATCGAGCTCGTCGCGAACCAGAACGTCTTCGGGCACATGGCGCGCTGGCTCGAGCACCCTCGCTACCGCCACCTCGCCGAGGCAGCGGACGGCTGGAAGACGAAGTGGGACACGCCGATGCCGCCGGGCGTCCTCGCGCCGACGGACGAGAGCCTCGCCTTCGTGCAGTCCCTTCTGCGCGAGCTGGTTCCGTACTTCCGCAGCCGACGGGTGAACGTCAATTGCGACGAGACGTTCGAGCTCGGCAAGGGGCGCTCGCAGGCGGACGTCGCGGCGCGCGGTCGAGGCCGCGTCTACGTGGACTTTCTGAAGCGCATCCTCGCCGGCTTGCACGAGGACGGGCACGACGTGCTCTTCTGGGGCGACATCGTCCGCGATCATCCCGAGCTCGTGCCGGAGCTGCCGCGCGAGCGGACGACGGCGCTCGCCTGGCACTACGAGGCCCCGATGGACACGGACACGATACCCGCCGCCGTGTTCGATCTCCTCGGCGACTTCGGCATCACGCGCGAATCGCTGCGCGGCTTCGTGGGGCAGGTGCCGCCGTTCGCGAAGGCCGGGTTCCCGTTCTGGGTCTGCCCCGGGACCTCGAGCTGGAACTCGCTTCTCGGCCGCGCGGCGAACGCGCGAGGCAACCTCCTCGACGCGGCCGAGCAGGGCCTCGTCCACGGCGCGCGCGGCTACCTCATCACCGACTGGGGCGACAACGGTCACTTGCAGCCACCGTCGGTGAGCTTCGCGCCGCTCGCGTACGGCGCCGCGGTGAGCTGGTGCCGTGCGACGAACCACGCGGTCGACACGAGCGCGTTCCTCGACGGCGAGGTGTTCGCGGATTCCTCAGGTCGGCTCGCCGCGGCGCTGGAGAAGGCAGGCAGCGTCTACGCGCGTACGGGGCTCCGGCCGTTCAACGGGAGCCCGCTCCTGTACCAGCTCATCGGCGGAGGGCTCTCGTTCCTCGCGCGCCTGATGGGATCGCCGGACGAGCGCGGGATCGCCGGCGTCGTCGAGACGCTCGGCGAGACGGCTGAGGAGATTCGCGCCGCGACTCCCGCGTGCGAGGACGCCGCGATCGTGCGCCGTGAGCTCCTGCAGGCGATCCGTCTTGCGCGCCACGGCGCCTGGCGGACGGCGCGACAGGTCGGCTTCGCTTCACCGTCCGACGCGGACCTGCGGCGCGATCTCGCCGAGGCGATCGAGGAGCAGCGCGCCTGCTGGCTCGAGCGGAGCCGTCCGGGCGGTCTCGCCGAGAGCGTCGGTCGGCTCGAAAAGACTCTCGCCGAATATGGCAGTTGACACCGCTGCGGGAGCGATCGAGTTCGACGCGATCGCTCGCGAGCTCGCTCTCGGCGAGCGGCACCAGCACTGGCGCGGCGAGCTCGCGTCGTCCGAGGACTGGTCGGAACCCGAGAAAACGCCGAGCTCGGATGAAACTGCGCGCGCGTGCGAACACCTCGGCGTCGACGCAGAGGCGGCCGCCGTCGCGGTCGAGGCGGCGCGCGAGATGGAGCGCTCGCCGTCCCTGCAGCGCCTCCACCGGCACGCGCTCTGGCTTCTCTTCGGCAGTCGCCGCTTCCCGTTCGAGATCGTCTGGCCGATGCTTCCCGATGCTCTCGGAGCGTCGAGTCGCATGTTCTACCTGCTCGTCCTCGTCTCGGCGCTGCCGCACGTCCGCGCCGAGCACGCGCGGCTCGGGATTCCGGAGGACATCTCGCGCGACACGCTGGCGGACGTCGGTCGAAACGTGCAGCGCTACCGTGCGCTCCATCGACGGCCGGGCTTCGACGAGATGAACTGGCTCTCGTGGCACTTCCTCGGCCGGCTGTTCCAGCTCGGCCGTCTGCAGTTTCTCCTGAGCCGGTTCTGGTTCCCTCTCGATCCGAACGCTTCCACTCCACCGCCGGCGCTCGCGCCGTGGGAGCCGGTGCTCGATCTCCACGTGCCCGAGAGCGGTCCGCTCTCGCCCGAGGCGTGCGACGACTCGATCGCGCGAGCGGGGCCGTTCTTCGCGCGCCACTTCCCGGAGTTCCGCTACCGCGGGATGACGATCCTGTCGTGGCTGCTCGAGCCGCGTCTCGCCGAGTCGCTCGATGCGCGCTCGAACATCGTCCGCTTCCAGCGCCGCTTCACGCTCGTCCCGCTCGCGCAAGAGATGCCGGGCAACGTCTTCAAGTTCGTCTTCCACGAGCCGAACCAGACGCCGAGCACCGCGGACCTCGACGCGCTTCCGCAGCGGAGTGCGCTCGAGCGCGCGATCGTCGCGCACGTCCGCGTCGGCGGATCGTGGAGCGCGCGCGCCGGCTACTTCGTCTGCGAGGCCGCTTCGGCGCCGGTCCCGTAGTCGGGCAGGTCGAAGCGACCGAGGCAGCGTAGGATCTGCTGCACGAGCTCCGTCGTGATCACTTCGGGGTCGGGATCGCCCGGACGCTCGAGGAGCCCTGCGAGCTGCACCTGCATCACGGCGATCGCCGTCGCCGCCATGAGCTCCGGATCGCCGTCGTAGAAGACGCCCGCTGCGATGCCCTCGCGGACGAGCTCGGCCTGGAGGCGGTGGCCGTGCCGCCACTCCTTCTTGCCCTCGCCGCTCGGGATCAGGCCCCAGTTCCGCGCTTCGCGCATCTGGATCTGGAAGGGGCGGGGGCGGAGTTCGCCTGTCGCCTCCGCGAAGTCCCGCTCGGCCTCGCGCGGCCGTACTGGGAGGCCGATCCCGATTTCGACGTCGGGTATCACCTCCGCCGGATCGCGGTGCCTTCGCCCGGCGGCATGCGCGAGCTCGTCGATCTCTGCGGCTTCCTCTTCAGCCAGAAGCTCGATCGCCGCCGGCCGCTCTGGGAGCTCTGGTACATCGAAGGCGTCGAGGGTGGGCGCGCCGCTCTGTTCTCGAAGACGCACCATTCGCTGATGGACGGCGTGAAGGGCGCCGACCTCTCGGCGGTCCTCTGCGACCTCGAGCCGCACCCGGCACCGCGGCCCGCACCGGAGCCGCGACCGCGCGCGAACCCGGCCGACTCTCGCGGCACGCTCGGCCTCGCTGTGGAGGGAATCCTGAACGCCGCCCTCACGCCGGCGCGCATCGCGAGCTACTCGGTGCAGGCGCTGCTGCGCGGCGTGCGTATGGCTCCGTACCTCCTCGGAGCGGACGCCTCGCCGATCGGGGCCGCCCTGCCGCGCCTCTCCTTCAACGGCGAGATCGGTCCGCGTCGCGGGTTCGCTTGCGCTTCCGTCCCGATGGCGGACGTCCGCGCTCTGAAGGACGCGCTCGGCGTCAAGCTGAACGACGTCTTCGTCGAGCTCTCCGCTGCCGCGATGCGCCGCTATCTCGAGAAGCGTGGTGAGCCGTCGGGAGAGTCCCTCGCGGTCGCGTGCGCCGTCTCGACGCGGAGTGAAGGCGACACCACCGCGAACCGTCTCGCGACGATGGTCGTCTCGTGCGCCGGCGACGTCGCCGATCCGGTGGAGCGCGTCCGCAAGATCCACGAGAACGCGAACCGCGCGAAGGAGATGACCGCGAAGATCCGCTCGACGCCGATCGCGTCGCTCGGCGAGGTGCTGCCGCCGTCGCTCGTGAACCTCGGCTTCCGGACGCTCCTCGCCCTCGCGGAATGGACGCCGCTCCCGACCCACGCTCTCGTCTCGAACGTGCCGGGTCCGCCGGTCCCGCTGTACCTCGCGGGAGCGCGGATCGAGGGGATCTATCCGTTCTCGATCCTCGCGAGCAGCCAGGGCCTCAACGTGACGGTCTTCAGCTTCATGGATCGCGTCGACTTCGGCTTCACGGTCGACCCGGACCTCGTCCCCGACGCCTGGAGCCTCGCCGAGGGAATCGCACCGGCGCTCGAAGAGCTTCTCGAGGCGGCGGAGCAGCACACGGGCTGGAGCTTCGTCCGCCGCGAGCTCGCTCCGGACCTCGACGCCGGCGACGCTCGGGCGAGCGTCGCCGCCTGAGCAGCTGGAGATCTCATGGAGCGGATGAGCGGCTTCGACGCTCTCTTCGTCTACGACGAGTCGCCGAACGAGCCGCAGCACACGCTGAAGATCGCGATCCTCGGCCGCAAGGCTTCGCGCGCGTACTCGTTCGAGCGCGCGAAGCGCGCGCTCGGCGAGCGGCTCGCGGTCCTTCCGCCGTTTCGCCGGCGGGTCCTCCGCGTCCCGTTCGATCTGCACCATCCGTTGTGGATCGAGGACCGACCGGTCGATCTCGCGCACCACGTGCGTCGCGCGACGATTCCGTCGCCGGGCGGACGCCGCGAGCTCTGCGCCGCGATCTCGGAGATCGCGAGCACGCCGCTCGATCCGACACGTCCCCTCTGGGAGGTGTGGTTCCTCGTCGAGGTCTCGCGCGGCGCCAACAAGGAAGACTGGATCGATCGACTGCCGCCTTTCCTCGTGAAGGGTTTGAAGCCCCTGATGACGACGGCCGTGCGTCTCACGGGCGCTTCCGCGGGCATCACCGTCTCGGGCGTCGTCGGCCCGAAGGAGAAGTTGCAAACGCCGGCGGGGCCGATCGACGACTTCGTCTCCGTCGGGCACATGAAGTACGGCGCGGGTCTGAACTTCACGGCCTGGAGCTACGCGGGCAACCTGAACGTGGCGCTCTACGCCTGCGCGGATGCGATCCCGGATCTCGGGCGCATCGCGGACCACGTCGACGTTTCCTTCCGCGAGCTTCTCGACGCAACGCTCGCGCGCCGCGATCGCGCTGCCTGAGTCGAAGCGCTTCGCATCCTGCGCGACCTCAGCGAGTCGCGCATGGCGGACGCCCCTCGAGCGAAGCGGAGCGCGCGTTCTGACCGCTTCGTCGGACGACCGGGCGATCGGAATCGTCGCGGAGACGCCGATCGACGTCGTCGTGAGCGACATCGCGATGCCGGACATGGACGGATACGACTTGCTGAAGCGCCTGCGCACGTTCTCGAACGCAGCCACGGCGCCCGCGGCGGCACTCTCCGCGTACGTGCGCGAGGAGGACCGCAAGCGCGCGCTCGCGAGCGGCTTCCAGACGCACCTCGGGAAGCCGATCGTCGCGGACGAGCTGACCAGCACGCTCGCCGAGCTCGCCGGACGCGAAGTGCGCTAAACGGGTGTGACCTCGACGGGGATGCCGTTCACCACGGCGTTCCCCGAGGGCACGTCGACGAGGTATCCCGGGGCAAGGATGTTGTTGTTCACTCCCGCGTAGCGTTGCGCGACGCCGAGACGTGTCCCGGCGAGGTCGTGTCCCCAGCCGTGCGGGAGCGAGACGACTCCGGGCATCATCTCGTCGCTCACCTGCACGGGGGCCTCGACGGTGCCGGCGGGCGAGCGGATGAGCGCTCGCGCTCCGTCCTCGATGCGGCAGCGGCTCGCGTCCTCGGGATGGATGAGGAGCGTGCAGCGCTCGCGGCCGCGCACGAGCTTCTCCACGTTGTGCATCCACGAGTTGTTCGAGCGGAGATGGCGACGGCTGACGAGGACGAGCCCTTCGTCCTTGCGCGAGAGGCGCTCGCGAAGTCGCACGAGATCGGCCGTGATGTACTCCGGCGCGAGCTCGATCTTGCCCGACGGCGTGCGTACCATCTCCTCGACGCGCGGCTCGAGAGGCCCCATGTCGACGCCGTGCGGCTGTTCTCGGAGGCGCGCGAGCGTGAGGCCACCGGGTCGCTTCCCGTAGAGATCGCCCCACGGACCGCAGCGGATCGCGAAGTCGAGGAGCCGCTCGGGGCCGCGTCCTTCGGTCGCGGCGACGATCTCGCCCGCGTCGCGCCCGTGCAGCGACGAGCGCGGATCCGCGAGGTAGACGCCGACGATGCCGCCGAAGTACAGGTCGTCGAGGGTCGCCGTGTCGACGTCGCCGTACTTCGCGCCCGCGACGATCGCCGCGAGCTGCAGCAGGATCTCCCACTCCGCCGGCCGGTCCGCCGGCGGCGGGAAGATCGCCTCGGAGAACTTGCCGGCGTTTCGCACCGACCAGGCCCAGATCAGCTCGTCGTAGTGCGGCTGCTCGAGCGCGGATAGGCCCGGCAAGATCACGTCGGCGTGCCGGCTCGTCTCGTTCAGGTAGTTGTCGACGCTGATCATGCAGTCGAGGAGCGGCAGCGCTTCCTCGAGCCGGCTCGCGTCGGGCGCGCTGATCACCGGATTTCCCGCGATCGCGATCAGCGCGCGGATCTGGCCCTTCCCGGGCGTCGCGATCTCCTCCGCGAGGCACGAGAGCGGCACCTGCCCGAGGACCTCGGGTGCTCCGCGCACGCGGCTTCGCCAGCGGTGCATCTCGAAGCCCGGCGGCTGATCGGGCGGATGGAGCGTCGTCATCGACCACGCGATCGGGTTCGAGAACATCGATCCGCCGGGACGGTCGAGGTTCCCCGAGATGACGTTCACGACCTCGACGAGCCACGAGGCGAGGGTTCCGAACTCCTGGTTGCACGTACCGATGCGTCCGTAGACGGCGGCGGTCGGTGCCTCCGCGAGCTCGCGCGCGAGCCGCCGGATCGTCTCCGCGGGAATCGCGCACGTCTCCGCGACCGCTTCCGGCGTGAACGGAGGGCAGAGCTCCTCGACGCGCTCGATGCCGGCGACGATCCCGGCGAGCCGGCCGAGGTCCGCTCGCTTCTCTTCGAACAGCACCTGCACGATCGCCGCGAGGAATGCCGCGTCCGTCCCGGGACGGATCGGGAGCCACTCGTCCGCATGCGCGACGGTGCCGGTGCGTCGCGGATCGACGACGACCACCTTGCCGCCACGAGCGCGGATCGCGTCGAGACGCCCGAGGACGTCCGCCGCCGCGAGAAGGCTCCCCTGCGAAGCGCTCGGGTTCGCGCCGAGGACGAGCAGGTAGTCCGTGCGATCGAGGTCCGGCACGGGGATCGTCCACATGCCGCCGTACACGAGCGCACCGACGAGGTTCTTCGGCCACTGATCGACGGTGCCAGCGGAGTAGATCGAGGGGATCGTCGACATCCCCATGAACGCGCCGACGTAGCGCGACAGCGAGAAGTTGTGCGCCGTCGGATTGCCGATGTACGCGGTCACCGACTCCATCCCGTGCTGCTGGATCACCGGATGGAGGCGCTTCGCGACCTCCGCGAACGCTTCGGCCCACGAAACTTGCCGCCACGTGTCGCCGTCGCGGACGAGCGGTGCGCGCAGCCGGTCGGGATCGTGGTGCAGATCGCCGAGGACGGCGCCCTTCGGGCAGACGTAGCCGCGGCTCCAGACGTCGTCGTCGTCCGGCCGGATACCGGTGACGCGGTCGCCTTCGACGGTGATCTCGAGGCCGCACATGGCCTCGCACAACGGACAGGTGCGGAGATGCGTTCGGCTCATCCCGCATGCCTGCCCCGAAGCTTCCCGTCAGGTCAACCGAGTCCTGAGGACCGGCTCCTGCCGACCGCGGCGGAGCCGGTAATGGGGGGCGGCGACGGGTACCTGAGCGAGTTCTCCGCTTCGGCCGCGGCGTTCGAGCGCGCGGCGGAAGCGGCCGAGGATCCCGGCACGCGCGCGTTCCAGCTCGGCTCCGCAGCGCAGAGCCACCTCTGGGCGCATCCGTACGCCGAGTGCGCGCGCACGAACGACGCCGCGCACGAGCTCGCCGTGCGAAAAGAGAACCGCGCCGTCGAGGCGATCACGACTTCGCTGCGCGGGCAGTACGGCGCAATCCTCGAAGCCGATCTCGACACCGCCGACGATCTCTGCAAGCGCGCGTACGAGCTCGCGCACGGAGAGCTCGGCGAGATTGCAAGCCGGCTCGGGCGCCGCGCCGACGAGGAGCGCCATCGTGCACGCGCCGCCGAGCTCGCCCAGCGGGCGGCGGCTTCGCTCACCGACTCCGAGCTGCGAGCGCGGCTCCTGGCTTCGGCCTCCCTTCCCGAACATGGGAGGCGTTCGAGCCCCTGACGTGGTACGGTGCCTCGCGGACCGGCCGGAGGGCGCCAGGGCCGGAGTCTGGGAGGTGTTTTGAAGAAATCACGTCAGGGATTCCTGAAGAGGCAGAAAGAGCTCGCACGCCAGGCGAAGAAGAAGGCCAAGGCCGAAAGGCTGTCCGAGGCCCGGCACAAGGAGGGTGAGGAGGGCGCCCTGCCCGACGACCTCCAGGAGGAGGGTCTCGATTTCCACGACCTCGACAAGCTGCCGGCGGCTGCCGTGCAGGCAGCTCTCGCGAAGCAGCGGGCGATGGCAGCGGAAGACGAGGACGCCGCCGACGAAGAAGGGGAGGCCGATCCGGACGGCGCCTCCAAGCCCTGAGGGAAGAACTCCCTAGACTGCGCCTTCGGCGCGGAGCGCACCGATCTCTTCCGCCGTGTAACCGATCTCGCGGAGGACCTCGTCGGTGTGCTCGCCCAGGCGCGGTGGCCGCCGCCGCAGCGAAGTGGGTGTGTCGGCGAACCGAACCGGATTGCGGATCATCCGCATCCGTCCCGCACCGGGATCTTCGGTCTCGAAGACGGTGCGATTGCTCGCGACCTGCGGGTCGCAGAGGAAGTCGGCGACGTCGTTCGCCGGCGCCAGCGGCGCGCCGAACTCGCGGGCGCGCTCCACGAGCTCGGCGGTCGTCCAGCGCTTGCACGCCGCCTCGAGGATCTCGAACAGCTCCGGAGCGTTCAGGACGCGCTGGATCAGGTTCACGCAGCGCGGGTCCTCGATCATCTCGTCGAGACCGGCGGCTCGGCAGATTCCCTGAAACTGGTGGTCCTCGAGGATCATCATCACGACGTGCCCGTCGCTCGTCTCCCACGCGCGGTGGATGTCGAGATCGCCGAAGGGCACCTCCTCCTTCGGGACGAAGGTGTCACCCGCGAGGATGTCCGGGAGCATGAACGCCGCGAAGGCGTCGAGCATCGGCACGTCGATCTTCTGGCCCGTTCCGTCCCCGCGCTCGCGCGCAAACAGCGCCGCGAGGATCGCGTAGCTCGCCGTCATCGCGGCCGACTTGTCGGCGACGATGCTTCGGACGAGCGTCGGCGGGCCGCTCCGGCCCTGCTTCCGCATGAAGCCGACGAGGCCCTGGATCACGGTGTCGTACGCGGGCAGGTCTCGATACGGACCGTCGGGTCCGAAGCCGTTCACCGACACGTAGATCAGAGAGGGGTTCTCGCGGCGCAGCTGCGCGTAGCCGAACCCGAGCCGGTCGGCGACGCCCGGACGGTAGTTCTCCAGAACGACGTCGCTCGTGCGGGCGAGCTTCCGGACGATCTCGAGGCCGCGCTCGTTCTTGAGATCGACGGCGATGCCGCGCTTGTTGCGATTGCAGTGCGCGAAGAGCGGCGTGAGCCCGTCGCGGAACGGAGGTCCGAGCCGGCGCGAGAGGTCGCCCGTGCGCGACTCGATCTTGATCACGTCCGCCCCGAGATCGCCGAGGATCTGCCCGCAGAGTGGTCCGGAGACGACCGCCGAAAGATCGATCACCCGGATGCCGCGAAGCGGCCCCGAAGCCGGCTCGTCGAATCGAATGTCCATGGGCGCCCTCCTGCACCGCCTTACCGCGGAAAGGGGGTCCGGTTCGATAGGGCGCAACCGGACCCAGGCTCACCCACGCAGCCTGGGTGCAGTTGCGCCCTATCGAACCGGACCCCCTCAGCGGACCCCAAGGTCCGCCCGATCCACCATCGGCTCGCCGATCGGGTGCGGAGCCACATCTTCCTCTGCATGCTCGCCTACTACGTCGAGTGGCACATGCGCGAAGCGTGGCGGGAGCTGCTGTTTGCCG
>VGTG01000063.1 GCA_016874795.1 Deltaproteobacteria bacterium | reverse complement strand
GCGGAAGCAAGATCGGCGTACCCGCGCCGACCTCGTCCCACTTCGGATAGAATCCCCTCAAGTACTCGACGACGGCGCGGCGCTCGACGTCGGGAACGAGCGTGAACGGCGGCATCGCCGTGCGGTTGACTCCGTTCGTCACGATCCGGAGCAGGTCTTCGTCCGTCGGCAGCGTGCCGTTCGGCGTCGAGCGGAACTTGAAGATGCCGCTCGTGAAGTCGCGCGGCTTGACCAGGAGCATGCGCGCGGCGGGCCCGGCGCCGTCGCCGGCTTCGCCGTGGCAGCCCACGCAGTAGGTGCCGTAGACCTCTTCGCCGAGCGCGCGCATCTCCGTGTGCGTCTGCGCTTCCGACGCTCGCGAGATCGCGAGCATGGCGAGAGCTGCCGCCAGCGCGGAGACGGCTCTCATGCCGCCACCGCGGGCCGATACGGAACGAATCGTCCGATCGGCTGCGCCAAGCCGAGTGTCACGCCGTAGACCAGGTGCGTCAGGGCGGCGACCCACGCCGGCATCAGCTGGAGCACGTACGCGTCGCCGTACAGGGACGTCTGTAGCCAATCGATCACCACGTAGAAGTTGAGGAGCCAGAGAAGCAGGCCGTAGGCGGCGCCGAGTGCGACGTGCAGGCCCGTGCGGTCGGGACAGAAGAAGTTGACCAGCACGTGGAACAGAGCGCCGGCGACCGCTCCGACCGAGAAGTGCACGACGGCGACCAGCATGAAGAAGCTCAGGTCCTGCGTCCGGAGCGCATCGACGCCGAGAAAGACGGTGCCGTACACGCGGAGGAAGAGAAGCGGATCCTGCGCGACCAGGATCGAGCCGACGACGTTCATCGCGAAGCTCGCGAGGCTTCCGAGAACGCCGATCATCAGCCCGGCGACGACGTAGTAGGTGAGATAGAACCCCTTCGGAGGCCACGGCAGCGCTGCGGTCTCGTCCGCGCCGGACGCTTCGACCTCCCTCAGCCGGAGCTCGAGACGCGCGAGTGCCTCGCGATGCTTGCGGATCTCGGCGAGCAGGTCCTCCCGGGCGTCGGCCATGCGAGCGAGGATGGCAATCGACGTGCCACTACGACGCCTCGGCGGGAACGCGAGGAATCGCCGCGGCGTTCCCATCCGCGCGAAAATCGCAGGCTGGATTCGCACGCGCAGAAACGACAGCGCGCCTCGCCGCTCGATCGGTCCGGTGCGCCGCTCGTGGCCTCGGATCTGCATGCCTCCCGCGGCGATGTCCCGGTCGAGCGAAACGGAGCGAACTCCCTTCTTCGCGCCCCTCCCCACTCGTGGCCCGTGGACGGCGCTCGGCCTGAGCCGCGGACCGTTCTTTGCGATCCTCGCCGCGGCTTGCCTCGTCTACCTCTTCTGGGGCGGCGCGGTGTGGTCGGACGTCGGCGAGTCCGAGTTCGCGCGAATCGTCGTCAGCTACGCGGTGATCCCGCTCGGCGCGGCGATCGCTTTGCGCCGAGAAGGGCATCTCTCCTGGGCGGCGCTTCTCGCCGCGAGCGGCGTGATCGCGGTCTCGAAGCTCCTGCTGACCGCCGGCTTTGCGTTGCTTCTCGACCTGATCGCCCGCTAGTGCACCGCCGTTGAGATAGCGTCAAGCAGATTGCCGTTCATCGGCGTCCCTCGCAAGGAACGCCGACGAAGGAATATCTGGCATATTTCGAGGAGGTGTGACGCCGCGAGGGGCGTCGAGGGGCGGCAAGATGTTGACGCTATCTCGACGGCGGTGCACTGGGGACGGCTTCGGCCGGAAAGCGAAGGAGGAAGAAGATGGCGACTTCACATGAGTTCACGGCCCGACTCGATTGGCAGCAAGGCGGCGAAGGCGTGGCCTGGGGGAATCACGTCGTCCAGCTCGACGGGCGGCCGTCCTTCGAGGTGTCGGCGGCTCCGGCCTACCGCGGCGACCCGTCGCGGCTCAACCCGGAAGAGCTGTTCCTCGTCGCGATCGCGTCGTGCCAGATGCTGACGTTCCTCTCCCTCGCCTCGCGCAAGGGCGTCTCCGTGCGGACCTACCACGACGAAGCGACGGCGACGCTCGCCCTGGTCGACGGCCGCATGCGCATCCGATCGGTGACGCTGCGGCCCCACATCGCGATCGAGCCCGCCATGAGCAACGAGGAGGCTCAGAGACTCGTCGAGTCTGCCCACCGCGGCTGCTTCATCGCGAACTCCGTCTCCTGCGAAGTACTGATCGAGCCGACGATCTCCTAGTGGACGTGCCCGGCCGTCGTGCCGAATCCCTGCAGGGCGACCACGATTCCGTAGAGGACCATCAAGAGCGCGACGACGCGATCCGCTCCTAGCCGCAGGCGCGCCGGCAGGCGCTCGCCGACGAGCGCCACTCCGAGCATCGCGGGAACCGTGCCGGCTCCGAAGGCGAGCATGGTCAGCGCGCCTTCGATCGGAGAAGCGAGCGACACGGCGCGGGCCGCGAACGCGTAGATCAGATGGCAGGGAAGAAACGCGTTCATCACGCCGAGAGCGATCGGGGCGGCGGGTGAGGAGGAGGTGATCACGCCGCGCAGCGACCGGCCCAGGGTGCCCTGCACGGCCGCCGCGACGCGGACGGTCAGGCCTCGCACGAGCCCCAGCATCTCGAGGCCGACGAGAATGAGCACGGCTCCCGCCGCCAACGCGAGGACCCGCTTGGCCGCCTCGAGCGGTCCCCACTCCACCACCACCGCCCCGAAGGCACCGGAGAGCGCACCCACGAACACCAGCGTGTTGAGGCGACCGAGGTTGTAGAGGAGCTGTCTGCCGAAACGACCCTGCGTTCGCCCGCGCGCGAGCGCCAGCGGAAAGGCGCCGCACATCGCCACGCAGTGGAGAGAGCCGGCGAGACCGCCCGCGAAGGCGAAGGCATACGTCACGCTCGGCCGTCTCCTCGACTCACTTCGGCTGCCGACGGAGGTACTCGAAAATCGCCTCGAGCTGCGCGTCGTCCAGCGTGTCCTGGAAGTGCGGCATGGTGCCGCTCCCCTCGAGCATGTGCCAGATGCGGACGCTCAGCTCTTCGTCGTCCTTGTCCTTGAAATACGCGGCGTCGAGCACGACTTTCGGCCGGTTCTCCCCGAAAGCGAGGATTCCGCGACCGCGCCCGTCGTCGCCGTGACACGGTGCGCAGTAGTACGTGAAGGTCTCGAACCCCGGCGAGAGGAGTCGCACGAACGCGACGAGATCCGCCGCCTGGGCAGGAGTGAGCTGCGGCGCGGCAGCGGGCATGCTCTGGTGGCCGTGCTCGAAGATCGAGACGAGCTGGGCGTCGGACGTCTTCTTCTGGAAGAGGGGATCGCGCAGGTCGCGCGGCGGCTTCTGCACTCCGCGCGGAAGCACGATGTCCGGCCACGGCTCCCCGAAGGCGCCGTGGCACGGCTCGCAGCGTGCCGCGTAGATCCGACCGCCCTCGTCGACCTTCTTCCAGTCGATCGACGGCAGGCGCTTCACGTGCGCGAGGATCTCCTCCACGTTGCGAAGCCGCTTGCGCACCGCCTCCGGGTCGATCTCGATCACGAGTGGCGTGCCGTCCTTGACCCGGGCGACGAGCTCCTTGCTGTCGTACTTCTCCAGGAACCCCGTCGTGAGGTCGCGCGGCCGTGGCGAGAAGAAGACGGAATCGGGCCCGTCGCCGCGCCCATCCCACCCGTGGCAGCGAGCGCATTCCGACCGGTAGAGCTCCTGGCCGCTCGGCTCCGTACGCACCTTGCCCGACGCTTCGGTCGAGACGACCCCGGCGAGCACCGCGAAGGCTGCCATTGCCCCGATGCTGCGGGTTCCCATCCGCGGGAGTCCTCGCACCTTCGGATTCGACGATTCCGGAACGAGGCTCATGCGGCATCCTATAGGCGGTGCACCAGGCAGTGCACCTCGACGTAGTCGACCGGCTTTCGCAGGAGATACACGTACCTCCGCGTGGCCAGCCGAGTCTGCACGATCGGGTTCTGGTAAGCCGTGACGAGGACGACGCTCTTTCCCCCGAGCTCGTAGAATCGGTCCGCGAGCTCGAGGCCGGTTCCGCCGGGCATCGTGTAATCGGTCACCAGGACCTTGAACTCGCGGCTTCGCATCACCGCGAGGGCCTCCGGCGGCGCGCCACACTCCTGGACCACGTGCCCGTCCACGCGGAAGTTCTCCGCCAGAGCCTCGCGGAAGGTCTCATCGTCATCCACGAGAAGAATGTCGATGCCGGAACAGGTGCCTTCAGCGAACTGCATCTCGACGGGGAGATCAAGCAAAGCCAGGACCATGCGACGCACGGTTGCGAAAGAACGCGCGCTCCACCGCTCAACGCTCTCCGGGAGGCAAGGCGAGGGCCGCGAGTCGGTCGAGTCCCTCGTGCTGGCCCGCCACGACGATATGATCCCCGGCGGCGATCTGTGTATCGAGCGTCGGCACGAGCCGCAACGACTCGCTCCGCTTGACCGCCACGATCCGCAGTCGGCCGACCTCGACCTCGATCTCGGAAAGACGCCGTCCCGCCAGCGCCGATCCGGGAGAGATGAGGACCTCCTCGAGGTCGATCGATTCCTCGCGCCTCGACGACGAGAGCTCGAGGAAGTCGACGACGGCCGGCCGCCGGACCGCCGCGGCGACGCGCAACCCGCCCATCAGGAAGGGAGACGCGACCTGGTGCGCCCCAGCGCGGATCAGCCGGCGAACGCCGGCCTCGGATTCTCCCCGCGCGTAGACCCGGATCTTTGGATTGAGCTCACGCGCCGCGAGGGTGATGAACACGCTCTCGGCCTCGGAGGCGGTCGCCACCACGATCGCCGTGGCTGTGCCCACGTGGGCTCGCTCGAGCACCTCGTCCGAGGACGCCGAGCCGATGACGAAACCGAGGCCGGTCGCGGAGAGCTCCGCTTCCAGGTCCGGGTCCTGGTCGATGATCACGACCTCCGCTCCGCCGCGGCGAACCTCCTCGACGACGACGCGACCGAAGCGGCCCCAGCCGCAGACGATCACGTGACCCTTCAACTTGTCGATCGCTCTCTGCATCGCAGTCCTCGCAAGCAGTCGCCGCAGATGACCCTCGAGGAGCCCCTCCGCAAGCACGGAGAGGAGATAGAACACGGCGCCGACCCCGCTCCCGATCAGGAGAATCGTGAACAGCCGACCGCCCGGGGAAAGCGGGTGCGTTTCCCCGAACCCGACCGTCGAGACGGTCGTCACCGTCATGAACAGGGCGTCGAACCAGGGCCACCCCTCGACGAGGACGTAGCCGAGCGTCCCGAAGACGGTGATCGCGAGAAGTCCGAGGCAGGCGAAGATCAGTCGACGGTCGACGGGCATCGATTCGCGCCCTCACGGCGCGAGCTCGTCGAGATAGCCGACGAGCTCGCCGAGCGTCCGGATGGCCGACGCATCCGCATCGGGGATCGCGACGCCGAACTGCTCGTGGATGGCCTCGACGAGGTTCAACAGATCCATCGAATCGAGGTCGAGGTCCTGACGCAGATCGGTCTCGTCGCCGAGACGCTCCGGCTCGACGTCGGGAGCGATCCCGGAGAGGATGCCGACCACCCGCCCCTTCCATTGCTCTTTCTTCACAAGGCCTCCGGAGTCTGCAGTAGCCGGTCCACGGCCGCGAGGAAAAGCGCGCCCCGGTGACCGTCGCTCACGCGATGATCGGCGGAGAGGGTGATCGTGACGACCGGCCGGGAGACGACCGCACCACCGACGGACCACGGCCGCTCCACGACTCGCCCGAAGCCGACGATCGCCACCTGGGGCGGATAGATCACGCCGAACAGCGATTCGACGCCCTGGTCGCCGAGGCTCGTCACCGTGATCGTCGGGTCCGAGTACTCGGAGCTGCGCAGGGCGCCGGAGCGTGCTCGCAAGACGAGATCGCGAAACCGCCGCATGAGCTCGTCGACCGCGAGGGTGTCGGTGTCATGGATGGCCGGCGCGACGAGGCCCCCGCCGCGAAGCGCGATCGCGACACCGACGTTTATGCGATCGCGCGGAACGCCTCGTCCTTCCTCCCAGACGGAGTTGAGCTCCGGCACCTCGCGCAAGGCGAGTGCGACGGCCTTCACGAAGAGGACGGCGGCGAGAAGCCGCTCGCCGGGCGCACGCGCGGCGTTCTGGGCCGCGATCCACGTCGTCGCCGGATGCGCGTCCGCCGTGGTCGCGAGATAGTAGTGCGGGATCTCGCGCTTCGAGCGCGACATCGCTGCGGCGATCGTCTGACGCATCCGCTGCTTCCGCTGTTCGGCACTCGGAGAGACGGCCGCTTCCTTCGGCTTCGCGCTGGCCTCGGCTGCCGCGCGCTCCACGTCCGCGCTCTGGATGGCCCCTTCCGGACCGGTCCCGCGCAGGCTCGAAAGCTCCACGCCGAGCTGCGCCGCGAGCCGCCGCGCCGCGGGTGAGGCGCGGACGTGAGCTTCGCCGTCCGCCGACCGCGGCTCGGACGCGGTCACGGTCGCGGTGGTTTCACCGGTGGAGCGAATGGTGCGAATGCGCGCCAGGACGGTGCCGACGGGCACGGTCGTCCCCGGGCCGACGACGATCTCCTCGAGCATCCCGTCGACGAAGGCCTCGACCTCGGTGAGACCCTTGTCGGTCTCGACCTCGGCAATGACGTCTCCCCGCCGGATCTCGTCGCCGACCGCCTTCCTCCATTCGACGAGGGTGCCCTCCTCCATGTCGGCGCCGAGGATCGGCATCACGAAGTCGGTCATGCGCGACCCATGGTCCGGAGCACGGCTTGCACGATCGAGTGGGGCTGCGGCAGGGCGGCGTCCTCGAGGTGCTTCGCGTAGGGCATCGGCACCTCCGCGCCGCAGATGCGCAGGATCGGGGCTTCGAGATCGTAGAAGCCCTCTTCCGCGATCCGAGCCGCCACTTCGGCGGCAAAGCTGCCCGTGCGCCACGCTTCGTCGACGATCACCGCGCGACGCGTACGGCGCACGGAGCCGAGGATCGTCTCGGCGTCGAGCGGACGGAGCGTGCGGAGATCGACGACCTCGGCGTCGACCGAGTGCGCCGTGAGCGTCTCCGCCGCCTCGAGCGTCTTCGGAAGTCCGCCGCCGAACGCGATCAGCGTCACGTCGCGTCCGGGCCGGCGCACCGCGGCGCGTCCGATCTCGGCCGGGCTTCCCGCGTCGTCGTACGTGCCTTCCATCGGGTAGAGCCTCGCGTTCTCGAAGAGGAAGACCGGGTCCGGCTCGCGGAGCGCGGCCGGCAGCATCCAGCGCGCGTCGTCGACGGTCCCGGGCGCCAGCACCTTGATACCGGGAACGTGTGCGTACCACCCCTCCAGGCTGTGCGAATGCTGTGCGGCGAGCTGTCGCCCGCCGCCCGTCGCCATGCGCACCACCATCGGAACGCTCATCTGTCCGCCCGACATGTGCCGCAGCGTGGCCGCGCTGTTCACGATCTGATCGAGCGCGAGCAGGCTGAAGTTGACGGTCATGACCTCCACGATCGGATGCAGACCGCCGAGTGCCGCACCGATGCCCGCCCCGAGGAAAGCCGATTCGGAAAGCGGCGTGTCGCGCACGCGCTCCGTGCCGAACTCCTCGTGCAGGCCGTGGCTGACGGCGAAGGCACCTCCATAGAAGGCGACGTCTTCGCCCAGGAGCAGCACGCGCGGATCGTCGCGGAGCGCCTCGCGCAACGCGACCCGGAGTGCCTCGCGATACGTCGATCGCACCCTCATGCGACGATGCCTTCCTCGGTGTGGACGTCCTTCAGGAGATCCTCGGTCGGCTCCCACGGGCTCCTTTCAGCGAAGACGACCGCCGCCTCGATCTCCGCGGCCACCTCGGACTCGATGCGCGCCCGTCCCGCGTCGTCGAGGGCGCCCGCCTCGCGAAGCCGTGCTTCCCATGCCGGGATCGGGTCTCGCTTCTTCCAGCGCTCCACCTCTTCCTTCGAGCGATAGAGCTCGGGATCGTACATCGAGTGCGCGCGGAACCGATAGGTACGCAGCTCGAGGAATCGCGGCCCCGGCGACGCGCGGATCGCCTCGACCGCACGCTGCGCCGCCTGCGCGACGGCGAGCACGTCCATCCCGTCGACGGGCTCGCTCGGCATGCCGTACGACGCCGCCCGCGACGCGATGTCCGTCACGGCTTGTGACCGCTGCAGGGCCGTTCCCATCGCGTAGAAGTTGTTCTCGCAGAGAAAGAGCACCGGAAGCTGCCACAGCGCGGCCAGGTTCATCGACTCGTGGAACTCGCCCTCGGCGACGGCTCCCTCGCCGAAGAAGCAGGCCGTGACCCGCTTGCGGGCGAGCTGCCGGTCGGCGAGCGCCAGCCCGACCGCGATCGGGATCCCGCCCGCGACGATGGCGTTCCCGCCGTAGAACCGCCGGGCGACGTCGAAGAGATGCATCGAGCCGCCGCGGCCGCCGCTGCATCCCGTTGCCTTGCCGTACATCTCGGCCATGATGCTCGCCGCCGAGACGCCACGCGCGAGCGCGTGTCCGTGCTCGCGGTACGTCGACACGACGGCGTCTTCCGGGCCGAGGACCGACAGCACACCGGCGGCGATCGCCTCCTCCCCGATGTAGAGATGCAGGAAGCCGCGGATCTTTCCCTGCGTGTAGAGCTCCGCCGCCTGCTCCTCGAAGCGGCGGATCAGGACCATCACCCGAAGAAGCGAAAGGTCGCGCCCGGGATCGCCGGTGCCGCTCACGGCGCGTCCTCCAGCGTCGACACGTCGCCCTCGGGCAGCCCGAGCTCGCGGGCGCGTAGCAGGCGGCGCATGATCTTGCCGCTGCGGGTCCGCGGAAGCGAATCCGCGAAGTCGATCTCCTTCGGAGCGACGACGGCGCCGAGCCGCTTCCGAGCGAGCGCGAGAAGCTCGCGCCGCAGCGCCTCGCCCGGCACGAAGCCCGGCTTGAGCGAGACGAAAGCCTTCACGACTTCGTGCGCGACCGGATCGGGCTTCCCGATCACGCCCGCTTCGGCGACGCCGGGATGCTCCATCAGCACGCTCTCGACCTCGAAGGGGCCGATCAGGTGGCCGGAGGTCTTGATCACGTCGTCGCCGCGGCCGACGAACCAGAAGTAGCCGTCGTCGTCCCCGTGAGCGAGATCTCCCGTCAAGTACCAGCCGTCGCGGAAGCACTTCGCGTAGCGCTCGGGCTCGTTCCAGTACGCCCGGAACATCGAAGGCCAGCCGGGGCGCAGAGCGAGCTCGCCCTCGAGACCGGGCTCTCGGATCTCCTCCACGCCGTCTTCCGTCGGCCGGACGACGGCGGCTTCGATGCCCGGAAGCGGGCGCCCCATCGATCCCGGACGAACCGGCATCGAAGCGAAGTTCGCGATCATGATGCCGCCCGTCTCGGTCTGCCACCAGTTGTCGTGGAAGGGACGGCCGAACGCCTCTTGGCTCCAGAGGACGGCCTCGGGGTTGAGCGGCTCGCCGACGCTCGCGAGGAAGCGCAGGGCGCCGAGGTCGTGGCGGCGCACGGGCTCGATGCCCGCGCGCATCAGCATGCGGATCGCCGTGGGTGCGGAGTACCAGACGTTCACGCGTTGCTCCGCGAGGATCCGGTACCAACGCTCGACGTCGAAATCGGCCTCGTCGACGATGCTCGTCACGCCGTGCGTCAGGGGCGCGATGATTCCGTACGACGTACCCGTCACCCAGCCGGGATCGGCCGTGCACCAGAAGACGTCTTCGGGATGGAGATCGAGTGCGAGACGCCCGGTCGCGTGATGCGCGACGACGGCCTGGTGCACGTGGAGCACGCCCTTGGGCTTCCCCGTCGTCCCGCTGGTGAAGTGCAGGAGCGCCGGCGCCTCCGGATCGGTCGCCGGGATGGTGAACGCGTCCGCGCTGCGGTCGAGGAGAGCGTCGAAGGCGAGCGTTCCCTCCGGTGGAGCGCCCTTCGGCCCGACGACGAGCACGTGCTCGAGCTCCGGCAGCGAAGCGCGCAGCGCCGCGACCTTTCGCTCGTAGAGAGCTTCGGTGGTCACGAGCACGCGGGCGCCGCCGATCGCGAGCCGCGTGCGGATCGGCTCGGGGCCGAAGGCGGAGAAGAGCGGACAGACGACGTTGCCGCTCTTCAGCGTGCCGAGCACCGCGACGTAGAGCTCGGGGACCCGGCCGAGAAGCGTGTACACGCGCTCGCCCGGGCCGACGCCGAGGCCTCGCAGGGCGTTCGCGAATCGACTCGTCTGCCGCGAGAGGTCGGCGTAGGTGAGGTCTCGCGTCGTCCCCGAGCGCCCGAGCCAGCGGATCGCGACCCGACTCCCTCTCGGTCCCGCCGCATGCCGGTCGACGGCCTCGTGGGCGATGTTCAAACCGCCGGACGGAAGGCCGTCGAGGTCTCGTCGGGCGGCCTCCCACGAGAAGGAAGCGCGCGCCGCGTCGTAGGCACGGAGATTCGCGCGAGCGACGTCCTCGGCGCACTTCTCGAGGACCGGTAGTGACGAGAGCATCCCTGGCCTTCCGATCACGAAGCCCGAGCGGCGCCCTTCGAAGCCACCGTGGCGGCGGCGAGACGCCGCGCCACGCCGGGAAGCGCGTCCGGCGTGAGAGAGATGCTGTCGATTCCGATCGACATCAGGAACTCCGCAAACTCGGGATAGTCGCTCGGCGCCTGGCCGCAGATCCCGACCTTGCGGCCGGCGCGATGCGCTTCCGCGACGACCATCGAGATCATGCGCTTGACGCCCGGATCCTGCTCGTCGAAGACGTGCGCGAGGAGCTCCGAGTCGCGGTCGACGCCGAGCGTGAGCTGCGTCAGGTCGTTCGATCCGATCGAGAACCCGTCGAAGATCTCGCTGAACTCCTTCGCCAGAACGACGTTGTTCGGGATCTCGCACATCACGTAGACCTCGAGGCCGTTCTTCCCGCGGACGAGGCCGTGGCGCGCCATCTCGGCGATCACCTTGCGGCCCTCCTCGAGCGTCCGGCAGAAGGGGACCATCACCTTCAGATTTCGGAGACCCATGTCCTCGCGCACGCGGCGCAGCGCCTCGCATTCGAGCGCGAATCCCTCGCGGTAGCGGTCGTCGTAGTATCGCGAGGCACCGCGAAAGCCGATCATCGGGTTCGCTTCGACCGGCTCGAAGGCGCGGCCGCCGAGAAGCCCGGCGTACTCGTTCGTCTTGAAGTCCGAGAGACGGACGATCACGGGGTTCGGGTGGAACGCCGCCGTGATGATCGCCACGCCCGACGCCATCTGCTCGACGAAGAACTCCGCCGGCGACGACGAGCCCGCAGCTCGGCGCAGGATCTCGGCTCGCTCGCCGGCATCGGCGACGCGCTCGGAGTGGACGAGCGCCATCGGATGCACGCCGATCCGCTTCGAGACGAGGAACTCGACGCGCAGGAGACCGACGCCCGCATTCGGCAGAGCCGACAGCGAGAACGCGAGATCGGGGTTCGCGAGATTCAGCATCAGCGGCACGGGTGAGGCAGGCAGCTCGCTCGGGCGAAGCTCCTCGCGATCGAATGCGATTCGCCCCGCATAGACGCGCCCCTCGCCGCCGTCCGACGCGGACACGGTGACCTCCCGGCCGCCTTCGAGCACCCCCGTCGCGTCGCCGGCACCGACGACGCACGCGATGCCGATCTCGCGTGCGACGATCGCCGCATGGCAGGTGCGCCCGCCGTGATCCGTCACCACGGCGGCGGCCTTGCGCAGGACCGGCTCCCAATCGGGATCGGTCATCGGCGCGACGAGGACCTCGCCGGGCCGGAACGCCGCGAGGTCGGCGGACGAGCGCACGATGCGGACCGGACCCGCGGCGATCTTGCCGCCGACGCTCTTGCCGCGCAGCAGGACCTCGCCCGAACCGCGGAGCTTGTAGATCTCCATCGTCGGCTCGCCCTTCTGCGAGTGCACCGTCTCGGGTCGGGCCTGGACGATGAAGAGCTCCCCCGTCCGTCCATCCTTCGCCCATTCCAGGTCCATCGGCGTCGGACGCCCGTGGCGGCGGCTGTAGTGATCCTCGACCGCGATCGCCCAGCGCGTGAGCTCCATCACCTCGTCGTCCGAGAGGACGAGACGGCGGCGATCGTCGGCGGAGACGCGAACCTCGGAAACCGCAGCGCGCGCACCGTCGGCATACACGAGCTTCGTCGCCTTCTCCCCCACTTCGCGGCGCAGGATCGAGCGAAAGCCCGCGCGCGCCGTCGGCTTGTGGACCCAGAGCTCGTCGGGATCGACCCGTCCCTGCACGAGGCTTTCTCCCAGGCCCCAGGCACCGGTGATCAGGA
Organism: Deltaproteobacteria bacterium; assembly: GCA_016874795.1. Taxonomy (GTDB): domain Bacteria; phylum Desulfobacterota; class Binatia; order UBA12015; family UBA12015; genus VGTG01. The sequence continues at coordinate 18,964 of VGTG01000063.1, read as the reverse complement.
CGACGTCGCGGAATCCCGTCTCCGTGTCGAGCGTGAAGATCACGCCGGCCGAAGCGAGATCGCTACGCACCATCTTCTGCACGCCGACGGACAGAGCGACGTCGCGATGCGCGAAGCCGCGCTCGGCGCGATACACGATCGCGCGATCGGTGAAGAGCGAGGCCATGCAGTCGCGCACGGCGGCGAGGAGAGCCTCGCGACCGCGCACGTTGAGAAAGGTCTCCTGCTGGCCGGCGAAGGACGCCGAAGGGAGATCTTCGGCGGTTGCGCTCGAGCGCACCGCGACGTCGGTTTCGTCCTCGCCGTGGTCGCGCGAGAGGGTGGCGTACGCCTCGAGCACCGCGGTGGATACCGCGTTCGGCAAGGGTGCAGAGCGGATCAGGCCGCGCGCCTCCCGGCCGGCCGCTTCGAGCGCGGCGACGTCCTTCACGTCGAGGCGGTCGAGCGCGCGGTGGATCGCGTCCTCGATCCCGGCCTCGCGCAGGTGGAGACGAAAGCCCTCGGCCGTGGTGGCGAAGCCTCCCGGCACGCGCACGCCTGCCTCCGAGAGGGCGCGCGTCATCTCGCCCAGGGAAGCGTTCTTGCCGCCGACCACGTGAAGCAGGTCGAGCGACGCCTCGCGAAACGGGATGACGAGCGAGCTCATGGCGCGCCTCCGGAGCAGCCGCCATGCCACGGCGGGGCGCCTCGGTCTCTCGCGAGATCGGGAAGCCGTTCCCGCCGGTGCGAAGAACCGAGGCACGCCTCTCCCGGCGAATGGAAATCGACCCAGTGCACGCCTCCTGAAGTTCTGCTCGGCGCGCGCTGGCAACGCGCTTGCTCAGCTCCGCGGCGGCGTCGAATCCAGACGGCTAGATCCCGCCGCAGCCATTCCTCTCACCCCGATTTCGCCAGAGCCATTTCGACATGAGCGCGACGACACTCACGGCTTGGGTGCTGGCGATGGGCGTCGGTCTTTCGCTCGGAGCGCTCGGAGGCGGAGGAGCGGTCCTCACCGTGCCCATCCTCGTCTACGTCACCGGGATGGGCGTCCGCGAGGCCGTCGCGATCTCTCTCGTCGTCGTCGGGGCCACCAGCATCGCGGGCTTCGTCGCACATCTTCGGCGCGGAGACTTCCACCCCAAGGCGGCCATTCTCTTCTCGACGACCGGAATGGTCGCCTCCTACGTCGGCTCCTCGCTCACGGGAGCGGTCTCCGAACGGGTCCTCCTGCTCCTCTTTGCGGCGTTGATGACGATCGTGGGCTTGGCGATGCTGCGCGAGCCCCCCGCTCGGGATCCGGCGACGCAGTGCCGGACCACTCCATGCCTCGCAATCGGCACCATCGTGGGCCTGCTGACCGGCTTCCTCGGCGTCGGCGGAGGCTTCCTGATCGTTCCCGCGCTCGTGCTCCTCGCGGCGATCGAGACACGGGTCGCGATCGGAACTTCGCTCGCCGTGATCGCCTTCAATTCCGTTGCAGGATTGCTCGGTCAGCTTCGGCACGGAGGGCTCGATTGGAGCGTCGCTCTCGGGTTTCTGGCGTTCTCCCTCGCCGGGATGGGCTCGGGCATGCGCTTGGCGCGACGCGTGTCGCCGACCGCGCTCCGTCGCGCATTCGCGTGGCTGATCGTCGTGCTGGGAGTGTGCGTTGCCGGGGTGACCGCAGCTCCAAGGGCGGCTTGCGGCGAGCCGGCCGCATTCGGCGCGGCGATCGAAGCCGAGCTCGTCCGCCGGGCCGCCGTCACCGGGCTCGACCCGCACGTCCGGCAGGACGTCGAAGCGCTGCATGGAGATCGGTCGGCTCGCACGCTCTGGACCGACGAGGGCGGTCACCCGAGCGCCGAGGCGCGGTCGGCGCTCCAGATCATTGCCCTTGCCGGCGACGACGGCCTCGATCCGGACGAGTATGGTCTCGCGTCGCTCTCCGCGGCGCTCGACGCTCTGACGACGACGTCCGAGCCGGCTCCGGCGCAGGTCGCCTCGGTCGAGGTGGCCCTGTCCACGGCCGTCGTCGCGCTGTTCCATCACCTGCACTTCGGACGCGTGGAACCTCGTTCCCTCGGCTTGCGGCTGGCGCCAGCCAGAGAAGGCCACGACATCGCCGTCCTGATCCGCGGCGCGGTCGCACACCAGACGCTGGCCGACGCGGCGGCGAAACTGCGACCGCCGCTCGCGCAGTATGCTCGCCTGCGCGCCGCGCTGGCGCTCTACCGCCGGCTTGCGAGCGATCGATCCTTGGATGCGCCGCTGCCCGATGCCGTCGTTCGACCGGGCGACCGCTACACCGGCCTCGGCGCGCTCGTGCATCGCTTGACGATCCTGGCCGATCTCGCCCCGCGCCGGCCGGGCGCACCGGCTCCGGAGACGTACGACGCCGACGTCGCCGGAGGCGTCCGGCGATTTCAGCGGAGGCATGGGCTCGCGGCGGACGGGATCGTCGGTCCCGCGACGCTCGGCGCGCTGAACGTTCCCCCGGCCGATCGCGTCCGACAGATCGAGCTCGCGCTCGAGAGGCTTCGCTGGCTTCCCGATCTCGAAGGCCGCCTTCTCGTGATCAACATCCCGATGTTCCACCTCTGGGGCTGGTCCTCCGGCGCATCCGATCCGGTCCCGGCCATCGAGATGAAGGTCATCGTTGGACGAGCACTGCAGACCCGCACCCCGGTTTTCACGGCATCCCTCGAGCGCGTGATCTTCCGCCCGTTCTGGAACGTGCCCGCGTCGATCACGCGCAGCGAGATCCTGCCGAAGCTGGCCCGTGATCCCGGCTATCTCGAACGTGAGCGCTTGGAGCTCGTGCGAGGGCCCGGCGTCGACGCTCCCGTGGTGGCGGCGACCGCGGCCCATCTGGCGGAGCTCCGGCGCGGCGAGCTGCGACTGCGACAGCGTCAGGGGCCGGCGAACTCGCTGGGCCTCGTGAAGTTCGACTTCCCGAACGCCAGCGACGTGTATCTGCACGGCACGCCCGCGCATCAGCTCTTCGCGCGTCCGCGGCGCGACTTCAGCCACGGCTGCATCCGCGCCGAGGATCCGGCGAGCCTGGCCTCGTGGGTCCTCGAGCCGCTCGGGAGCTGGCCGCGGGAGCGCGTCGACGCGGCGATGCACGGCTCCGGCCCGCCGCTCGGAGTCCGGCTACCGGAGCCGATCACGGTCGTGCTGTTCTACACCACCGTCGTTGCGGCGAGCGACGGCACGATCCGCTTCGCCGAAGACATCTACGGCCACGACGCCGCCCTCGCTCGCGCACTTCGATCCGATGACTAGGAACGCTTCCGTGAGCCCGCTCGCGTGCCTCGTCATCTTCGCGGTGGTGTGGCTCGCTCTCGCGATCGCGCCTCGCTACCGCGAGGACTGGCTCCTCGAGAACCTGCCGACCTTCGTTTTCGTCCCGGCTCTCGTCTGGACCCATCGCCGCTTCCGCTTCTCGGATCGCTCGTACGTTCGGATGACGATCTTTCTGCTGTTGCACACGATCGGCAGCCACTACACGTACTCCGAGGTGCCGATGGGTGGATGGTTGCAGGAAGGCCTCGGTCTCTCACGCAACCACTATGATCGGTTCGTCCACCTCGCCTTCGGCTTCCTGTTCGTCCGCCCGGTGGGCGAGCTCATCCGGCGGAGCACGCCCGGTGCCGGTGCCGTCGCGATCTGCGTGCTGAGCATCGCGAGCGTCGCCGCCCTGAGCGTCGGGTACGAGCTCCTCGAATGGGCGACTGCGGCGGTCGTCGATCCCGCCGCGGGGACCGCCTTCCTCGGAACGCAGGGCGACCCGTGGGATGCGCAGAAGGACATGGCGCTCGCCGTTGGAGGAGCGCTCGCGGCGGCACTTCTCGATCTCGCGGAAGCGAAGCGGACGCCGATCGAGCCACGATGAATCGAGCGAGCGGACAGCAGTCCCTCCGCATCGACGACGATCAGCCGACGGATCCGCTGCGCCCGCATGGTCCCGAGGGCCGCCTCGACGGCCGAGTCCTCGGAGATGGTGCAAGGAGGCCTCGTCATAATGCCGGCGACCCGGGTGATCGTCGGATCGAGGCCACGAGCCAGGACCCGACGGACGAGATCGCGGTCGGTCACGATTCCGATCGGCCTGCCGTCGCTGGAGCGTACCACGAGGCTCCCGACCCGGTGCTCCGACATGCGGCGCGCGGCATGCTCGACCGTCTCGCTCCCCTCGGCGAGGCTCACTTCGCGAATGCAGATTCGACCGACGGACATCTCGCCTTTTCGCCCTACCCGGCCGCGCCGGATCCGCCGACGTGCACCGTGCTCGCTTGCGGGCCCTTCTCGCCGAGCTCCTCGAAGAAGCGCACGTGGTCGCCGACCTCGAGGCTTTCGAATCGGCCCCCGAGCACGCTGTTCTCGTGAAAGTACACCTCGCGGCCGTCCGTAGTTTCCAGGAATCCATATCCGACGTCCGGGAAGAGCTTCGTGACCTTGCCTCGCGGCAGCTCCTCGTGAGACGCCTTCCCGCCTCGGGAGCGGCGAACCCAATCCTCGAGCTGACGACGGGCGGCGTCGAAGGCATCGCGGACCAGAACGTTCATGTCGTCGTGGTCCTGATGCTGCGGCGGATCGCGCCGCACGACGATCTCGTCGCCCGGCACGGTGACCTCGATCCGGACATGGAACGCGTTGCCCCGGCGATGATGCTGATGCGGCGCCTCGACCACCACGCGACAACGGGTGATGTGACCGTAGAACCGCTCGAGGCGGGAAGCCCTTTCGCGGATGGCGGCCTCGATCGCCGGTGAATGGGGCAGATTGCGAAACGTGATCTGCAGAGGAAGCTCCATGACCTTCTCCGACCCGCGCCCGTCGGGCACCGAAAAGAGCGAGAACGGCGCTACTGGACCGGGACCTTGAACGGCTCGTTCTTGGCTTCCTCCGTCTTCGGAAGCCGCACCTCGAGGACGCCGTGCTTGAACGTCGCCTTCGCGGCGTCCGCCTTCACCTCGGCGGGAAGCGACACCGTGCGGAGGATGGAGCCGAAGGTGCGCTCGCTCCGGTGATAGTCCTCCTCCTTCACCTCCTCCTCGCGCTTCTTCTCGCCCTTCACCGTGAGCGTCGAGTCGGTCAGGCGCACGTCGATGTCCTCCTTCTGCATGCCGGGGAGCTCGGCGCGAACCACGATCTCGTCGCCCTGCTCGAGGACGTCCATCGAAGGAATCGGCTTCATCAGGGACCGGAGGCGCCTCGGCTCGAGCAGCCTCGTCCAGGGCCGCGTTCGTCCGAAGTCCTCGAAAAGGTCTTCGAAGACGCTCTCGAGGTCTCGCTCCCAACGTGCGAGCGTGGACGGGAGCGTGCCCCGCGTCGCCGGCACGTCCCTCGCCGATCCCGTCTCTTCCTTCTTCGCCTGAGTCGTCGCTGCCGTTGCCATCGTCCTTCTCCCTTTCTCTGCGGATGTCCGCAGTCCCTACGGGGTCGCCATTGCAACCTTCCGGCCAAGCGGAAGACGAGCGGCCACGGCGGCGATTCGTGCCCGCTTTCCTCCCGGAGAGAACGGAAGCCACGGCACCGTTCCGGCCGGTGGGAAGAGCGTTGCGGCGCGTTCCGGCGATGCACGACGGAGCCGCGGCATCGGCTCCCATTGCCGAGGGCACGAGCGTTGCGCCTTCTCGGCATCCCCCCGTGGATACTCCACCGCACCAAGACGGCGACGAAGACGCCGACGCGCTCGAGGTCCCCGCCGGAGCGCTCTTCCGTGAAGGCCCACTGGACGGTCTACGTCGTCGAGGACGGGCGGGCGTGGCGACGCCCGGTCGAGATCGGGCCACGCGGCGATCGCACCGCGATCGTCACGCGTGGCCTCTCTGCAAAGGAGCGCGTGATCGTCTATCCCGGCGACCGCGTCGGCGACGGCGTGCGCGTGCAGGAGGGAGGGAGGAGCTGAACCGCCGGGAGGTGGTCGAAGGCGGCTCCCCCCTCAGGACGACGGACGGCCCGGATGGAGAACTCCGCGCCGACCTGCGACGAAGGCGCCGGCGAGCGCCGCCGCGGAGGCGAGCGCCGCTCCTCGCTGCATCGGCGTGACGGTCTGCGTGTTCCGCACGGTCACCGAGTAGACGACACCCAACGTACACCACAAGAGGAGAGCGGAACCGACCCAAAAGAAAAGCGCTCTCATCAGGTCACATCGCCGGATCGCACCGGCCGGCGACCATGCGCAGCACGTCCGTCGTCGAAAGAATCCCGACGACCTCCCCGGCGTTCGTCACCGGCAACGCGCTGATCCAGTTGTCGAGCAGCAGTCCCGCAGCTCGCGTGACGTCGTCGTTGGGGGAGACGGAGACGAGGGAGCTGCTGCCGGTCATCGCCTGGCCGAGCAGCAGAGAATCGAGGGCCCGCGCGATCTGAGCGGCTCCTTGCAGCACCGGCGAGGCCTGTATGAGGCGCAAGTCGCGGTCGCTCACGATTCCGGCGAGCGCACCATCCTCGTCGCGGACCAGGAGGTGTCGCACGCCGTGCTGCTCCATGAACCAGATCCCGTCGCGCAGAGTATCCGTGACTCGTGCCTCGACGACCTTCGACGACATGAGATCGGCCACGTTCACGGGGTGGCTCCCGGACAGGACCTGCTTCTCATCGTCGCACCTCACCGAGCCTCTTCGGAGCACCACCGCTCCGCTCCGCTCGGACGCAACGCACGCGCCGTGCCACCTTTGCTGCCCTGCCCTTCGGCGTCGCCTCGCGAGATTCCCCGGTGGGAGCGGCCCTCGACGGCTCCGGATCCAGTCGATCGGAAATCCCTCGGCGGAGTATCCCCAGATTTGAGAATGGAAGGCTCGAGATCGCTCGTACCATGTGTGGCAGCCGTCTTGCTCGAGCATCGAACGGGCTCGGGAGCATGAAGCCGAGGAGCCGTCGGCAAAGGAGAAAGAGAGATGCGGAAGCGAGTCGCGGTTCTCGCGTGCCTGGCGACCCTGACGCTCGGAGCGCAGGGCAGCACGTCCCTGGCAGGCACCAATGACGAGCAGGTCGAGCAGCTGCAAGGCCAGCTTGCGGCGATGCAGAAGGAGATGGACGCCATGCGGAAGGAGCTCGCGGCCAAGGACGTGCCGAGCTCGACCCGCGATTCGATGCATCAGCACATGGCGCGCATGGACGAACACTGGCAGGCGATGCACGAGAACTGCTGCATGATGAATCCGGACGGCTGCCGGCACATGGGGAAGATGCAGCCTGGTCCAAAGTAGGCAGCCATGGCCACGCATCCGACCGTGAAGACGATCCTCGTCGCGACGGACTTCTCCGAAGACGCGGGTGCGGCGCTCGACTGGGCAGCCGCGGTCGCGCGCGAGAGCGGCGCCAAGATCATCCTGACGCACGCGGCGATGGTGACGACCCCGGTCGCGCCGGAGTTCGTGCCACTCGATGGGTCCTTCTACACCCAGCTCTACGACATCGCCCGAAGCCGACTCGAGGAGCTCGCCGTGAAGGTCCGCGAGGACGGCTTGACGGTGGAAACCGAGCTGAGCGTCGAGCCGGCCGTCTCGAGCGTCCTGTCGGTCGCGCAGAAGCGCGGTGCCGACGTGATCGTGGCCGGAACGCGCGGCTTGACCGGATGGAAGCGCGTCGTCCTCGGGAGCGTCGCCGCGCGAATCGTCCGCGAGGCGCGTTGCCCCGTCGTGACGGTCCACGCGGCCGACGCAAAGAAGCATCGGCCCGTGCGAACGATCCTGATCGCGACCGACTTCTCGGAGGACGCGGCGCTGGCCGCGTCGGCGGCCTCGCGCCTCGTCGGCGAAGGTGGCCCCGACCGCCGCCTCGTCCTGCTGCACGTCTACCACTATCCCGTGATCTTCACGCAGTCCGCACCGCCGGTTCTCGCAGCGAAGATCGAGGAGGTGATCCATTCGGCACGCCGCGAGATCGCCGCGCTCGCCGCCCGATTCGAGCGTCAGGGCGTCCACGTCGAGACCCGAATCGACGAAGGAACGCCTGCCAGGGTGATCCTCGATCACGCCGAGCAGCTCGGGGCGGACCTCATCGCGATGGGAACGCACGGGCGATCCGGTCTGGATCGATTGTTCCTGGGGAGCACCGCCTCGAAAGTGCTGTCGGCGGCGCCCTGCCCGGTGCTCACGGTCCGTAGCCCGGTGTGAGCCGGTTCCTGCGCCCTTGCCCGCCATGAGAACGACGGGTGCCGTGCCGTCGACCGGCTTCCACGGCTCGACTCCGCCCGAGAACCTCGCCGTCGCGAGCCGCCTCGACGAGCTGGCGCAGATTCTCGAAGTGCAAGGCGCCAACGCGTTCCGCGTGCGTGCGTATCGACGGGCCGCAACGGTCGTCCGCGGACTCGCGAAGTCCATCGTGGAAGTCGCGCGTGAAGGTGGGTTGGCGGGGCTCGAAGCGCTGCCCGGGATCGGAACCGGACTCGCTCGATCGATCCATCAGATGGCGACGTCGACGCCGAGTATCGAAAGCGCGCCTCCATGGGAACGCTCCCGACGATCAGTCCACGTCGCTTCAACCCGCAGCGAAGCGCCTGGCTGCCCATTCTTCATACGCATCGAGGAGGACGCCACTACACGGCCCTGTTCTCGAACACGCCGCGGGCACACGACCTGGGCAAGACGCACGACTGGGTCGTCCTCTACGCCGACGGCGGCCGTCGCGAGAGGCAGTTCACCGTGATCACCTCGATGTACGGCCCTCTCGCCGGAAAGCGCATCGTTCGCGGCCGCGAAGACGAGTGCGCCGCCCACTACGGCATCCCCGTCGGCCCGCCGACCGGCCGCGCCTCCGCGTCTACTCGAGGAGCGTGAGGAGCCACATCGTGGAGATTCCGAACGTGAATCACACCCGTAAGGGCCTCTTCTCCGTTGGTGGAGTCGACGTCGCGATCGACGGCTCGTGGCTGGTGATCTTCGCACTCGTCGTGGGGGGCCTCGCGCTCGGCTACTTCCCGACGGTCGATCCCGGTCGGGCGGCGGCTTCGTACTGGCTGATCTCGGTGGTCGTCGCCCTGCTCTTCTTCGTGTCGATTCTTCTCCATGAGCTCGCGCACGCCTGGGTGTCGAACCGTTTCGGCGTCGAGGTGAAGCGCATCACCCTCTTCATCTTCGGCGGAGCGGCTCAGCTCTCGGCGGAACCCGCCGATCCCCGTACGGAGCTCGAGATCGCGATCGCGGGGCCGCTCACGAGCTTGGGTCTCGGACTCGTCTTCGGAGCGGCAGCGTGGGGTCTCGGCGAGGCGGGCTCGCTCGAGGCCGCGAGTGCCGGTGCTCGCTACCTCGCGTACGCGAACGTCGCGGTCGCGCTGTTCAACTCGCTTCCCGGCTTGCCGCTGGACGGAGGCCGCATCGCGCGCAGCATCTTCTGGCGACGATCACGCGACTTCCGCGGAGCGACGATCCGCGCTGCAGAATGGGGAAAGGTCGTCGCCGGAGGGCTGATGGGCTTTGGCGCTCTCGACGCGCTCCTCGGAAACCTGATCGGCGGTCTCTGGTTCGTCTTGATCGGGTCGTTCCTGCGCACGGCCGCCGAAGCCAGCCGTCGGGAAGCGCTCGTCGATCGTTCGCTGCAAGGCCTGACGGTTGCCGATCTCATGGTGAGTGCGCCGCAGGTGGTGGAAGCCGAGGAAAGCGTCGCCGGAGCAGTCGAACGCCAGTTCCTGCATCATGGGTTCGGAGGCTTTCCCGTCATGGACGACGGGCGTCCCATCGGGATCCTCTCGCTTCGCGAGGTGCGCGCCTGCCCGCGACACGAGCGGCCGCAGCGACGCGTGCGTGAGATCATGCGTGCCACGGAGGCGTCGGTGATCGTCTCGCCCGCCGACGCGATCGCGACGGCTCTCCGGCGGATGAGCGAGGCCGACTGCAGTCGGCTCCTCGTGATCGAGAACGGACGCCTCCTCGGCCTGATCACCCGCTCTCGCATCGCGAGCGTCCTCCACGCGCGCCGGCTTCTCGAAGGCGACGGCGCCTGACGGCTTCAGCGATCGAGCGGGATGAGCAGGAGTGCCGCTGCCGCGGCGAGCGCGATCGGGCTCAGCGCGAGGAGAAGCGCGCGACGGAACCGAGGCCCACCGAGCGTCGCACCGAGGGCGAGCTTGAAGACGGTGTTGGAGAGTGCGCCGATCGCGATCCCTGCCGCGAGAACGCCCGACGAGCTACCGACGCCACTCGAGCGAATCATCGAAAGCGCCACGGCATCGGTATCGACGAGGCCCCCGACGGCCCCCGAGACGAGAACACCTGCGTCCGCCCAGCGCTCTCGCAGCACGTGCACGGCGAAGAGGACCGCTTGAAGCAGCACTGCGAGCTGGATCGCCGCGCCGAGCTGCAGTGGATTGCCCGGTGCGGCCGGCGCTCTGCCCTGCGAGGACGGGGAAAACCACAATCCCCCCAGCGTGAGCAGCGCACCCAGGGCACAGGGCGCCACGAGATACCTCGCAGCGGCACCCGCGAGAGCGGGATCGAGAAGCACCACGAGGAGAAGGAGCCTCGCGAACATCACGCTGCACGCGGCGACGACCCCCAGAGCCAGGGCGCGGTCGTCGGAGGAGCGATCTCGGCTGACGCGCGCAAAGCTCAACGTCACCGACGTCGAAGAGATCATTCCGCCGAGCAGTCCGGCCACCACGTACCCGCGCCGTTCGCCGACGACACGGCGCGCGACGTACGCGACGAAGCTGAGGCCCGATACGAGCAGCACGAGCATCCAGAGCTCGCGCGGGTGGATGCCCCCGAGCGGTCCGTACGGCCCGGGCGGGAGCAGCGGCAGGATCACCACGGCCATCACGGCGAAGCGCGCCGCCGCCCGCATCTCTGCGTCGTCGAGCCCCCTCGCCCACGCGTGCAGGCGCGATTTCTCGACCAGTAGGAGCACCGTCACCGCGATCGCGGCGCTCGCAAGCGCGACGTGCCCGATGCTCGCGACGAGGCCCGCGGCGATCACGACCAGGCCGGCGATCTCCGTGGTGGCGTCGAGATCGCGACGGCTCGCGTTCGCGTAGCTCAGGAGGACCAGCGCCGCGGCGCTCGCCGCGAGGATTGCGGAGAAAACCGCAAACCCACGCATCGCGGCGATTCCCGCGAACCCCGAGACACCACCGAGGAGCGTGAAGGTACGAACTCCTCCGAAGCGAGCATCCGGTCCCGAGGCATGTCCCGACCATTGCCGCTCGATCCCGATTGCGGCGCCACCCAGCGTCGCGACGCAGAGCCCGATCACCTCGTCGTTCATCGCCCGGGCCCGCGGCGCGAGCTCATGCTTCCTGGAGCTAGAGGGCGCGCCGTACGCGCTCGTATCCCTTCTTGATCTCGTCGACAACGAGCCCGAGGGCTTCGCCGACCTCGTGTGCCGCCTCGCCGGCCTCGTGCCCCGCCGACTCCACACGCGAGCGCACGTGCTCCCATTTGCGCTCGAGCTCGTCCCATTCGTCGCGAGCGTCGGCGCGCGCGAGATTCAACTTGACGCGAAGCTCGTCACGCTGCGTCTTCAGCTCCTCTACCAGCTTTCGGACCTGCTCCATCGTTCGGGACATGTACGCCTCCTACTCGGATGCCGCGAGCCTCGCGGTGTCCTGCTCTTCCGGCCCATTCTCAGCAATCGTTGCGCCGCGCTGCCCAACCGACGAAGTCGGACTCCGTCAGGATGGCCATGACCTTGCCGTCCTTCACCACCGGAAGGCAGCCGATCTTCTTTCTCACCATCAGGCGTGCCGCCTCGCCGAGTGAGGCATCGGGCCGCGTCGTCTCCACGTCGGCTTGCATCACCTCCTTCACGAGGAGCGTCTTCATCGGCTCCCCGGGCGGAGACGCGGCGAAGGCGAGCGCCTCGACGAGAGCACCGCGGAAGAGATCCCGCTGGCTGACGATGCCGACGAGCCGGTCCTTCTCGTCCACGACCGGCATGTGACGGACGCGCTTCTGCTTCATCACTTCATCGGCGATGGAGAGGGCGTCGTCTCGGCGGAGCACCGCCACCTTGCGCGTCATCAAATCCGCGACCGTATGGCGATACTTCACCTCGCGGACGATGGGCCGCTGTAACGAGCGGCGCTTTCCCTGGACGGTCATCTCTTCTCCTCCGTGTGCACCGTCACCACCGGGCACGGGGCGTTCGGCAGGATGCGCTCCGCAACGCTGCCGAGGACCAGGCGCTTCAATCCGGATCTGCCGTGTGTTCCCATCGCGATCAGGTCGACACGGAGGCGCGACGCCTCCTCGTCGATCACTTGAGGCGGATATCCTTCCCGGGCCGTCGTCTGGACGTCGAACCCGAGACGGCGGATCGGCTCCGCGATCTGCTCGAGACGCTCGACGGATTCGCGCGCCAGCTCGTTCGCTCGATACGCCAACGTCGACGCCGCCCACGGATAGACGGCCCCGGCTTGCAGACGAAAGGCATGCAGCAGCGTCACGCGAGCGCCCGCAGCGGCAGGCGCGAGAATGCCCACGGCGGCTCGAAGAGCTTGCATCGCGTCCTCGGAGTAGTCGGTCGGGACGAGGATGTGTTGAATGGGCTGATTGGAGCGCACGTGCTCCGGATGGACCGTCAGAACGGGACAACGCGCTCCACGCACGATCTCGGCAGCCGTGCTGCCGAGAAAGACTCGCCTCCATCCGGTTTGCCCCCGCGTGCCGGCCACGACGAGATCCGCGCCGAGCTTGTCGGCCGCGTCGACGATCACCCGGCTCGGCATGCCTTCCCCGAGGTGGGTCTCGACCCTCGCACCACCAGCCCGAAGGCTCTCCGCGCGCTTCACGAGCTCCGCTGCGCAGCGCTTGCGGTCCTCTTCGTAGATCTCGGGTGGGACGGGGATCGCCTCGGGAGCGGCGACCATGGGGCCGATCGGCAAGAGACCGTGCGCGAGGACGATCCTCGCACCGTGAGCGCGTGCCACCTCGGTTGCCCATTCGATCGCGCGCTCGGAGCCTTCCGAGAAGTCCGTCGCGACCAGGACCGTTCCGATGTGCCGTCGATCATCCATGGGCTCCTCCATCGACGAAGGCCATGTGCAACTGCCCTGCCAGCAATGACTTCAACCGACCATGCGTCAGGACCGCGCCCCCTTCTTCGCGCGATTCCCAGTTTTGGGAATCCCGCAGGAAACCACGGTCCGAAGCGCCGGAAACTAAGCGAGGCTAGGACCGCGCAGCGGAAGATCCACGTGGAAGACGGCGCCGTGCGGGTCGTTGCGGTCATGGGTGATCGCTCCGCCGTGCGCGAGGACGATCTCGCGGCAGATCGGAAGTCCCAGGCCGGTGCCGTCCGCCTTCGTCGTTTCGAAGAGCGCGAAGATGTCCAGGCCTGCCGGAATCCCGGGTCCCGTGTCGCGGACGGAGATGCGAACGCTCGAATCACAGCGCGGCTCGACCTCGATCTCGACGCGTCCCGACTCGGAGTCGATCGCCTCCAGGGCATTCTTCACGAGATTGTCGAAGACGCGGTGCAGCTTCTCGGGATCGGCTCGAATCGACAGGGGCTGAGACGGGGATCGGATCTCGAGCGCGGCATTGCGGCTCTCCGCCTCGTCGCGCCAGAGCTGCTCGAGCGAGCCGAGGAAGGCTCCCACCTCGATGTCCTGCAGCGCGAGCCGCTGCTCCCGGACGAAATCCTTGAACTCGCCGAGAAGCGCGTCGAGTCGCTTGACCGTCGAGACGAGGCGCTCGGCCTGCGGTCGGCTGTTGGCCGCCGGCTCGTCCGGCGAACGATCGATCCGTTTGAGGATTCCCTGACTCACCATCGAGAGAGCCGCGAGGGGATTCGCGAGGTCGTGGACGATCTTCGTGGTCAGAGCCCCGACGTCCGCCATGCGCTGGCGCTGCTGCGAGAGCTGGCGCAGACGGAGGAGCTCTCTCTCCGCCTCGCGACGCGATGTGACGTCGTGGCCGACCGCGAGCAGGCCGACGAACCCCCCGGACGGGTCGCGATAGGGGGCGTCGTACCACTCGATCTCGATCTCCCGAGCATCCTTCGTGAGAATCGGATAGACGATGCCGCGAAGGCGGTCCCCGCGCATCGCATCGCCGATTCTGGCTCGGACCCTCTCCTGCTCCCGCGGAGGCACGAACTTGTCGATCCAGCTCTGGCCCGCGACCTGATCCTCGGAATAGCCGGTCAGCTCCGCGGTGTACCGGTTGAAGCGCACGATGCGCGTCGTTGCGTCGAGCACCAGCACGATCGCGTGGGCCGTGTCGACGAGCCCCTCCGCGTAGTCCCGCTCGACGGCCAGCTCCTCCTCGATCTTGCGTCTGGAGATGGCTGCGCCGACGAGATTCGCGACGGATTGAAGAAAGTTGACGTCGTCCCCATCGAATCGACGAGGTCGTCGAGCATAGGCGCCGAGCACGCCCCAGGCCCGTCCGGCACAGCGGAGCACGACGCTGCTCACCGAAACGACACCGTGCCGCTCGAGGAGCTGGGGGTCCCGCATGCGAGGCTCGCGCGCCAGGTCGTAGATGACGACCGGCTCCCCCGCGGACAGCGTGTAGCCGGCGAGCGAGTCTTCCGAAGCGGGGACCAGCGCGGTTCCGACCGTCCCGGTGCTCCAGCCGATGCCGGCCCGAAGGATCAGCTCCGCTCGAACGGGGAGCAGCTCCTGGACGCCGCACAGCTCCACGTCGAGCGTCTCGGCGACCACGCGGGCGACCTCCTGGAGGAGGACCGGTACGTCCTCGCGTGCCGCGACGACGCCGAGCTCGCTCACCGCTTGCTGCTGGCGCAGCCGAGAATCCAGGTTGAGCTGCAGCCGCGCTCGCTCGCTGACATCACGGACGACCGCGGTGTAGAGCACCTCGTCGCCGACCCGCGCCTCCGAGACGGAAAGCTCGATCGGGAAGACCTCGCCGCTCTTGCGCCGGCCCTGGACTTCGCGAATCCGACCGATCGCGCGCGCCTGCCCGGTCTCGCGGTAGGCGCGCAGGTAGCCGTCGTGCTCCTCCCGGTAGGGGGAAGGCATCAGCATCGAGACGTTCCGCCCGAGCACGTCCTCCGCCAGGAATCCGAAGATCTCCTCGGCGGCGCGGTTGAAGATCGTGACGATGCCCTCGGGGTCGATCGCGATGATCGCGTCTCGGGCGGTCGTGAGCACCGCACGCCAGCGCGCGGCATCGAGCTCGATGGCTGTCGCTGCGTTCGGGAAAGACACGGGAACTCCCTCATTCCCGCTTAGCAGCGCGAGCGACGCCCGTCACGACGCTCCTTCGGCATGGCTCAGCAGATTCGCGGCAGCGTCGCGCCCGCGAGCCGGTCGAGCACCCGGGTCGTCCCGAGCGTCGTGTCCAGCGAGACCTCGCCAGCCGGCGTCGCGGCGACCCGGCCGATCGTGCGGGCTCCTCGGGAAACGTCGTGGCGTGCGAGCACGGCGAGAGCGTCCCCCACCTGGGCCGCCGGGATGAACGCGAGAAAACGGCCTTCGCTCGCGAGGTAGAGGGGGTCGAGGCCGAGAACCTCCGCGGCTCCGGCGACGGCCGGGTCGCTCGAGATGGCCACTTCCGAGATCGCGATCGCGAGCTTCGCGGTCTCGGCGATCTCGACGAGCGCCGTCGCGACTCCGCCACGGGTGACGTCGCGGAGACAGTGCACGTCGATGCCCGCGTCGAGGAGCCCGAGCACCGGCGCGGCAAGCGGCGCAACGTCGCTCTCGATCTCGTTCTCGAACGCGAGCCCCTCGCGTGCCGCGAGCACCGCGATGCCGTGCCGCCCGGGATCGCCGCTCAGGAGCACGACGTCGTCGCGCTGCACCGTGGCCGGATGGATCTCCAGCTCGTGCTCGAGCGAGCCGATGCCCGTCGTGTTGACGTACACGCCGTCGCCCTTGCCCCTCTCGACGACCTTCGTGTCGCCGGTGACGATCGCGACGCCGGCCTCCTCGGCGGCCTCGCCCATCGAGCAAACGATGCGCCACAGGGTCTCCATCGCGAGACCCTCCTCGAGGATGAAGCCGACGCTCAGGTGTCGCGGCCGCGCACCGCACATCGCGAGGTCGTTCACCGTGCCATGGATCGCGAGGCGACCGATGTCGCCGCCCGGAAAGAAGAGCGGGCGGACGACGAACGAGTCGGTCGTGAAGGCGATCCGCGACCAGGGCGTCTCGAGCACGGCGCCGTCGTGCGCGCGAAGGAGCTCGCGATCCGTGAAGACGCGCTGGAACATCCCCTGGACGAGCTGGTGCGTGAGTCGGCCGCCGTCGCCGTGCGCCAGGGTCACGATCGGATAGCGGTCGAGCGGAATGGGACACGTCGGGATCAAGGATCACCCGCCGAGGGCGATCGCGGTTCCGACCAGCGCGATGCCCACCGCGAGGAACGCCAGCCCCGACAAGGCGGACGCTCGCGCGCGGGTGTGCTCACTCGAGCGCGCGGCGGGCGTCCTCGTTCGCGAGGATCCGGTTCAGGTAGCGGAGGCAGTCCGTCTCCGTGAGGATTCCGACGAGGCGCCCCTCCTCGACCACGGGGAGGCAGCCGATCCGCTGCATCAGCAGCATCTCGACGGCGCTCGCGACGGAGGCGTCCGGGTGAACGGTGAAGACCTCCGACACCATCACGTCGCGAACGGCGACGCGGGCGAGCCAGGGCGTCTCGGCGCTGGGAGGATGATCGAGCACGCTCGACACCACGCCGCGGAGCAAGTCTCTCTGCGAGACGATCCCGACGAGCCGATCGCCCGACAAGACCGGGATGTGCCGGATCCGATCGACGCGCATCAACCCCTCGGCGAGGTCGAGCGTCGCGTCGACCGCGAGCGTCACGACCCTCTTCTGCATCAGTTCTCGAACGCGCATGGGACGGCTCCTCAGCAAGCTGACTGCCACCGCGATCGCTCCTTGCATCCGCGCGCGTCGGCGACCGGTTTCCGAAGGCTGCAAATCGGGCGCGCTCGGGGTTCGCAATCCTGGTGAAGGCTCCAACGACGTATCAGCCATCCGGGCTGGCTCACCCCTTGCTGCAGGATTCTCTGCTGGACGGCCGCCATCCGCGAGCCGGCTTGGAGAGTCGATGCACTTCCACATCCTGTCTTTCGAAGGACCCGATTCGCATGCGAGGGTCGGCGGTCTCGCGACGCGCGTCGAGGGTCTCGCACGAGCTCTTCAGGCACACGCCGACGAGACTCACCTCTGGTTCGTCGGGGATCCCGACTCGCCGGGGCACGAGAAGCGCGACGGCGTGCATTACCATCGCTGGTGCCAGTGGTTGAGCCGCGCCCGGCCGGGCAACCTCTACGACGACGAGCCGGCGAAGGTCGAAGAGTACGGCGCGTCCCTGCCTCCCTACGTGCTGGGACGCCACCTCCTGCCCCATCTCCTCTCGGGCGGGCGAGCCGTGGTGCTGGCCGAGGAGTGGCACACGGTCGGCGCCGTTCTCTCCCTCGACACGCTCCTCCGGCGAGCGGGCGTTCGCGACCGGGTGAGCCTCTTGTGGAACGCGAACAACACGTTCGGGTTCGAGGGAATCGACTGGCGCCGTCTCGCCGCCGCCGCGACCATCACCACGGTGAGCCGCTACATGCGGCACCGGATGCAGCTCGTCTGGGGTGTCGACGCCCTTGCCATTCCGAACGGCCTCGATGCGGATGCGTTTCTTCCACCCGATCCGGTCGCGCTCGAGCGGCTCCGGCGAGGGCTCCGCGATCGCATGGCCGTGGTGAAGATGGCGAGGTGGGACCCCGACAAGCGTTGGCTCGCATCCGTACGGCTCGTCGCCGAGCTCAAGCGGCGCGGCTTCAAGCCGCTGTGGATCGCGCGCGGCGGGTCCGAGCCGCATGGAGCCGAGGTTCTGCAGGCGATGCGCGAGGCTGGACTCCACGTGGTGGACCGATTCGCTCGGGGACAAAGCGTCTCCGAGCTCGTCGAAGTGCTTTCCGACGTGGACCGAGTCGACGTCGTGAGCTTGAGAAGCCACGTCGGTCCCGAAGCGCGGCGCGTTCTCCTCCGTGCAGGGGACGTCGTGCTCGCGAACAGCGAGCACGAGCCGTTCGGGCTCGTCGGGCTCGAGACGATGGCGGTCGGCGGCCTCGCCTGCACCGGGTGTACCGGCGAGGACTACGCCGTTCCCGGTCAGAACGCGCTCGTCCTGCAAACCGCGGAGCCTGCCGAGTTCATTGGCCTCTATGCGCGGCTCGAGAGCGATCCGGATCATCTCGAGTCGGTTCGAGCTGCGGCGCGACAGACGGCCGAGCGATTTGCCTGGCCCGAAGTCGTTCGGCGGAACCTTCTCCCACGGGTCGAGCTCGCGAGAGCCGACGACCGTGGCGAGCTCGCGCGATTCGCAACGACGGCGAGAAGCCGCCCGAGGGCTTCTCGATCCCACGAAGGGCAGATCCGCGGCTGGCGGCCGGCCATGGCCGCTCTAGGAGGAACGCAATGAAGATCGAGCAGATCATGACGCGTGGGGTACGAACCTGCTGCCCCGAGGACTCACTCGCGAAGGCGGCCCAGATCATGTGGGACCGCGACTGCGGGTGCGTGCCCGTCGTTCGAGTCGAAGACGACGGCGACCGGGTCGTCGGGATGGTGACGGATCGCGACGTCTGCATGGCCGCGTACACGCAAGGGATGCCGCTCGACTCCATCCCGGTATCGAGCGCGATGGCGGCTCGGGTCTACTCGTGTCGAAGCGAGGACTCGACCGACGTCGCGATGGGGATCCTGCGCGCGCACCAGCTTCACCGCCTCCCCGTCGTGGACACGCACGACCACCTCGTCGGGATCGTCAGCCTGGCCGACCTGGCGCGGGAAGCGCACCATGAGCACGCTCGCTCGCGGAAATCCGTGACCGACGAGCAGATCGGTGCCACCCTCGCTGCCGTCTCCGAGCCGCGCGGAATGGGCGATCTCGTCTCCGCCGCCTGAGCGGATCCGCTGGGAGAACCGAGCTCGCATGTATTGCCGCGCGCTGGCGTGCGACTTCGACGGTACCGGAGCGAGCGGAGGACGCCTCGCGCCCGAGGTGAGCGCTGCGCTCGCCTCGGCCCGTGTTGCCGGCATCTCGACGCTCCTCGTGACGGGCCGCGTGCTCGACGATCTCCGTGC
>VGTG01000062.1 GCA_016874795.1 Deltaproteobacteria bacterium | reverse complement strand
GGCGTCACGGGAGCGATGGAGCTGACGCGCGAGGAGATCTTCGGCCCGGTCGCCCCGCTGCAGCGGTTCGAGACCGAGGAGGAGGGGATCCGGCTCGCGAACGACACGATCTACGGGCTCGCGGCCTACGCCTATACGCGCGACCTCGGCCGCGCTTGGCGCCTGACCCGTGCTCTCGAGTACGGGATCATCGGCCTCAACGAGGGAATCATCTCGACCGCGGTCGCCCCGTTCGGGGGCGTCAAGCAGTCGGGGCTCGGTCGAGAGGGCTCTCGATATGGCATCGACGAGTACCTCGACGTCAAGTATTCCCTGATGGGCGGCATCTGAACGATCGAGGAGGACGTGATGCGACGAGACGGCATCCGGCGGTTCGAAGCAGCAAGCACGATCACGACGGTCTTCCTTCTCGTCGCGACCGCGGCGGCACAGGAGCCGCCGCCCGTTCCGGCGATCGATTGCGATCCGGCGAGCTACTGCGAGATCGGCGAGCCGGGTTGCCCGGCGCCTGGTTTGACGGCCCTTTCGGGCGACATCATCGTCGGCACCGAGGAAGGGGAGAAGCTCAACGGGACCGACGGTGACGACCTGATCGTCGGTCTCGGCGGGAACGACTCCATCGGCGGCCACGCCGGCAACGACGTGATGTGCGGCGGCGAGGGCAACGACAAGATCCGCGGCGGCGACGGCGAAGACCGCGTCGACGCCGGCCCGGGCCGGAACGACGTCAAGACCGACGCGCACGACGACGTCATGGTCGGCGGCCCGGATCGGGATCGTCTCGACGGCGGCTCCGGAAGCGACGGCGCGTGGGGCCTCGGCGGCGACGACAACCTCGTGGGCGAAGCGGGCGACGAGACGCTCGTCGGCGGACCCGGGAACGACAAGATCGCCGGCGGCGGCGACGACGACGTCCTCTACGGCGAAGAAGGCTTCGATCGGATCGACGGTGGAGAGGGCGACGACGAGATCCATGGCGGCGACGACGCCGACAACGTCAACGGCGGTGGCGGTAACGACACGATCTTCGGCGGTGCAGGCCCGGATTTCCTGAAGGCGCAGGGGGATGACGACGTGGTCCGCGGTCAAGGCGAGGACGACGTGCTGGACGGGAGCTCCGGGATCGACGACCTCGACGGTGGCGACGGGAACGACGTCTGCAAGAAGGGCGAGGTCGTCTCGGACTGCGAGCTGCTGCAGTAGCCCGGATTTTTCGCATCGACCAGTCGGTGCGGATCCAGTATGCCCTCAAGGCGGCTTCTCGCTCGCGAACCCCCCCAATCAGGGCGACGACCGCGCCGATGCGGGCTCGGGCCGGAACGACGTCAAGCTCGACGCGGGCGACGACGTGATGATCGGCGGCCCGGGCCGCGATCGTCTCGACGGAGGCTCCGGCAACGACGCCGCGTGGGGGCTCGGCGACAGGGACCAGCTCGTCGGCGAGTCGGGCGACGACATGCTCGTCGGCGGCCCCGGAAACGACAAGCTCGCTTCCGGCGGTGGCAAGGACTCGCTCTACGGTGAGGAAGGGAACGACCTCTTTCTCGCCGGGAAGGGCGACGACCTGATCTCCGGCGGCGACGACAGCGACCGGATCCGCGCAGGCGGCGGCGACGACACCGTCTTCGGTGGCGAAGGTTCGGACCTCGTGCAGGGAACGGCTGGCGACGACGTGATCTTCGGGGACGGCGGCGACGACGTCATCGACGGCGGCTCCGACCGCGACGACGTCGACGGCGGCGAGGGCAAGGACGTCTGTCCGAACGCCGAGCTCGTCGCCGGCTGCGAGATCGAGTAGCCGCACGAGCCGCCGCTGCTGGACAGCGGCCGTCGATTGGCGCACGCGTTTGGCGCGATGCGCGGCGAGGGGGAGCGGTCTCGTTCCGGAAGAGGGGCGTGGCTCGCGCTCGCCCTGGCGCTGATCCCGCTCGCCGTCCTTGCGGCGCGCGTGCCGGCCGAGCTTGCGAACGAGTCGGCCGTCGGGGACCTCGCGAGCTTCGAGATCGGCGTCCTCGAGAGCACGCGCGGCGAGCGGCTCATCGGTCAACCCGCGCGCTTCGGCTTCCATCAGGTCGGCCCCGGGCACTTCTGGCTCCAGGTCCCGCTCTACGTGCTGTCGGGGCGCGCGAGCTGGGCGCTCTCGCTGACGACGCTCCTGATCGGGTGGGCGGCGCTCCTCGGCATCGCGTGGGCGGCCGTCTGGTGGTTCGAATCGCGTGCGACGCTCGTGGCGCTGCCGTTCGTCGCCGCGGCGTACGCGCGCTTCTACGAGCCCGGCACGCTCTTCAATCCGTGGTGCCAGTTCTCGATCGTGCTTCCGGCCGCGTGGCTCGTGCTCGTCGCGGCGGCGATCGTCGCGGGTCGTCGACGCTGCTGGCCGCTTCTCCTCGCCCTCTCGAGCTTCGTCGTCCAGGGGTACGGCTCGACGCTGCCCGCGGTCGTGCTCGTGTGCGGCGCGGCGGCGCTCTTCGATCTCGGGCGGGCGGTGCAGGCTCGGCGGAGGCGGCCGTCGGACCGGCTCGGTGGAGCGACCGTCCTCGCGACGGCGGCGGTCCTCGCTCTCTTCTGGAGCCGGCCGCTGATCGACGCGATCACGGGCTCGCCGAGCAACCTCGAGCAGATCATCTCGCACTACGCCGCCCCTTCGCCCGAGCGCGGCGCGAGCGCCGTCGACCTCCGCGAGAGCTTCGCGCGTCACCTCGGCGGGATGGTCGCCGGTCTCTTCGAGGACGTTCGCGGCAATCGCCCGTACCCGCTCGCAGGCGCGGCGCTCGCGTGGTCGGAGCGTGGCGCGGCCGCGTGGCTCGTCCTCGTCGGGCTCTCGGTCGCGTTCGCCGTGCGGCGACGCTGGAGGTTCTCCGCGGCCACGGGTGCGCTCTGCCTGCTCTCGCTGGCGGGAGCGGCGAGCGCGGCGAGGAGTCTCGACGGTGCGCTCTATCCCTACCTCTTCCTCTGGCTCTCGGGCGTCGCTGCGGTCGGTTGGCTTCTCGCCGCCGGAACGACGCTCCACGTCGCCGGCGAAGCGCTCGCGCGCCTTCGACCGGGGCTCGTTCCCGCTTGGTCGCGCGAGCGGCTCTCGATCGTCTCCGCCGTGGCACTCGCGCTCGCGGTCGTGCTGCGGCCGCCCGCGATCCCGCATCTCGGAGACACGGTCGCGAAGCGGCTCGCGGACGACGTGGGTCGCGAGCTCGTCGGGCGAGGGCCGGACATCCCCGCGCGCCTCGTCCTGCACGATCTTGCGTGGATCTGGGGACTCCCGGTCCTCGTCGAGCTCGACCACCGCGGGCGCCGCGCGACCGTCGCGAACGTCCAAAACGGCGTGGAGGTTCCCGAGCTTCAGGGCCTGCAATCGCGCTGGATGCAGGACGTGCCGGGACACGTGGAGCTTCACCTGGCGTTCGCCGAGGGCGAGAGCGCTCCCGGTTGGAAGGAGCGGTACGAGCGCGTCTCGTGTCACCCGTGCTCCGCTCTCGACGCGGGTGGACGCGAGATCTGTCTCTACGTTCCGCGCTGGGCGCGCGCATCGAGGATCGTTTCGGCGCTCCTTCCCTGGTGAGGACTCAGCTCGCCGGCTCGGCCGCCGGCGTAGGCTTCGCGGCGTCCGCGCCACCCGCGCCGCGCCGGAGGACCATCATCCCCGGGTAGTCCTTGTCGCTGTTCCCGGGAAGAAGCGGCTTCCGCTTCTCACGCCCCATCGGATCGACCCGGAGATGCTGGATCGTGTGCGGCTCCAGGTTGTCGAACTTCATGTCGTCCGCCTTCACGCCCTCGCGTGCGAGAAGGCGGCGCAGGTAGGTGTTGAACAGCGGCTCCACCTCCCACGCGAAGAGCATCCAGGGCCGATGATTCGCGACGTCCCAGCCCTCGTGCTCCGCGTACTTGACCATCGTCAAGTGATAGAAGAGCGAAGCGTAGAAGAGCATCGCCGTCCCGCCCGGCGCGAGGTGCTCGTCGAGCCCGCGCACGATCGAGAAGCCGAGGTCGCCGGTGTCGATCACGGGCGAGTTCTCCGTCGCGTCGAGGTCGAGCGAGTAGGGCGGATTCGAGACGATGATGTCGAACTGCTCGCCCGGCTGGATGACGGAGTACGCGGAGATGTCGCTCTCGGGCACGAGCCGACCCTCGACCACGTCCGACTTGCCGAAGCGCTCGGCGTTCCGGCGCAGCGACTCGATCGCGTTCGGATCGATGTCGGTGGCGACGACCTTCGATGCTCCGAGCACCGCGGCGTAGACGCTGATGATCCCGGACCCGGTGCCGATCTCGAGAACGCGCTTCCCGCGGAAGAGCTCGGCGTTCTCCTCGAGAAAGGGAAGCATCCGTCCTTCCGCCTCGATCGGATTGAACACGTCGGGAAGGACGACGATCTCCTCGTCGAGGAAGCGTGACTGGAAGGTTCACTCGTGGTCCTTCCCCATGGGGACGTCGGTCTCGGCGGCGAGCGCGAGCGTGCTCGCGAAAAGCAGCAGACCCGCGGCGGCGATGAGGGTGTCTCGTACGCACATCCGCCCACCTTTACGGGCCGGTACCGGCCCGTTCAACGCGCAGATCGAAGCGTCATGCGGCGCTATGCGAAACGCTCGGTGGGAGGCCGAGCGGCACGTCGTCGAGCTCCTTCAGGCGCGGCATCACCTCGCGCGCGAAGAGGCGCATGTTCGCCTCCGCGTCGTCCCAGGGCATGCCCGCGTAGCTGAAGATGCCGTTGTACGCGCCGGCGCCGGTGATCCGGCGAATCTCGAGGATCTTTTCGTAGCACTGGTCGGGCGTGCCCCAGACCTGGATGCCGAGGAAGAACTCGATCATCGCGTCGGCTCCGCCGTCGGCGGAGGCGATCTCCTGCAAGCGCCCGTAGCTCTCGTAGCCGCGCGTGCGTCCGAGATGGTCGCCGACGAGCTCGTAATGCTCGACGACGGTCCGCCAGTAGCCGCCGATGTAGCGGACGGCCATCTCGCGCGCGTGGTCTTCGTCCTCGTGGCAGAAGGTCCAGGCGCCGACGATCGGCGCCGGCGGCTCGGCGCGGTTCACCTCGCGATAGACGCCGCGATAGGTCTCGAGCTCGGCGGAGACGACCTCCCACGGCTTCTGCGGGATGATGAGCAGGCCGACGCCGAGCTCCGCCATGATGCGCGACGACTCCGGAGATACCGCGGCCGCATACGTGCGACCGCGGAAGGTCTTGTGCGGGCGCGGCCGGATCTCGCGGCGCACTTGACGGACGAGCGTTCCGTCGTACTCGACGAACCCGTCCTCGAGCCCGCGGAGGACCATCTCCGCCGATTCGAGGAAGCGGTCGCGGCTCGTGTTCATGTCGATGCCGAAGCCCTCGAACTCGATGCGCCCGAGACCGCGGCCGAGACCGAGGATCACGCGGCCGCTCGACAAGCAGTCGAGCATCGCGACCTGCTCGGCGACGCGCAAGGGATCGTGCCAGGGAAGCACGACGACCATCGAGCCGAGCAGGAGCTTCTCCGACCGCGCTGCGAAGTAGGAGAGGAGCTGCAGCACGTCGGGGCACATGGTGTAGTCCGTGAAGTGGTGCTCGACGCCCCAGATCGACTGGAAGCCGAGCGACTCGGCCATCGAGCCCAATCGGAGCTCGTTCTGGTACACCTCGAGATCGCTCCGCCGATGGTCCGTTCCCTGGAAGATGATTCCGAGTCCGACGTCCATTGAAGGCCTCCCCGCGCTGTCGCGGAGCCTAGGGCGGGCGCGCTTTCGGGGCAACCGCACGCAGCCCGAGGGTCGATTCCGCACCCCGTTCTTCTTGCACTGGAGGGCGGAACCACCGGAGAAGAGCGCGTGCGCGCCGTCGGCCTCCTGATCCTGATCCTCGCCGTCACCGCCGGCGTGTACGCGCAGGTCGCCGGTCACGATTTCATCGTCGTCGACGACCCGCAATACGTCGTCTTCAATCCGCATGTCGCGAACGGGCTCTCGCTCGCCAGCATCGGCTGGGCGTTCACCGCGCTCGACGCCTTCAACTGGCACCCGCTGACGTGGATCTCGCACATGCTCGACGTCGAGCTCGTCGGGATGGACCCGGGACGGCAGCACCTCGTGAACGTCGCCTTCCACCTCGCCAGCGCGGCGCTCCTCTTCGGCGCGCTCCGGCGCGCGACCGGCCGCGAGATCGAGAGCCTTTGCGTCGTGGCGCTCTTCGCGCTGCATCCGATGCACGTCGAATCGGTCGCCTGGATCTCGGAGCGAAAGGACGTCCTCTCGACGCTCTTCTGGATCCTCGCCTCGTGGGCCTGGGTCGCCTACGCGGAGCGGCCGGGGCCCCTTCGCTACCTCTCCTCCCTGGCGCTCTTCGCTTGCGGCGTGCTGGCGAAGCCGATGGTCGTCACGTTCCCGTTCGCCTTGCTGTTGCTCGACGTCTGGCCGCTCGGCCGCGCGCCGGTGTTGCGCGGCGGCGAACGCGTTCCCGGCACGTCGCGCGCCTGGCTCCCGACGGAGACGTGGATCCGGCTCGGCCTCGAGAAGGTGCCGTTTCTCGTCTTGTCGATCGGCGCGAGCCTGGCGACGCTCGCCGCTCAGCAGCCCGGCGTCGAGCACACGCCCGAGGCGTTGCCGCTCGGCGCACGGATCGGGAACGCGCTCGTCTCGTACGTCGTCTACCTCGAGAAGACCCTCTGGCCCGCCGGGCTCGCGGCGCTCTACCCGCATCCGGGATGGATTCCGCCGTGGAAGGTCACGATCGCGGGGGCGATCGTCGCGGCGATCACGGTCCTCGCACTGCGCGCCGCGCGGGCGCGCCCGTATCTCCTCGTCGGCTGGCTGTGGTTCCTCGGCACGCTCGTTCCGGTGATCGGGATCGTGCAGGTCGGCGACCAGGCGATGGCGGATCGCTACGTCTACGTGCCGCACGTCGGGCTCTTCCTCGCGATCGTCTGGGGCTTCGCGGATCTCGCACGCACGCGCCCGATTCCGGTGAACGTCCTCGCGGCGGGGGCCGGCATCGTCCTCTTTCTGCTCGCGCTTCGGACGTCGCAGCAGGTGGCCCTCTGGGAGAGCACCGAGACGCTCTATCGGCAGGCGCTCGAGGTGACCGAGGACAACTACGTCGCGCACTCCCGTCTCGCGACCGTGCTGCTGTTCGACGATCGGGTCGAGGAGGCGCAGTCGCACCTGGAGGAAGCGGTCGCGATCCATCCGTACGACGCGGAGAGCCTGACCCTGCTCGGAAACCTCGCTTCCGAGCGAGGCGACGACGAAGAGGCGGTCTCCTTCTACGAGCGCGCTGCGGCTTCGGGGCCATGGCTCTTCGAAGCGCAGCTCAACATGGGCATCGTGCTCGAAGTCCGCGGCGACGCGCGCGGTGCGCTCGCCTACTACCGGGCCGCGGAGCGTCTCGATCCGGGTCATCCCGCGGTGCAGATGCGTCTCGGTGCCGTCTACGAGCAGCGCGGCGCGTGGAAGCGCGCCCTGTCGCATTACCGGCGCGCGCTCGAGCTCGAGCCCTCGCTCGAGGAAGCGAGAGAAGCGCTCGCTCGCGTGCAGCCGCAAGCTTCGGCTCAGCCGCCTTCGGGATCGAGGTAGCCGAGAGCGCGGAGGCGGTCCGCGGGGATCGTGCTCGACTCCACTTC
Organism: Deltaproteobacteria bacterium; assembly: GCA_016874795.1. Taxonomy (GTDB): domain Bacteria; phylum Desulfobacterota; class Binatia; order UBA12015; family UBA12015; genus VGTG01. Next base: position 23,597 of record VGTG01000062.1, on the reverse strand, counting down.
GTGCCGCGGTGCGAGCTTCGAGAAGTACGAGCGCGTTTCGCCGTCGACGTCGGGCTTTCCCTCCTTGCGCGTCCAGGGTCCCGACTCCTTCCATTCGTAGCGGCCGACGTCCGCCTTGCCGAACGCCGCGCGATCGCCCGATCCGGAGGACGGGAACTGGATCCGGACGAACTCTCCGTCGCGGTACGAGGCCGTCTCGAACCCGAGATCGCAGAAGAGCGTTCGCTCCGGCGTCGCGCGTCCCTCGCGCAGGTACGGGCCGAGAGCGATGCCGGCGACGCCGTCGGGCACCGGCAGGCCCGCGAGCTCGAGGAGTGTCGGCATCACGTCGACCTGGCTCACGGGCCGATCGATGCGTCCGGGCGCGATTCCGGGAGCTTGCAGGATGAACGGGATGTGCGAGACGTCCGGCGTCGTCGTGTGGCCGTGCTCGAACCAGTGATCCTCCTCGCCGAGGCTCTCGCCGTGGTCCGACGTGAAGAGGATCACGTGCTCTGCCTCGGGACGGTGGCGGCGGAAGGCCGTCAGAAGGCGCCCGAGCCACTGATCCATCGACATGATCTCGCCGACGTAGCGGCTCTCGTACTGGCTCGGGCGGTCGAGCCCGGGAAGCGCCTGGTAGTTCGGGATGCCTTCGTAGCCGCTCTGCGTTGGATTGACGGAAAGGCGAGGCTCGTCCGCGGGGCTCTGCAGCTCGGGCGGCGGAGGCGCTCCGGGGCGCGACGGCGGCGGCGTGTAGGGCCCGTGCGGGTCCTGGTAGTGGACGACCAGGAATACCGGCCGGCTCGCGTTCCGCCAGAGCCAGCGGATCGCGCGCTGCGTGGTCGCCTGCGCCGGACGCTCGAAGAACTCCGGCCGGTTCGGCTCCTGCACGGGCAGCTCGTCGTCGTAGACCTCGAACCCGCGTCCGATGCCGGTCGTCCGGTTCAGCATGATGTTGCTCACGAAGGCGGCCGTCGCGTAGCCGCCCCTGCGGAAGTGCTCCGCGAGCGTGTCCCGGTGGTCGAGCACCGTGCTGCCGTTGCTGTGTCCGATCGAATGCTGGCGCACCCAGCGCGACGTGAACATCGAGGCGTGCGAGGGAAGAGTCGCGCCGGAAGCGGCGATCGCGCGCTCGAAGACGACACCCTCGCGCGCGAGGCGATCGAGCGCCGGCGTCTTCGCGCTCGCGTATCCGTACGCGGGCAAGCGGTCCGCGCGGAGCGTGTCGACGATCACCAGCAGCACGTCGGGACGAGGCGATCGCTGGCGGACGGCGAGCGCCGCGACGATCGCGCCCACGACCAGCAACATCACGGCGAAGAGGAGGCCGGAGCGAACCCGCGACATCGCGGTCTCTCTACGAGCGAGAGGTAATCGGTGCAACCGCGCGAACGCGGCCCTCCGCATCGTGCGAATCGCTGTTCGAGTGCGGCCGCTTCGCCGCCTGCGGAGCGCAGGAAATCGGCGCTCGACGCGCTTTCGGCGGTGGCACGTGCCCTGCATTCATGGCGCCCCAACAGGAAACCGAAGGAGGTTCCCATGAAGCGCATGTCCTTAGGGCAGTCTCTGCTCGCCCTCTCGCTGCTGGTCGCGCCGAGTGCGTGCGGCAGCGATCGGACATCGTGCCCTGGCGGCGTCCGCCGCCGCGATCACCGTTGCGAGCGCGCTGTCGCTCACGAGGGCGCTCGAGCGTCGCTCACGCGCCACCCCCGTCCCCTTCCCGAAGGAGCGCGGTGGCCGCCGGCGTCCATCGCCGGAGCTCGGGCACACGGACCGCGACCGTGGCCGTGACGCCGAGGCAGGCGAGGGCCCCGGCGACCACCGCGAAGGTGGCACTCGTCAAGTAGGCGAGGAAGCCCGACTCGGCGTCGCCGAGCTCGTTCGACGCGCCGATGAAGATCCAGCTCACCGCGCTGACCCGGCCGCGAAGCGCATCCGGTGTCGAGAGCTGGAGGATGACCGAGCGCATCGTCATGCTCACTTGGTCCGCCATTCCGGCGACTACGAAGGCGCCGACGGAGAGCGGGAACCAGCGGCTCAGCCCGAAGGTGAAGAGCGCGATCCCGAACACGACGACCGCCCAGAGAAGCGCGCGTCCCGGGAACGGGAAGGGGCGTGCGACCATCAAGAACAACGTCATCGTGAACGTCCCGATCGCCATCGAAGCGCGCAGCACGCCGTAGCCGACCGGGCCGACGCGGAGGATCTCCTCGGCAAAGGCGGGGAGGAGCGCCGTCGCGCTCGCGAAGATCACCGCGAAGAGATCGAGGGTCATCGACGAGAGAAGGGCGCGCTCGCTCCACACGAAGGCGATGCCCTCGCGGACGGCTGCGAGCGAGACGTCGGGCTTCTTGCCCTCGGTCCGGACGATCCGCAGGAAGGACAGACCGAAGATCGAGATCGCGTAGCAGACGGCGGCGGTCGCGTAGGGCGCGCCGAAGCCGAACGGACCGATCAAGAGGCCCATCGTGATCGGGCCTGCGATGAATGCGAGATGCGAGATGCTCGCGGTGACGACGGTCGCGTTCTGGAAGATCTCGCGCGGCACGAGGCCGGGGAGGAGCGCCGAAGCGGCCGGGTTGGCGAAGCCGGCCGTGATCGCGAGGAGGAAGGCGGCTCCGTAGACGAGCACTTGCTCGCCCGGCTCCCCTTGGCTCGAGAACGCGAGGACCGCGACGCCGCTCAGCGACGCGAGGTGCGCGGCGATGATGAGGATGCGCCGGTCGAAGCGATCCGCGACGACGCCGCCGAGGAGCGAGATCGGGATGACCGGCAGGAACTCGACGAGGCCGAGAATCCCGAGCGCCGCGTACGAGCCCGTGGCGTCGTACACGTGGTACGCGAGCATCGCCGACACGAGCGCTCGCCCGAACCCCGAGAAGAAGCGCGCGACGAGATACAGCCGCAGCGCTGGCACGGCGAGTACCTGGAGCGTCGGGTGCGACTCCGCAGGCATCCCGCACGCCTAGCCTGTATTTCTCACCAGATCCCTACTGCGGCGGCCGATAGCACCGAATCTTCGCGAGCTTCTCCCTCCGGGCTCCTCGACGTACTGTTCAAGTACGCCTGCGTCGCCCTCCGGGTCCGAGGCTCGCGAATCTTCGGCACTCTCGACCGCCTCGCGACGTGATCTGGTGAGAAATGCAGGCTAGCAGACCGTCGGAACGCGCCCCTCGCTTCCACTCGTCAGATGTTCCGGTCGCGGCCTTCCCAGTACGGGTCGCGGAGCTTCCGCTTGTAGAGCTTCCCGTTCGGATCGCGCGGCAGCTCGGCGACGAAGTCGATCGTCTTCGGCGTCTTGAACTTCGCGAGACGGTCGCCGCAGAAGGCGAAGATCTCCTTGCGGAGGTCCTCGGAGGCCTCGATGCCCGGCGCGGGCTCGATCACCGCCTTCACCTCTTCGCCCCAGTCCTCGTGCGGGATGCCGAAGACGGCGACGTCGCCGACCTTCGGATGCGCGAGGAGCGCGTTCTCGATCTCGGCCGGATAGATGTTCGCGCCGCCGGAGATGATCATGTCGATCTTCCGGTCGCAGAGGAACAGGAAGCCCTCGTCGTTCAGGTAGCCGATGTCGCCGACGGTGAAGTAGAGCTTGCCGTCGATCTCGAGGCGGTTTTTCTTCGTCTTCGCCGCGTCGCCCTTGTACTCGAACTTCATCGTGTCGGGCAGGAGCATGTAGACCGTCCCCTGCTCGTTCACGGCGACGGGCTTTCCCTCGTCGTCGACGATCTTGACGTCGGCGCCGGGCCACGCCTTGCCGACGGTGCCGGGGTACTTGCGCCACTCCGCGGGCGAGACGATCGTGCCGCCGCCCTCGGTCGCCGCGTAGTACTCCCAGATCGAGTCGCCCCACCAGTCGAGCATGCGCCGCTTGATGTCGGGAGGGCAGGGCGCCGCGGCGTGGATCATGTGGCGCGTCGACGAGCAGTCGTACTTCGCACGGACGTCGTCCGGCAGGAGCAGCAGGCGATGGAACTGCGTCGGCACCATGTGCGACAGCGTGACGCGGTACTTGTCGATCTGCTGAAGCATGCCCTCGGGCGTCCACTTGTCCATCAGGACGACGCTGTGCCCCCAGTTCATCGACGAAGACGAGTGGACGAGCACCGCGGTGTGATAGAGCGGCGAGCCGACGCAGTGGACGTTGTCGTTCTCGGGCTGCACGCCGAAGAGGCCGAGGAAGCCGCCGAGGAGCTCTCCCATCAGATCCGGATCGACCTCCTTCGGCGCGAGAGCGCGCTTGACGCCCTTCGGCTGGCCGGTCGTGCCGGAGGTGTAGTTCATCACCTGTCCCGGCGCGCGGTCGGAGGGCAGGGTGGTCGGCTGTCCCTTTTTCAGCTCCGCGAGCGGCCGGAAGCCCGGTACCGTCCCGACGGAGAAGCACGCCTCCTTTGGAAAGGAGATCTCCGCGACCGCCTTCGTGCACGCTTCCGCGACGCGCTCGTGGCCGAAGAACGCCTTCGCACCGCAGTCCTTGACGATGTAGGCGATCTCGGCGGGCGCGAGATGCCAGTTGATCGGCGACATGTACCAGCCGGCCTGCATCACGGCGAAATAGATCTGGTAGAACTCGGCGCAGTTGGGCATGCAGACCGCGACGGTGTCGCCGTACTCGAGCCCGAGCGCGCGCAGCCCGTGGACGATTCGATTGGACTCCGCGAACAGCTCGCCGCGCGTCCACTCGCGACCGTCGGGATCGACGAGTCCCAGATGACCGGGGTTCTTCTGCGCGTGGTTCCAGAATCCGTGCTCGCCCAAGGTGGGTTCTCCTTTCGAGGTCCGGAGCCTAGCCGTTAGCGGAGGGCGCTGCTCCGGGCCACCCGGAGAGCGCGCGGGTTGCCCACCTCCGGGGCTCGGCCTACGATCCGCGCATGCTCCGCCGGCTCGCGTCGGCCACGGTGTTCCCGCTGCTCCTCACGATCGTCGTGGGCGGGGCGGCGTGGGCGCTCGACCGCGGCGCGTCCATCCCAGCGGTCCTCGGCGTGGCGTCGCTCGCGAGCGTGCTCGCGGTCGTCCTCCTCGAGCGTGTGCTTCCGTACCGGCGTGAATGGAACCGCGCGCACGGCGACCTCGCGACCGACGCGGCCTATCTCCCGACGAGCGTCGGCTTGAACGCCGCGATCGAGCCGGTCGGCACGCTGGTCGGCGTGACGATCGCCGCGTGGATCTCGGAGCTCGGTGGCGGATCACTCTGGCCGTCTGCGTGGCCTCTCCTCGCGCAGCTCGTCCTCGCTTGCGTCGTCGCGGAGGCGTTCGACTACTGGGGTCATCGCGTGCTGCACGAGAGCGCGCTTCTCTGGCGGATCCATGCGACGCACCACAGCGCGCCGCGCCTCTACTGGCTGAACGCGACGCGCTCGCACCCGCTCGAGGTCCTGTTCCGCGGCCTGATCTCCTTCGTGCCGCTCGCGGTCGCCGGCGCGGGCGAGAACGTGCTCGCCCTCTTCGGCGCGACGACGATCGTCGTGGGGCTCTTCCAGCACGCGAACGTCGACACGCGGCTCGGGCCGCTCTCGTGGATCTTCAGCGTCGGCGAGATCCACCGCTGGCACCATTCGCCGCTCCTCGCGGAGGCGAACCACAACTACGGAAACAACTTCCTCTTCTGGGACGTGGTCTTCGGGACGCGCTACCTGCCGCCCGATCGCGCGGCGCCGGCCGACATCGGCATCGAGGGGCTCGATGCCTTCCCGAGGGGCTACCTCGCGCAGATCGTCTCGCCGCTCCGCTGGCGATCGATCGTCGCGGCGAACGGCAACCCTCGCCCTGGCTGATCCGCCTAGCCTGCATTTCTCACCAGATCACGTCGCGAGGCGGTCGAGAGTGCGGAAGATTCGCGAGCCTCGGACCGGAGGGCGACGCAGGCGTGCTTGAACAGTACGTCGAGGAGCCCGGAGGGAGAAGGTTGCGAAGATTCGGTGCTATCGGCCGCCGCAGTAGGGATCTGGTGAGAAATGCAGGCTAGGCCTAGGCCTGGGTAGGTGACTCTCGATGCCGGCGCTTGTCCGGTCGTTCGCCGGGGTGCTGTGGAGCATTGCAATGTCGAAAATAGTCGTTTAAACAGCATTGTAATGCTTGAAGAGATCCTCCGGGAGCAGAACCCCTGGTGGGCGAATGCGCCAGCGAGGGCGGCGGTCGACTACCCCATCCGTCGCGACTTCCAGCGGGCGCTTCTGAACTTTGTCCACCGCGAATCCCGGCGCGCGATCCTGGTGATCGGCCCGAGGCAGGTCGGAAAGACGACTGCCCTGCTTCAGATCCTCGACGACCTCTTGGAGCAGGGGTGGCCGGCCGGAAACTTGAGTTACTGCGACTTCTCGGATGATCGGATCACCGAGAGGGTGACTCCGCGCGATGTCGCTGACCTCGTTCCACCCTCGGCGAGGCCCGACCGGCCGCGCTTGCTCTTGTTGGACGAGGTAGGCCGTGCCGACCGCTGGCGAGAATGGCTGAAGCAGGCAGTGGACACGGCAGCCGTCCGCGTCGTGGCCACGGATTCGGCGGCGACGCTGCTTCTTGATGGCGGCGTCGAAGCCGGCCAGGGGCGCTGGGACGAGCTGCGCGTGAGCGGACTTACGTTCGGTGAGCACCTTCGCCTTCGGGCTAGGTCCGAAGAGTCGATCGAACAAGTTCTCCGACGCTACCCCACGGAGCTCCTTCGATACCTGGCCTTGGGAGGCTTCCCCGAACATGTCTTCGAAGAGGAGCTAAGGCGCAGTCGAACTCGGATTCGCTCGGACATCGCGGACCGAGCCATCGCTCGAGATCTTGGGGCGACGGGTGTGGACGTGGAGGCGGTTCGCCGCCTCTTTGTGTATCTCGCCGCCGACGCAGGAGCGATCTTCAGTGCCAAGGAGCGCGCGCGCGATCTCGAAGTCGACATTCGATCCATCAAGGCGTGGGTGGCTCGACTTGAGGAAGCGCAGCTCATCTCGAGGCTCCGACCACGGGCACGCGGAGCGGCGAGGCTCCGAGCCAAGCCCAAGTTGTATCCATCTGACCACGGGCTCGTATCCGCATTCGCCACTTCGCCGGCGCCCTCCCAAGACCCGTCTGTGCTCGGGCGGATCGTCGAAACCGTCGTATGCACTCATCTCCGCAACGCCTGGACACCGGCCGACGAGCGACTGAGCTACTTTCGAGATCATCGTGATCGCGAGTTGGATTTCGTCGTGGACACGGGGAGCTCGCTCGTCGCGGTGGAGGTGACGTCTGCCTCCAACGTGAGGGATGAGAAGCTTCGCCGTGTTCGGGAGGCCGCCAAGGCTCTGAAGGCGACGAAAGTGTTCCTCGTGCATCTCGGGTTCACCCAGAGCGCTCGCGAGGGGGTCGTCCTACTCCCACTCGAGCGTTTGCTCCTCCACCCAGAAATCGTGGGAGAATCTCGTGGCTGAACCGCCCATTCCCCTCGGCCGCGCGGAAGATTTACTGCTCGAATTCAAGGCTGCGGACTCCCTGCGTGACCCTCAAGGCATCGCGCGGGAGGTCGTTGGAATGCTGAATGCAGCGGGCGGGGAAGTCTGGGTCGGACTGCGGGAGAACGACGGAACCGCGGTAGCCATCGACCCGATCGATGACGTGGAGCGCGCCGAGAGAAGTCTCTGGGATCACTTGATCGAAACGATCGAGCCGCGACTCGGGGAAGAGGTCGCGATCGAAGCAGTGCCCGTCGAGGACGGCAGTCAAAGTGTGCTCAGGATTCGCGTGAGTAACGAGCCGGGCAGGCGAGTGTATTCCTACACTCGCAAGGGCGCCAGGTATTTCGGACGTCGCGTCGGTGCCCGGCTGAGAATGCTTTCGTACGACGAGATCTTCGGCTCGTCGATTCAGCGTAGCGACGATCAGATCGCGACGATCGAGAAGAAATGGGACGCAGAGCTGGAGGGGATGCTCAAAGCAAAGTCCTCGACGCTCTGGCTCCGTCTGCAACCACTTGGTGAGGTCGAGCTAGACTTTCCGAGCCACCGGGAAGTCGCTCCGTATTTCATGGAAACCGAGCGAACGGGCAACCGGTTGACGGGGTGGACTTTCGTTGATCCGCATCAGCGGCCGATCCCACGGTCGGGACGAGTCGTTCACGGTGTTCCCGATGGGCGACAGACGATCGTCAGCCGCAATGGTGTCATCACATTCACTGTGCCCATCGAGTTTCTACACTGGAAGGGGCCCGAACGATCCCTTTGGCCATACGCACTCATCGAGTTTCCCGTCTCGATATGGCGGCTCGCCGCAGCCTTCTACCGCACAGCGCGTGTCGCCCAGGCGGGTCCCGTATTCGCTAGGATGGCGCTGTTGTCCGTGAAGGGCTGGCGGCTGAAGGCAGGTTCAGCCGGGACAGTCGCGTGGCAGTTCGACGAGAAGGTTCGGGAATACACCGAGGATGACGTGATCGCCGCCAAGCATGTGGCGGATTGGGCCGATGCGACGAGCGACAATCCCGATCGCTGTGCTTACCCGCTGATCCGGTCCGTCTACGAGGCCTTTGGCTTCTACGAGGCCGACATTCCGCGGGAGTTCGACCGAGAAAAAGGTCTCAGATTCCCGAGCTGAAGGTCGAAGGCTACGAGCGACGCCAGCGGTGCTGCCGCGGCACCGAGCGCGGCTGGATCGCGTCCTGGTAGGTGACGCTCAGCTCCGAGAAGGCCTCGAGCGCGTTCTCGATGCTCTTGCTCTTGTCGACCTCGAACGCGTCGAACCCGCAGCGCTCCATGTAGAAGAGCTGGTCGCGAAGCACGTTGCCGACGGCGCGAAGCTCGCCGCGGAACCCCTCGCGACGCACCATCCGCGCGATGCTGAGGCCGCGTCCGTCGCGGTACTTCGGGAATTCGACCGCGATCAATGCGAAGTGCGGGAGATCCGCCTGGACCTCGTGCGGGTCGAGGGTGTTCGGGAGCCGCACGCCGAGACGGGCGGAGCCGGAGCCGGAGCGCGCGAGGAGCGCTTCGCGGCTCTCGCGCCAGCGCTTCCACGAGACGATCACGTCGCCGTCCGCCGGTACCTCGGCGTCGTCGGCGACGTGGATCCAGCCGTCCTCGACGATCTTACGATTGCGGATGATCCGCATAGAGCTCGTTGCTGTAGAGGGTGTCGCGGAACGGCTTCTCGCCGACGCGACGGAAGGTATCCAGGAACGGCTCGTCCTCGGATTCGCGCAGCCGGACGTACAGCTTCAGCACCTTCTCGACGGCACCGACGATCTCCTCGCGCGGGAACGCGTGCCCGAGGATCTTGCCGATCGAGGCGTCGTACCCGGACGAGCCGCCGACGAGGAGCTGGTAGTGCTCGATGCCGCGCTTGTCGATGCCGAGGATGCCGATGTTGCCGACGTGATGGTGACCGCACGCGTTGATGCAGCCGGAGATCTTGAGGCTGACGTCGCCCAGGTCGTCGAGGTAGTCGAGATCGTCGAAGCGATGGCGGATCTCCTCGGCGATCGGGATCGAGCGCGCGTTCGCGAGATTGCAGAAATCGAGGCCGGGGCAGCAGATCTGGTCCGTCAGGCGCCCGACGTTCGCCGTCGCGAGGTCGAGAGCGCGGAGCTCGTGCCAGAGCTTCTCCAGCTCGGTCGTCTTCACGTCCGCGAGCACGAGGTTCTGCGTGTGCGTCACACGCAGCTCGCCGAAGCTGTAGCGGTCGGCGAGATCGGCGACGGCGTCCATCTGCGAGTCGCTCAAGTCTCCCGGCGGCGTGTCGGACGCCTTCAGCGAGAGCATTGCGACGCTGTATCCGGGCTGCTTGTGCAGGACGACGTTGTTTCGCGCCCAGCGCGCGAAGTCCGCGTTCGGTGAGCGGCGGAGCTCCGCGAGGAGGGCGTCCGACGGGGAAAGCGACTCGTACGACGGCGGCGCGAAGAACTTCGCCATCTCCTGGATCTCGCCCTCCGCGAGCCGGAGAGTCGACTCGCGCGTCTCCTGCCACTCCGCCTCGACCATCTCGCGGAAGCGCTCGATGCCCGTCTCGTTGACGAGGATCTTGATGCGCGCCTTGAAGATGTTGTCGCGGCGTCCGAGCCGGTTGTACACGCGCAGGATCGCTTCCATGTAGGAGAGGAGGTGCTCCCGCGGGACGAACTCGCGGATCTCCTTCGCGATCACGGGCGTGCGGCCCATGCCGCCGCCGGCGTAGATGCTGAAGCCGCGCTCGCCGGCGGCGTTCTCGACGATGCGGACGCCGATGTCGTGGTAGAGCATCGCCGCACGGTCGACTTCGCGTCCGGCGGTGAATGCGATCTTGAACTTCCGCGGCAGGAACGCGAACTCGGGATGGAACGTCGACCACTGCCGCGTGATCTCGCAGAAGGGACGCGGATCCTCGAGCTCGTCGCGCGCGACGCCCGCGAGGTGGTCCGTCGTGATGTTGCGGATGCAGTTGCCGCTCGTCTGGATCGCGTGCATCTCGACGTCGGCGAGCTCGTCGAGGATGTTCGGGACGTCCTCGAGCTCGGGCCAGTTGAACTGGATGTTCTGCCGCGTCGTGAAGTGTCCGTAGCCGCGGTCGTAGGTGCGCGCGATGTGCGCGAGCTTCCGGAGCTGCGTGCTCGCGAGCATCCCGTACGGGATCGCGATCCGGAGCATGTAGGCGTGCAGCTGGAGGTACAGGCCGTTCTGCAGGCGGAGCGGCTTGAACTCGTCCTCGGTCAGCTCGCCCGAGACCCGTCGTGCGATCTGCCCGCGAAGCTGTGCGGCGCGCTCGCGCACGAGCGTGCGATCGTACTCGTCGTACCTGTACATCCGTCAATCTACCTCGGGCTACCTCGGGTCAGGCGGTCGCCGCGCCCCGGTCGGGACGGCGGAGGCGCGTGCTCGGGCCCGCGCTGCGGAGGATCTCTCGGGCCGACTTCGGCCGAATGGCCCCGTCGGAGAGCTCCGCCTCGAAGACGTAGGGCTCGGTCACGATCTCCTCGTGCACGCGGACGCGGGCGAGGCGCTCCTCGGCCTCCTCTTCGGTCGGAAGAGGATGGGCTTCGGCGAGGCTCGTCGCCCAGGTCTCGTCCGCGCGGAGATAGACCACGCTTCCGGCCTGCGTGAGGTTGCCCGTGACCACGTAGCAGCTGGAGATTCCCGACATGGCGACATCGCCTTTCCGGCGAAGTTAATGCAAAGGTCGGACCGGTGCCACCTGGGTGTGGTCGACCGAGAGGGGCGCCGCCCCTCTCCTCCCCGCGGCAAAGCCTGAGCTGCGCCTCCTCACCCCGCTCGCTTTCGCTCGGCCGCGCGCCACGCGCGCGGAGGTTATTGGACGGCGCCGCACGCGACCTGGATGGTCCGCCCGCACGTTTCGGTCGCCTCGACCGAGCGCAGCATCTCCGGCGCGCGGCTCGAAGCGAGAGTGCGCCCGCCCTCCGGCGTGTCGCAAAGGAACACCGCCGTGGGCTCGGCCGCCCCGTGGAGGACGGTGCAAGATGCGACAGTCGCGGGCCCGGCGTACTCGGCCGCGAACGGCACGCGCACGAGCTCCCGCGCGACGTCCGCGGTGACGTCGAGGAACGAGAAGGGTCGCTCCGGCGGGCGCGTCGACCAGAGGGTCACGCCCTGCTTCGTCAGCATGCCGCTCACCGCGGTCACCATGCCGGTCGTGCCCGGCGCGCCGCGGAGGACGTCGGCCATCCGCGCCATCGCCTGCAGTGCGAAGTTGTTGAGCGGTCCGCCTCCGAACGCCATGCCTCCCGTGACCGTGAGCGGACGCGTCGGTGAGAGGCCGAGCTCGCGGAGCTGGATCCGCACGGCGACGGGGAAGCAGCTGTAGAGCTCGACGTGATCGAGCTCGGCAGCCCCGAGCCCGGCGTGCGCGAGTGCGCGCTCGAACCCGATCCGGAAGCCGGGCGAGCGATGCAGCACCGCCCGCTCGCAGAGCGGCACCATGTGGTTCGACTCGGCGGCGGCGAGCGGGAAGAGCCAGCGGTCCTCGCGGATGCCGAGCTGCTTCGCGGTCTGGACGGAGCAGAGGATCAGGCCCGCCGCTTGATCGACGTTCCACTGCGAGTTGTGCAGGCGCGTGTACGGGAACGCGAGCATGCGATTCTTCGCCGTCGGCGTCGCGATCGTCTCGGCGGAGACGGGCTCGGGATTCCACGCGAGCGGGTTCGTCGCGGCGACGCGGCTCATGCCGGCCCAGGTCTCCGCGACCTCGCGCACGTGCTCGTCGATCGACTTCTTCTCGGCGAAGCGGAGCGCGTTCTCCATCAGCGCGTACTGGCCCACCGGCATGCCGAGCCCGTGCGCGAGCTCGGCCTGGCTCAGGATCTCGTCGTGCGGCCGGAGGACCTCGTCGGGAGCGACGTCGCTCGCTTGACGCGTGAGCGGCGCCTCGATGCCGAGGATCTGTGCGCGGAGCGAGCGGTACTTCGCCTCGCCGCCGGCGATCAGGACGACGTCCTCCTCGCCCGACGCGATCGCACCCGCGCTCCGGCCGAAGAGCGTCGTCTGCAGGATGCCGAGCTCCGCGACCTCGCTGCGAAGACGCGCGCCGAAGCGCTCCGCGACGAAGCGTCCCGGGTCGGGATAGTCCCAGAAGCCGCGCGGCATCCGGACGGTCGTCGCGCGCTCGAGCAGCTCCCGGCTCCCCGCGTCTTCCGCGGCGCGCTCGAGCGCTTCGAGGATCAGCTCGATCGGCTCTTTCGCCTCGCGTGGATCCTCGAGCTTCTGCTGGACGGCGCCGGCTCCGACGAGGACGGGCGTGCGGGGATCGATCGGCATGCGAAGCGGCTACCCGCCGCACGCGGGCGCCGCAACCGCCTGCCGTGGAGAGCGCGGGCGATCTCTCTGGCTGCAGGATCGAGACGCCGTCGTTTCCTTGCGACGCGACGTAGACCTTCACGACCACGCCGACGTTTGCCGCGCGGGAGCTCGCGACGCGCCTGGTGAAGCTCCGGTGACCTCGGAGCTCAGTAGGGCACGCGGGTGAGGACGCGCAGCACCTCGAACTGTCCTTCGCCGAGGTAGACGCGGCCGTCTGGGCCGACGGCGAGCCCTCCCGGACAGCCGCCCCACGTGAGCGAAGCGGGCACGCCGTCCTCGAGCGGAACGAACGCGCCGACGCCGTCGTCGCGGCCGAGGATCGTGATCACGCTGCCGAGGCGATCGACGAGTCGGACGCGACCGCTCCGGAAGTCGGCGACGAGCACGTTCCCTTCCCGGTCGCTCGCGAGCTCCTCGAGCCCGTTGAAGCGCGCGAGCACCGCCGGTCCGCCGTCGCCCGAGAACGAGCCGAGGACGCTTCCCGGGCGTCCCGCGCGATGCGCGAGCAGCCCGCCGGGATCGAGGTCGAGGAGCCGCTCGCCGTACGCTTCGCCGATCAGGATCGAAGCGTCGGAGCGAACCGCGAGCCCGTACGGGCTCGCGAGCCGGGCGAGCAGTGCGGGACCACCTCCTCCAGCGGTGCCGACCGGCCCCGCGCCGGCGACCGTTCGGATGCGTCCGATCGGATCGATCGCGCGCACGTGCTCGCCGCTGATCCCGGCGTTCTGGTAGGCGAACGCGATCAATCCCGTCTCCGTGAAGTACAACGTGCCGCGCGAATCGAAGTCGAGACCGACCGGCGCCGCGGCGAGTGCTTCGCGCGCCGGGCCGCCGTCGCCTGCGTGTCCCGGCTCGCCGGTGAGCGCGATCACCGACCACTCGCCGTCTTCCAGCCGGAGGATCACGTTGCTCTCGCGCGACGTGAGGAGCGGAACCCCGCTCGCGTCGAGCGTCATCGCGTCCGGCGACTCGGGGTAGATGGGCCACTGACGCAGCTCCGCGGCCGGCGTGTACTCCCAGACGGTCTTCTGGATGCGGTCGGGCATCCAGATCGTTCCGTCCGGCGCGATGGCCATGCCGTGCGGGAAGCCGATCGGGATTCCCGGGAGCAGCGACTGCTGGTAGTGCATCGGGATTCCACCCGAGGCGCGACACGAGCGCCGCGTGCGGACAGCGCGGCAGCCTTCCTCGTCACAGCAAAGGTTCGCTCCGAACACGTCTCGTGCGATCGCCAGCGCCGTTTCGTCGACGCGGCACTGGAGGCAGTCGAGGAGATCGTCGTTCGGGCTCGTCGTATCGAGACGCGTCGCCGCGACGAGCGTGCACGGGGGCGATCCCTCCGAGCAGAAGCCCGGCGTGGGCGGCTCGACGCCGGTACACAGCGGCTCGTAGCCGAGAGTGGAGAACGGATCGACGTTCGGACAGCCCTGTGCTGCCGCAGAACGCCACGCGCTGGCCGCAGAGGTGAGCGTGCTCTGCAGAGCGGGCTCGGAGAGGCAGCCGGCGAGGCTCAAGGCGTCGGGCCGGCGCACGCAGGCCGTGAGCGCACGGAGCTGATCCTCGAGCAGATCGACGCCCGGCCGCGCGATCCTCGCGCGGCACCCGTTCGCGGCACCGACGCCGGCGAAGAGCCGATCCGTGACCTCGTGGAGCTGTCGGTCGATGCGACACTGGGCGCAATCGACGAGGTCGTTGCGCGGTCCCTCGGCGAGCACGGATTCCGTCGCGAACTCGCAAGGCGAATCGTGGGGCGCGCACTGATCGAGGTATCCGAGGGTCGAGTGCACGTCGACTCCGGTGCACGCCGTCGCGACACGCTCGCGCCAGCGCGGCAGGTTCCGCTCGAGTCGCGAGCGCGTCGCCGGAGCGTCGAGGCAGGTCTGCATCGACGCGGCGCCGGCCGTCGCACAGCGGTCGATCTCGCGGAGGAGGCGCTGCGCGTAGCGGATCCCGCCGTCCTCGATCGCCTTCTGGCACTGGAGTGCCGGATCCTGCGCGCGCGACTCGGTCGCGACGCACGCGAGCAGTGTGAAGGCCGAGGCGAAGACGAAGGACGCGCGGCGCGGACTCACGACCGATCCTCCTCGCAGCGCACGCGGAAGTGGTCGGCGTCGATCGGCCCGCCCCCCGGACCGAACGTCGAGAGGTTCAATCGAAGCTCGCCGCGCGCCACCGTGAGCTCGAACGGTGCGGTGCAGACCTGGAGCCCGCTCGGCCACGGATCGACGCGGACGCGGCGCTGGTCGATCGCGCGCGCGCCGGGCAGGGACGAGAGCGCCAGGAGCGCGTCGAGCGAAGCTCCCGCGGAAGTCCCCACCTCGATCGTCCGCGGTCCGACGGATGTGCACGATGGCAACGCCGACGTGCGTCCGGCGAAGCAGAGCGCGATCGGGATCCGGCATCGTCCCGGCTCGGGGTCGCGATCGCAGGGGTCTCCTTCCGCACAGCGAACGACCTCGTCGCTCGAAACGGCAACCGGCGGCACGAGCTGCGTGCTGCAATCGGCGGGTGCGGCACCGCCGACGACGCATCCGCCGCTCGCGCACTCGCAGCGGTCGCCGAGGCCGTCGCCGTCGAGATCCTCCTGATCGGCGTTCGCGGCGTCCGGACAGTTGTCGATGCAGAGAGCGACGCCGTCGCCGTCGGGATCCGCCTCGGGCACGCCGCAGCCGCAGAACCCCGGACGCGGCTTCTCGCCGTCTTCCGGACACTCGTCGATGCAGGTCGCGTATCCGTCGCCGTCCGGGTCGTCGTCCGGGACGTTGCAGCCGCAGACGCCGGGGTCGGTCTTTTCTCCGTCGTCGGGGCACGGGTCGCAGACGTCGCCGGTCTCGTCGCCATCCCGATCGGCCTGGTCCGGGTTCGCGTTCCGCGGGCAGTTGTCGACGCAGTCGATGACGCCGTCGTCCTTGTCGTAGTCGAACTCTCCGCAGCCGCAGATGCCCGGCTCGGTCTTGTTGAAGTCCTCCGGGCAGCCGTCGCACGCGTCTCCCACGTCGTCGAAGTCGGCGTTCTGCTGATCCGGGTTCGGTGTCGCGACGCAGTTGTCGCACGCGTCGGGGACGCCGTCCTCGTCGCCGTCCTGCGCGCCGGGGTTGTAGACGTCCGGGCAGACCTCCGTGCAGTCGTCGAGCCCGTCCTCGTCGAGATCGGGCGGTCCCGGCTCGCGCTCGACGCGGAACCGCACGATGCCGACGGGAAACCCGAAGACGTCGACGGGTGCGATGCGGAACGAGCGCGCCCCGTCGTCGCAGATGCGGAGCTCCACCGGATCGGTATCGGTCGAGTCGAAGTACAGCCCTCTGCAGATGAGCGGCTCGAGAGCGTCGCACGTTCCGCCGAAGACCGTGAACGTCGCGCCGCTCTCGGCCAGCGGGAAGAATCGCAGCGCCGCCGGCCCTGCGTCGTACGCGAACCAGGCGTTCTGGCCGGACCTGCAGATGAACTCGAGCTCGGGCCCGGAGCTCGGCGTCGCGAGTCAAAGGTCCACCTCGTGCTCGGACGGGAACGTGTCGAGCGGGATCGCCGCGTCGCACGTCTCGTTGGGAATCGCGGCGCCGGCGGGCGAGGTCGCGAAGGGGCCGGCCGCGAGCAGGGAAAGGAAGAGCGCCGTCGCCGAAAGTCGCCGGAGGAGGCGCTTCTCGCGCGTTTCGTGCATGGCCGGCCGGAGCCTTGCACGCCCCGCCGAGACTTGTCCAGGCACTTCTCCCGAAAGTTCCGGGCGGTGCGCCCTTGGTTCTTCAGCCCGAGACCCGGACCGCACGTCGGGACGTGCAGCTTGAACTGGCTCTGGTCGGGGCTCATCGGAATCCCGATCGCGTCGTGGAGGCTGATCCGCTGCTCGAGGCCGCCCGTCGCGACGACGGTTCCGAACGCGTCCGTGCGATAGATCGGCGCGCGTGTGCGGTTATACCAGTACACGGGCCCGTGGTACGCCTCGCGGTCGCAGCCGAACTGCGCGCCCCACTGCGGGAACGCGTCGCGCGTGAGCACGAGCTGCGAGCGATCCGCCGGATTCATCACCGTGACCGGGTCGAAGGCCGCCGTCGAAGCGTGGATGCGCGCGATCTCGCGACCGTCCGGGTGTCGGATCGAGAGCACGAAGAGCCAGATCTCGTATGGCGAGCCGACGTCGCAGCCGCTTCCGGGAACGACGACGACCGTGTGCCCGATTCCGGCGCCGGCGTCGCGCTGGCAGATCGAGCCCGCGAGCGCGCTGTCCGCCATGTCCTGCGCATGGATTCGATACTTGCCGCTCTTCCGGTCGAACTCGAGCGAGTGCCCTATCCGCAAGGCGCGCTCGAGACCATCCGGCGGCGGCCGGGCAGGGCGCCGCGGCGGGCGCTCCGTGCTTCCCTGCGGGCTTCCGGGGAGGAGACGAGTGGTCAGGTCGCGGCGAATCGCGTCGCGCTTCGCTCGCGCGCCTTTGCGGCCTCGACGTCCCGGTTCCGCGGCGGCGCGGTCGTCACGAGCGAGTGGATCAGCTCGCGCGCCGCTTCCGTCACCTTCTCGACCGCGCGATCGAAGGCCTCCTGGTTTGCCTTCGATGGGCGCGTCGAGCCCGAGAGCTTCCGCACGAACTGCAGCGAGGAGGCGTGGATCTCCTCCGCCGTCGCGGGCGGCTCGAAGTTGTGCAGCGTCTTGATGTTCCGGCACATGCCGTGGAAGGTACCACCATGGCGGAGCCCGGGCACCCCGAACGAACGATGCGCGCGTGGCGGACGCACGAGTACGGACCGCGTCCGACCCAAGTCTTGCAGCTCGACACGGTTCCGATCCCCGAGCCGCAGCCGGGCGAGCTCCGCGTCCGCGTGCAGGCGATCCCGCTCAACCTGAACGACCTCGAGCGCATCAACGGCGGCAACATGATGGTGCGCCCGGAGCTGCCGTACAGCCCCGGCATGGAGGTGATGGGCGTCGTCGACGCATGCAGCGAGGGCCTCGAGGCGTGGCAGGGAAAGCGCGTCGTCGCGATGCCACGCGGCGCGAACGGCGGCTTCGCGGAATGGGCGGCGTGTCCCGTCGTCTCCGCGTTCGAGATGCCCGAGGACATCCCGCTTCCCGGCGCGGCGGCTCTCTACTTTCCGTTCCACCTCGCGTGGCTCGGCCTCTTCGATCGCGCCGGTCTGCAGCGCGGGGAGACGGTCCTCGTCCACGCCGCGGCAGGCGGCTCCGGCTCGGCCGCGGTGCAGCTCGCGGTCGACGCGGGCGCGCGCGTCTTCGCGACGGCGGGCTCGGAGGAGAAGCTGCGGCTCTGCCGCGAGCTCGGCGCCGAGCTCGCGATCGACTACCGCGAGGCCGACTTCGCCGCCGCCGTGATGGCAGCGACGGGCGACCGCGGCGTCGACGTCGTTTTCGACAGCGTCGGCCAGGCGGTGATGGAGAAGTCGATGGGCTGCCTCGCCTACAACGGGCGCTATCTCATGATGGGCTTCGCTTCGGACAAGACGGTCGCGGACGACAAGCTGATCGTTCCGCGCCGCCTCGCGCTCTCCAACGCGAAGCTCTGCGGCGTGCTCCTGGCGTACGTCCCCGAAGACCTCGGGAAGATGCTGAAGAAGGGCATGGGATGGAGCTTCGTCCCGAGCTCGCTCGGCGAGCGGATCACGCGGGAGATCGTCGATCTCGTTCGCGCGCAGCGCGTGAAGCCCGTCGTCGGGAAGGTCGTCGAGCTCGAGGAGCTTCCGGCCGCGATGGAGGCGATGGCGAACCGCGAGACGATCGGCCGCACGATCGTCCGGCTGTGGTAGCCCCGCGCTCGCGCGCGCCTTCGAGAAGGAAGGAGGAACGAACGTGCCTGCACGAGCCAATGCAGCGTTCGACTACGACGTCGCGGTGGTGGGAGGAGGGCCCGCGGGGTCCTCGACCGCGTCCCGCCTGGCGCGGCACGGGCGCCGCGTGCTCGTGCTGGAGCGCGAGACATTCCCGCGCTTCCACATCGGCGAGTCGCTCCTGCCGTGGAGCGACGAGATCTTCCACGCGATCGGCGTCGAGCCGAAGGTCGCGGCCGCCGGATTCGTGCACAAGTGGGGCGCGACGTTCTTCAGCGCGGACGGCGAGATCGAGCAGTACGCCGATTTCGCGGATGCGCTCGAGACGCCGCGCCCGCAGACGTACCAGGTGCCACGTCACGAGCTCGATCGGCTCCTCCTCGAGCACGCGGCCTCGTGCGGCGCGGAGGTCCAACAGGATGCGCAGGCTCTCGAAGCCACGTTCGACGAGAGCGGTGTGACGCTGCGCTACACCGCGGGAGGCGCCGAGCGAGCCGCGCGCGTCGCGGCGATCGTCGACGCTTCGGGGCGCGTCGGCTTCCTCGCGCGGCGCTTTGCCGAGCGCACGTACGATCCTCTTCTCAAGAATGTCGCGGTGCATGCGTGGTACGAGGGGATCCCGCGGCGGACGGGGCGCCGCGCCGGCGACATCCGCATGGTGACGCGTCCCGACCGCGGCTGGTTCTGGCTGATCCCGATCTCCGAGACGATGACGAGCGTCGGCGTCGTCTTGCCGAAGGACGTGTACGCGGCGACCGGAGCGAAGACCCTCGATGCGAGCCTCGACGCCTACGTCGCCGAGACACCGCAAGCCGCGGCGCTCCTCGCGAACGCGCGTCGCGTGTCGGAGGTGCGCTTCGATGCGGACTACTCCTACGAGTCGAAGCAGTATGCAGGCGACCGCTGGGTGATCGTCGGCGACGCGGGAGCGTTCCTCGATCCGATCTTCTCGACTGGCGTTCTCCTCGGGATGCAGGGCGGGATCGACGCGGCCGACGCCTTGCACGCGGGGCTCGCCGCGAACGATCTGTCGCGGGGGCGGTTCGCCGCGTACGAGCGAGCGATCGGGAAGCGGTTCCGCTACTTCCGGCGCTTCGCGGTCGGGTTCTACGATCCGCCGTTCCGCGACATCTTCTTCCAGCCGAGCGAGTCGAGCATCCGGAAGGCGGTGATCTCCGTTCTCGCGGGCAACTGGCGGCCGACGTTCGCGACACGCCTCCGGCTCGCCGCGTTCTTCGGGATCGTGGCTCTGCAGCGGTACGTCGGGATCGCGCCGCGGCTGAACGACTTCGATCCCGCGCGCAAGTCCGCGCCCGTGAGCCAGGAGCTCGCCGCGGAGTAGTGCCGGCTTCGGTGGCCGCTATCGCGATCGCGGCACGCACCGGCCGTTCGTCGATGAGCTCGGCTTCCTCTTGTCATGTGCGAGTCGAATCGGTTCAACGCACGCATGCCCGAGATCTCCGCTGCTCCCTATCGCACCGGCATGTTCGCTCTCGTGGAGCGGCTCCTGAACGAGATCGGGCCGCGCGAGTCGTGCACCGAGAACGAGCGCCGGCTCGGGCGAGAGCTCGCCTCGCGCTGGCAGCAGGCGGGATTCGCGGTGCGGACGGAGCCGTTCACCTGCCACCCGAAGGCGTTCCTCGGGTTCATCCCGTTCGCGACGCTCCTCTATCTCGCCGCGGTCGCGGTCTACTGGATCGCGCCCTTTGCGTGCTTCCTTCTCGCCGCGGCCTCGTTCGCGGCGCTCTGGTTCGAGCTGCTTCGCTATCGCGAGCTCCTCGATCCGCTCTTTCCCGAGGCACGCGGCGAGAACGTCGTCGCGGTGCTTTCGCCGTCCGAGCCTCCCGCACGTCGCGTCGTGATCAGCGCGCACCAGGATTCCGCGTACGAGTTCAACCTCTGGTACTTCCTGCGCGCGGCTGCGATCCCGGTGATGGTGCTGGGATTCGGCGCGGTGCTCGTGCCCCTCTTCGGCGGCCTCGCGAAGGGGATCGCGGGAGCAGGAAGCGAAAGCGCGTTCTTCAACGGGATCGGCTTCCTCGGACTCGCGCTCTATCCGATCGTCGGCTTGAACCTCTTCTTCCACACGTACTCCGTCGTGCCCGGAGCGATGGACGACCTCGCAGGCATCGCGGTGCTCGATGGTGTCTCGCAGGCGCTGCGCGACGCAGGCGCGCTTCGCCGGACCGAGGTCGTGCTCCTCGCGGCTTCTTCCGAGGAGGCGGGCCTGCGTGGCGCGAAGCGCTACGCCGAGGCGCACGCTGCCGAGATGCGCGCGCTCCCGACGTCGGGGATCTTCGTCGACGGCGTCTACGACGAGCGCCACCTCACGATCGTGCGGCACGAGCTCTTCACCGGGGCGCGCCACGATCCCGGCATGGTGCGGCTCGCGCGCGAGTGTGCCGGACGTCGTGGCCGCCAGGCGCGCGAGCACGTGATCCCGCTCGGTGCGACGGACGCGACGGCGTTCACGCTCGCTGGCGTTCCCTCGGTCGCGCTCCTGTGCCAGGACGCGACGCGCCTCGTGCCGAACTATCACACGCGGCTCGACACGCTCGAGCACGTGCGGCCCGAGTCGCTCGAGGTGATGCTGCAGCTCGTCCTCGACATGCTCGTCGAGATCGACGGGCGTCCGGCGCCGCTCAGCTCCGCTCGTTGAGGAGGCTCTGCACGGCGCGGCCGATCGGTCCGCGCTCGTCGTAGAGCGGCTCTCCGCCATGCCGTTCCCGAGCGGTCTCGACGGCAGCCATTGGCTCGTGGAGGAGCAGGGCCCGCGCGTGACCGAGGAGGTCCTGAAGCACTGGAAGGGCGACACGGTGCCGGGCGTCGTCGGTTCGGACCAGCCCCGCTCGTAGCGGGGGCGCTTCAGATCTGCGGAAGCTCCTCCGCGAGCCACAACGGCGAACGCTCGAGGTCGATGAAGCGCTTCTCGTCCTCGAGGAGCGCTCGCCCCGCGGCCATTCCGGCTTCGCTCGTCGACGCGCTCTGGAGCGCTTCGAGGCTGTCCCACCAGAGCTCCGCGACGCCGTCGTACTCCGCGGGACCACCGCGGCTCGCACGAAGAAGCGCATTCGCCGGCGTATCGAGCGTGTGCGTCTGCACGTAGCGCCGGATGCCGAGCGTCGCCGCGTGGCTTCGCACGAGCGGCGCGTGCTTCTCGCGCCAGTAGCGCTGGAACTCCTCCCGGCTCAGAATCTGTGAATCAATCCCCTCCCGTCGCCAGAAGGCCGATGCATCCCCGCCTGCTGCGTTGCTCCTCCTCGGCATAGTCTACGACTATGACTCGTCGTCGCGCCTTGCAGGCGGGGCGCCTCGACCTTCCGGCTCGGTCCGGGGATTGATTCACAGACTCTCAGCTCCGGACGGCGGCGAAGCACGAAGACCAGCTTGACCATCGGGCCCGCCTCGACCGCTCCCTGCTCAACGGCGCGGCCGAGCGCGTGCCACGCCCATCCGGATCAGCTCCCGATTCAGCCAGCGGAGGCGATCGGCGCTCGTGGCGCGTCGGTCGAGGCGGTAATCGAGCCGGCCCTCGAGCTGAAGCTGGTCGGCCAGGGCCGCGAGCTCGACGCCGCCGCCCTGCGTCTCGTTCAGCGCCAGGCACTCCGGCGTCGGCTCCGGATCGACGTCGATGATCGGCAGGTTCGGCGCGGAGCGCGGGTTCGCGTTCCGGATGCGACGCCGGTCGAGGGTCTCGCGGAGGAAGTTCGCGTTCCGGTCACGGATCGTGAGTGCCGACAGGCCGTAGAGCCATTCGATGAACGCGGGGATCGAGCTGTGCTCGCGCACCTCCGAGGAGACCATCGGATTCGTGTACGGCGAGATCACGATCGACGGA
Source organism: Deltaproteobacteria bacterium (assembly GCA_016874795.1). Classification (GTDB taxonomy): domain Bacteria; phylum Desulfobacterota; class Binatia; order UBA12015; family UBA12015; genus VGTG01. The sequence goes on along the minus strand of VGTG01000062.1, from coordinate 1,269 downwards.
ACGCGCACACCGAGCTGCCCGAAGCCTTCGGCGGAGCGCTCGTCCGGCACCGTCGGCGGAGCGACGTGGTCGTAGAAGCCGCCGTGCTCGTCGTAGGTGACGATGATGAGGGACTTCTGCCACTGCGGTCCCTGCGCGACGGCGTTGACGACCATCGAGAGGAACGCCTGGCCGCGCTCGAAATCGTGCGGCGGATGGTCGTCGTTCGCCGACGGACCGAAGAACGTCGGCTCGATCTGCGCCACGTGCGGCAGCCGGCCGCTCCGCGCGTCGTCGACGAACTGCTCGAAGCCGACGATGCGGTTCGTCTGCGCCCGGAGGTGTCCCCAGAGGAGCAGCAACGAGAGGTCGCCGAAATACGCCTTCCACTCGAGGCCGCCGTCGCGGACGCGGTCGTAGATCGTCGGCCACGTGAAGCCGACGTCGATGTCCGCCGGGAACGCGTTGTTCATGCGCCCGTTCGACGTCGCCGAGTGCATGTACATGCGGTTCGGCCACGTCGGGCCGCGCACCGCGGAGAACCACTGATCGCAGACCGCGAACTCGTCGGCGAGCGCGTACAGGAACGGGAGCTGATCGCGCGTGTGGTAGCCCATCACGTCGCCGTCGCTCTCGCCGGAGAACCCGTCGTCGAGGAGCGTCTCGTGATACTCGCGGACGAAGTTGTCCATCGCGCCGCCGTTCACCTGCTCGAAGCTCGACGTCCAGCTGTGCGGCGGGTCGGCGATGCACCGCTCGGCGAGGTGGAACGGCGCGACGTTCACGCCGCGCGGGCTCGCGTTCGACAGGCCCGGCCGAAGGCCGTCGACCCTGTCGAACCCGCGTCCCTCGAGGGCCAGCGAGCCGAGGTAGTGATCGAAGGAGCGGTTCTCCATCATCACGAAGACGACGGTCTCGATGTCGAGCTCTTCGGGCTGCAGCTCGACGTCTCCGCCACCGCCGCCGCAGGACGCGAGCCACGGCATCGCGGCTGCCGCGCCGGCTCCCGCACCGATCGTTCTGAGAGCTTCGCGGCGCGTGATCGCCGCCTCCGCGCTCAGGCGGCGCGGGGCCTTGGTGAAACGACGCATGGCTGTACTCCTAGAAACGTACGCTCAGCTCCGCGCCGAAGGTGCGCGGAGTCTGATAGTAGCGCGTGATCGTCCCGATCGTCTGCACGTAGTTGTACAGGTTGTCGAAGTAGACCGAGTCGGTCAGGTTCTTGCCCCAGAGCGCCACCTGCGCGCGGTCGTCCCAGAAGTCGTAGCTGAGGCGCGCGTGCAGAAGGTT
>VGTG01000061.1 GCA_016874795.1 Deltaproteobacteria bacterium | reverse complement strand
GGTGCCCGTGCCCGTGCCGGTACCGGTGCCCGAGCCCGTGCCGGTGCGGGTGCCCGAGCCCGTGCCGGTGCCCGTGCCGGTGCCCGAGCCCGTGCCCGTGCCCGTGCCGGTGCCGGTGCCCGTGCCCGTGCCGGTACCGGTGCCCGAGCCCGTGCCGGTGCGGGTGCCCGAGCCCGTGCCGGTGCCCGAGCCCGTGCCCGTGCCCGTGCCGGTGCCGGTGCCCGTGCCCGTGCCGGTACCGGTACCCGTGCCCGGCAGGCTCACCGCGGCTCCTCGTACGGAGCGTACGGATGATCGCTGAGCCAGCGGTAGCCGTTCTCCGTCACCGCGACGATCTCCTCGGCGCGGTAGCCGCCCTCGCCTTCCTCCCAGATCACCGGCTCGAGAACGAGCACCATGCCGGGCGCGAGGACGATGCCCTCGTCGAACTCGTCGCCGAGATCGGTGCCGATGAGAGGCATCTCCGCCGGGTCCGTGCCGACGCCGTGGATCAAGTAGAAATGACGCAGCCAGGGCTTCTCGCCGCCGGGGCCGCCGGCCGCGCGGATCGCGCGCTCCGTCAAGTCGCGCCCGGTCGCTCCCGGCCGGACGCCTTCGAGCGCGGCCTCGAGCACGTCGCGCCAACGCTTCGCGCGATCGTTCTGCCGGCGGGTCGGACGCGGCGGATCGCCGACGATCCAGGTGCGGCCGAAGTCGGACTGATAGCCGGCCCAGTCGATCCCCGTGTCGACCCAGAGCTCGTCGCCGTCGCGCAGGAACCGATCCGTCGTGACGAGCGGGAACGCGACCTCGCCGGTCGTCGTGAAGACGTCCGTACGTCGGCGCCCCATCACCTGCCAGATCGGGTCGATCCCATTCGCGGACGCGCCGAGCTCGAGGATGCGCCGCAGGAAGAGCGCCGAGAGGTCCGTCTGCCGGAGGCCCGGCCGGAGCGCCGCCTGGACGTCGAGCATCGCGCGCTCGTTGATCGATTGCGCGCGGCGGATGCACTCGATCTCGTCGTCGGTCTTCCGGAGCTTCGCCGGGCCGAGCACCGTGCTCGCGTCGACGAGCTCCGTGCCGAGCGCACGCGGCAGCTCGACGTGCATCGCCGCGCTCAGGTCGTCGATCGCGAGCGGACCGCGGAGACCGTCGCCGGCCGAGTCGAGGATCTCGCGGGCGAGCGCGCGCACGCCGTCGCTCGACTCGAGATCGAGCGACGCGCGGACGTGCTCCGGGGGAATCTCGGCGGGAACCGCTTCGGGCCCCGGCGTCCACACGAAGGGTCGCTCGACGCCCGGCAGGACGAGACCGATCGTCCGCCGCGCGAGCGCACCGCCCGCGTCGCCGCCGCCGAGCGAGGCACCCGTCGCGTACTTGACGTTGCCGCTCGCGAGGACGAGCAGCGCCGACGCGCCGCTTCGCTCGAGCTCGGAGCGAAGCCGAGCGCTCCGGTCGCGTCGCAGGCGCTCGAGATCGAGAGCTTCGTCCGTGAAGCGCGCCACTCACCGCACCGGCGCGATCGGCAGCCGATACGCCTCGATCGCGTTCGCGGCGAGGATGCGGCGGCGCGACGCCTCCGGCAGAGGCTCGACCTTCTCGAGCAGCTCCTCGACGAGCCCGGGGCGATACTCCGGGTGCGGATAGTCGGAGGCCCAGAGGATCCGGTCCGCGCCGAGGAACTCCGCCGAGGCCGCGAGGTTCCACTCCTCCGCCTCGAAGCCGACCCAACACTGGCGGCGGAAGTACTCGCTCGGCAGGAGGTCGAGCCAGCGGCGCTCGAGCGGGAACGCCTTCACCTGCTCGTCCATGCGCTCGAGGATCGTCGGGACCCATCCGCCGCCGGCTTCGAGACAGAGGAAGCGGAGCTTGGGAAAGCGCGCGCACACGCCGCCCATCAAGAGGCGACCGAGGGTCACGATCATGTCGACCGCGTTCCCGACCGCCTGGCCGAGAGCGGAGCCGCCATACAGCTCGCCCTGCGCCATGTTCGTGATCGACATGTTCGCGCTCTCGGCAACGAGACCGAACTTGCGGCACGCGCCCGGCGTGTCGACGTGCACGCCCGGGTGAAGCGCGACGGGGACGTCGAGGTCCTGGCACGCCGCCCAGAAGCGGTCGTACACGCCGTGGTTCAGCGGCAGCTCGCCGACGTAGGCGGACGGCCGGAGGAAGATGCCGCGGCAGCCGAGGCGGTTTACCGCGTGCTCCGCTTCGGCAACCGCGCGCTCGGGATCCTGTAGCGGCACCGCGCCGATCGCGAAGAGGCGCTCCGGGTGCGCGGCGCAGTACTCGCCGATCCACTCGTTGTAGGCGCGCTGGAACGCGGCGACGAAGTCGAGGTTGCGGAAGGCCTCGATCGGATCGAGCGGTCCCGCGAAGAGCGCGTTCGACGGGTACAGCACCGCCGCGTCGATGCCGTCCGCGTCCATGTCGACGAGGCGTGCATCCGGATCGGAGCCGCCCGGGCGCCGCAGCGACTCGAGCAGGTCGTAGAACTCGCGCGGCGTCATGCCGACGGCCGCGCAGATCCCGTCCGTGACCTCGCGCCCGCCCGCGCGGATCTCGCCGCCGACCCGGTGCGTCTCGTACCAGTCCGCGGTGGTCTCGCGTGACGGGATCCAGTCGCCCCACTTCGGATCCATGCGATCGAGCCAGAGGCGCGGCGGCTCGAACACGTGACCGTCCGCGTCGACGACGAAGGGCCTTGCCGCCGGGCCCGCCATGCGCGCCTTGGACCACACCTCGCGTCACAATGCGAGGGGGTCCGGTTCGTTGTGGCGCATCTGCACCCGGGCTAGGTGTGAGCCTGGGTGCAGATGCGCCATAACGAACCGGACCCCCTTCCTGCGGGGCTCGAGGGGATCGAGCCGGCGTGGCTCTCGGCGGCGCTCGCGAAGCGCTTTCCGGGGGCGCGCGTGCGCCGCGTCTCGGTCGTCGACCGGCACTCGGGCACGACGGGACGCGGGCGCATCACCGTCGAGTACGACGAGCGCGCGGACGCACCGGAGAGCTTCTTCGTGAAGCTCCCGCCCGAGAACGAGGCGCAGCGTCGCTTCGTGCAGCAGCTCGGCTTCGGCGAGAGCGAGTCGCGGTTCTACCTCGAGATCCGTCCGGAGCTCTCCCTGCAGGCGCCCGACTGCTACTTCGCCGCGTGGTCGAACGACGGCGACGGCCGCTTCCTTCTCCTCCTGGAAGACCTCGTGGCGCGGGGAATGGCTCTTCCGCGGCCGCGCGATCCCGAGGTGCTCGACTATGCCCGGCAGGTCGTCACCGATCTCGCCGGCCTGCACGCGGCCTTCTGGCAGAGCGAGCGGTTCGGGACGGACCTCGCGTGGCTGAGGCCGCCGAGCCGCGGCGGCGGCAACACGAATCTGATCGAGCGCGCCGTCGAGCTCTTCGGAGGGGACATGCACCCGGACTTCACGCGACTCGGCGAGATCCTCTCCTCCGACTACGCCGGCGTGGCGAACGCGCTCGACGACGGGGCGCCGACCCTCGTGCACGGCGACGCGCACATGGGGAACATGTTCCTCATCGGGAGCCGGATCGGCTTCCTCGACTGGGCGGTCCTCTCGCGCGCGCCCGGAATGCGCGACGTCAGCTACTTCCTCTGCAACTCGATCCCGCCCGACGTGCGCCGCGCGAACGAGAAGGACCTGATCGACCTCTACTGCGGCACGCTCGCGGAAGCCGGCTGCCGGCTCGATCGCAACCGCGCGCAGGCGCAGTACCGACTCGGCGCGGTCTACTCCTGGATCGCCGCGACGACGACCGCCGCGATGGGCAGCCAGTGGCAGAAGCAGACCGTCGGGCTCGCCGGGATGCGCCGCGCGACCGAGTCGATCGTCGATCTCGGCACGGTCGACGCGCTGCGCGAGCGCCTCGACCGCGCTTCGAGATCGAAGTGACGAGCTTTCCGATCGAGCAACAGCTCCTCGACCTCGCCGCGCGGCTCGCTCGTGTCGAGGACGAGCTCGCGATCCATCGTCTGATCGTCCGCTACGGCTTCGCCGTCGACGCAGGGGATGCCGAGGCGACGATGGCGCTCTTCACCGAAGACGCGGTCTTCGAGGTCGGTGCGCCCGGGACCGGACGCGACGGCGCACGTGCGAAGCCGATGGTGATGCGCGGTCGCGCCGCCGTCGGCGAGATGGTTCGGTCCGAGGCGCACCAGTCGCTCCTTCCGAACGCCGCACACACGATCGGTCCGTCGGTCGTCGCGGTCGACGGCGAGAGCGCTTCCGCGGTCGGCTACAGCCGGATCTATCACCGCGAGGGCGAGGCGTTCCGCCTCTTCCGCGCGGCCGTGAACCACTGGGAGCTGCGCAAGATCGAGGGACGCTGGCTCATCCGCCGGCGGACGTCGCGCGTCGTCGGCGAGCCCGAGATGCAGGACCTCCTGCGCCGCGCTCTCGGCTGAGGCGCGCCGAACGTTCAGGGAGCCGACGATCACGGGCTCGTCCGGGTGGAGGACCGCGTTCTCGGACGAAGCACCGTACTGCTTACGATACTCGACCTGGATACCGTCGGTGATGGGACGCACGTCCGTTCGTCTCACCCGACCCGAGTGCTTCGGACCGCGAGATCGGCTGATATCCGCTCGGCAAGATGGATGCCGAGCACCCAACCGATGGTCGCTCGTGAAGCTCTCACCGGGTCCCTTCCTTCGTTTTCGCATGACCCGATCCGGCGCGAGCAAGCGAATTCTCGCAGTACGTCGATTGACGGGCGGCACCCCACCTGTGCTATCCCGGCCGCACGCAACGACCCTCTTACGGGGGGGGAGGAGACGGGATGGGCAACGAACTGACACCCCTCACCACGGACGAGGTTCGCCACGTCCTTCGCCGAACGGGCTTCGGCGCGCCACCGAACGAGCTGAGCAAGCTTCTCGGCGCCGTCGGCGGAAATCCGACGCGCGGCAGCGTCGCAGACGTTCTCCTGAGCTTCCAGGAGAAGGGCTTCCGTCCGAATGGGAACGAGTTCGAGAAGGCCCACAACAAGTGGATCAACTACCTGATCAAGCCGAAGTCCGCGCTGCAGGAGAAGCTCGCGATCTTCTTCCACGACCACTTCGCGACCTCCTCGTCGGTCGTCGGAAACGTGCGCTTGATGGGCGGACAGATCAACACGCTCCACCTCTACGCTCGCGGCAACTTCAAGAACCTCGTCAAGGCGATCAACAAGGACGCCGCGATGATGGAGATGCTCGACACGGTGCGGAACGTGAAGGCCGTGCCGAACGAGAACTACGGTCGTGAGCTGCTCGAGCTCTTCACGCTCGGCGTGTACGACCTCGCCGGCAACCCGAACTATCTCCAGGAGGACATCGTCCAGATCGCGCGCGCCTTCACGGGGTGGGACTACTTCTCCAACAAGGGGATCCCGTACCTCCGCGACTACGAGCACGACTTCATGGTGGAGTTCCCCGAGCGCGGCGACAAGGTCATCTTCCAGTCGACCGGCGGATTCGGCTCCGGAGGGATGGACATCACGGCCGACGGTGAAGGTGAGAACGAGATCGACACGGTCATCGACATCATCTTCGAGCACACCGACACGGACGGGAAGAACACCGTGGCGCGTCGCCTCGCGGCGAGACTCCTCGAGTACTTCTGCCACGGCGGCTTCGGCGAGCCCGGGCCCGCCGAGATCGCGGTGATCGACCAGGTCATCGACGAGTCCAACTTCGACACGAGCTGGAACTTGACGCCGCTGCTGCGCGCGATCTTCGTGAACGACGCGTTCTTCGAGACGGCGGGCGTCGCCCCGTACAGCGCGAGCACGAAGAAGTCCGTGAAGTGGCCGATCGACTACTTCATCTCGACGATCCGCCTCACCGGGATCCGCCTGCAGAAGAGCGAGCGTCGCGTCGCCGGCGGCAACTACCTGGGCGCGGTCGGCCACCTGACGAACATGGGACAGATCCTGCTCGAGCCGCCGAGCGTCTTCGGCTGGAACTGGGAGACCGCCTGGATCAGCAGCGCAACGCTGCTCGCGCGGTTCAACTTCGCGCGCGACATCGTCGCCGCCCGGAGCGTCTTCAATCCGGCGAAGCTCGTCGACCTCGATGCGACGGATCCGGGCGAGATCGTCGACCTCGTGACGGACGTCCTCGGGATCGTCGATCAGGTGACGCCGGCCGAGCACCAGATCTTCGTCGACTACCTCACCGACGACGGCGCCAACCCGACGATCGATCTGAGGGACTACGAAATCCGGAATACGAAGCTCCACGGGCTCTTCGCGCTGGTGATGCAGTCACCGGCGTATCAGCTGCACTGAAGTCGGCGGCGAGGAGAAAACGATGAGAATCAGTCGCAGAAGATTCCTCCAGGGCGCCACCGCGGGCGCGCTCTCGGTTCCCACTCTCTTCAGCAATCCATTCGTCGGGCGCGCGCTCGCGAACATCGGCAACCGTTACCTCGTCGTGCTTTTCCTCGACGGCGGGAACGACGGGCTGAACACGATCGCCCCGATCGACAACGGCGGCGCGACGCTGCGCGACGCGTACGACGGACATCGCGGCACGGGCGGCGGCGGTCTCAATCTGACCCCCGCGCAGCTCCTCTCGATCGGCAACGACCCGGGCAGCGGCGCGAGCCTCGGCCTTCACCCCGGGCTGCACTCGCTGCACGACCTGCACGTCGACAAGGGCGCGGTCGCCTTCATCCAGGGCTGCGGCTATCCGGAGTACAGCCTTTCGCACGAGGTCTCGAGCTCGATCTGGCAGACCGGGAACCCGCTCGGGAACCCGGCGATCGCCGGAACCGGCTGGCTCGGCCGTCATCTCGCGGCCACGTACGGCGCCAGCGCGATCCCCGGAGTTACGATCGACAACTCGTTCGCCGGCGTGCTCCGCCAGTCCGCGACGAGCGTACTCGCAATCGAGCGCCTCGAAGACTTCGGGTTTCCGTACGACGACTTTTACGCCGCCGGCGGCGACATCGCGGCGAAGCGAGCCGCGTTCGACGACCTCTACCAGGCAGCCGGTGCGAACGCACAGTCACAGCTCAGCTTCATCGGCACGAGCGGCGTCGCGACGCTCTTGTCCAGCGAAGCGTATCCGCCGCTGCACGCTCTCTACGAGACCGAGCGCGCCGCGCAGAACCAAGCGTACGATTCCGTGGGCCGGAACACCGCCGAGGATCTCCGCGAGGTGGCGAAAATCATCTACGGCGTCGAGCAGGGAGTCACGGGCGTCGAAGCGCGCTTCTTCCATCTGAGCAACGGCGGCTACGACACGCATTCCGACCAGGGGGCCGGCCAGACGACGGGACGGCATTACGAGCTGCACGCCGAGGTCGCCGACTCGCTGAAGGTGTTCTACGAGGACCTCGAGGACATGGGCGCGGCGGATCGCGTGTGCGTACTCGTGTGGAGCGAGTTCAGCCGCCGCCTCACGCAGAACAGCAATGGCACGGACCACGGCTCGCATGGCCCGATGTTCCTGATCGGCGGCCAGGTGAACGGCGGCGTGTTCGGAAACCACCCGAACATCAACGATGCCGCGCTCGACGGCGAAGGCAATTCGGTCTACTCGCAGGCCGCCCTGGACCCGTTCCGCTCGACGGACTTCCGCGACGTCTACGGCACCGTGCTCAAGCACTGGTGCGGAATGACGCAGATGCAGGTGCAGGCAATGCTTCCGGCGGACGCGGGGAATCCGAACGAGTACTGGACGGCGCCGAACTTCGACCTGAGCTTGTTCTTGCCTTGAGACGTTGATCGGGAGTGCGGCGCCGAGCGCGCCGCGATCGAGGCTCGCCGGCGAGGGCTCCGCTCAGGCGAGCTCGACGAGGGCGGCGACCGCCCCCACGGAGGCCGCGCTGGCGCGAGCTGCGCCGCATTCCACTCGTCCTCCGATCGACCGCAAGGTGTTCGGCGCACCCTTCTACTTCTGGCGCGGCGAGCCCCTCTGGGGCCAGGACCGGCTCGAGATGCTCGAAGCGGCGATCACGAGTGGTCGTGCCCCCCTTCCGTACGGCGACCGGTAGAGCCGCGCCTTAGCGGATAGGCGACCGTTCCCGGGGGGTTCGTGTACCAGCCCGGATCCTCGAAGCTCGTGATGTCGTCGCGGACCTTCAGGATCGTGAACATCCCTCCCATCTCGATGTTCCCGAATGGGCCGACGCCCGCCATCATCGGCAGCGTGTTTTCCGGGCCCTTCGTGTGCTGCGACATGTGCTGCATCTCGCTCATGCCGCTCTCGCCCATCGCCATGTAGCCGGGAAGAAGCTCGCGAATCTTCCGCGCGACGTCCTTCTGGTTCGCGCCGAGCGTGTTCGGGACGTCGTGCGCCATCGCGTTCATCGTGTGGTGCGACTTGTGGCAGTGGAGGATCCAGTCGCCCGGCGCGTCGGCGACGAACTCGAAGTCGCGCGTCGAGCCGACCGGAACGTTCACCGTGGTCTCGCGCATCTGCGCCGACGGCTCGATCGGCCCGCCGTCCGTGCCCGTCACGAAGAACCGGAATCCGTGCAGGTGGATCGGGTGCGAGTCCATGCTGAGGTTCCCGAGCCGAACGCGCACGCGCTGGCCCGTGCGCACGACCAGCGTATCCGTCCCCGGATAGACGCGCCCGTTGAACGTGAAGATGTTGAAGTCCGTCATCACCGCGGGATCAGGTCGGTACGTCCCCGGGTGGATCGCCCACTCGTGCAGCATGATCGCGAAGTCGCGGTCGACTGCGGGCTCGCGCCGCTCGCGCGGATGGATGACGAAGAGGCCCATCATCCCGACCGCCATCTGCAGCATCTCGTCGGCGTGCGGGTGGTACATCTGCGTCCCGTTCTGCCGAAGCGGGAACTCGTAGACGAAGGTCTCGCCCGGTCGGATCGGCGGCTGGTTCAGCCCGCTGACGCCGTCCATGCCGTTCGGGAGGAGGATGCCGTGCCAGTGGATCGAGGTGTTCTCGGGCAGGCGGTTCTCGACGAGGATGCGGACGCGGTCGCCTTCGACCGCCTCGATCGTCGGACCCGGCGTCGAGCCGTTGTAGCCCCAGCACTTGACGCTCATCCCCGGCGCGAACTCACGCAGGACGGGCTCGGCGACCAGATGGAACTCCTTCACGCCGTCCTTCATCGTCCACGGGAGCGTCGCGCCGTTCGGCGTGAGGACCGGAGTGTACGGGGGGTTCGAAGCTTCGGTCGCGGGATGGTGATGCGTCCCGGCCGGAGCTTCCCGCGTCGTCTCCGCGCCGATCGCCGGGCGCGTTGCGGCGAGACCGAGGCCGGCGGTCGCCAGCGTCGTCCCGACGAATCGTCTTCTCGTCCACATTTCAGTGTCCTCCATGAGAGTGGCGCCCCGCGTGCTCCCCGGCGCCCGCGGCCGGTGAGGCGGTATTCGCTTCGAGCGGAAGCGGCATCGGTCGCGCCTCGGCGAGCAGCGGAATGCGCGCACCGACCGCGCGCTCGAGCTCCGCGGACGCGACCCAGTAGTCGCGCACGGCGTCGACGTAATCGGCCCAGCTCGCGATCTCCTCGCGCTTCGCCGCGAGGAGCTCGAACGCGCCGAGCAACATGAAGTCGTAGAACTCCTGGCTGAGCTCGACGACGCGACGCCGCGCCGGGATCAGAGCGTCGCGGTGGTTCTCCGCGAGCCGTCGAGCCGCTTCGAGCCGGCCGTACGCGCGGCGGACCTCCGCGGCGACGGCGATCTGCGCCGACTCCGTCTTGCGCTCGCTCTGGCGGAGCTGCGCCTCGATCCCCGCAATCTCGGCTTGACGCTGGTCGAAGAGCGGGATCTCGAGCTCGAGGCTCGGGCCCGAGACCCAGTTCTTCTCGCCTTGCTCCTTGTGGTTCGCGACGCCGACGTCGACGAGGCCGAGGTAGCGCCAGAACCGCGTCGTCTCGAGAGTCTCGGCGAAGACCTGCTGCTGCGCGCGCGCGGCGGCGAGCTCGAGACGCTTCGCCGAAGCCGTCTCGAGAAGCTCGCCGAGAGACGGATCGCGCCCGGGGAGACCCGGGAGGGACGACACGATCTTCCACTCGGCCGTGGAGGTCGAGAGGCCGAGCAGCTCGCGCAGGTGCTCGCGCGGCTCGACCGTCTCCGCGCGAGCGCGCAGGAGCTCCGTCCGCACCTCCTCGGCGAGGGCGCGTTCGGTCGCGAGCTGCAGGTCGCTCACGTTCCCGGCTTCGCGGAGCTTCGCGGCGAGGTCCCGCGAGGCTTCGGCCGCTTCGAGAGAGCGTGCGAGGACCGCGACGATCTGCTCCGCTCCCTGCAACGCGTAGAATGCCGCGCGCACCTCCGCCGCGAGGTCGAACACCGCGCCGCCGACCTCGGCCTTCACGCGCTCGAACTCCGCTCCGGCGACGCGCTCGCGTGCCGGGATCAAGAGGGCGTCGAGGAAGCCCTGCGCGACGTCGAGGTCGTACGTGGGGCTGACGCCGCCGAAGAGCACCGCCCCCGAGAACACCGGGTTCTCGAGGAGGCCCGCTTGCACGACGCTCGCCTGCGCGATGCCGAGCTCCTCGTACGTCGCCTGCAAAGACGGATTGTTGAGGAGCGCGATCTGCACCGCCGTCTCCGGCGTGAGCTCGCGATCGACGAGCCGGCCGACGGTCGCCCGGACCGACTCCTCCTGGGCGGGATCGTCCCGCCATTCGATCGGCTCGTGCACGCCGCTCGCGGCGACGAGCCCCTGGACGTCGGCGAAGCCGCCCTGCCGGGCCACCTGTGCGCAGCCGGCAAGCGTCGCCGCCGACACGAGAAATGCCGTGCGCGCGAGACGGTGCCGGCGCGTCTCGTGCGCCGGAGAATGGAATGGAAGCATGCGGAAGACCCTCGACGTTTGCGTCGACCGAAGGACGTGCGACGTCCTCCGGTCGGATCGGGAGGTGCGAACACCCCGCACCTCCGGCTCTCGGACTCGATCGGCCCCAGAGGATCAGACGAGGATCTTGCGCAGGGCGAGATGCGGTCGGAGCCGCGCGGGCTCGCGACGAGAATCGAGCGCCGGCCGGCGAAGCGTCGCCTCCGCGGCGGCGACGAGCGTCACGGCGGACCACGTCGTCGCATGAAGCGGCAACGGCGCGCCGAGCGCCTCCGACGCGACCGCTTCTCTTCCGGAAGGAAGCGAAGCGAGGCTCACGGCGCCGCAGCACGCGGGTGCCTTGCTCCCGCCCTCGGGTGAGGTCGAAGGGCTTCCACGGTCGTGGCAACCCGCGTGCGCCTCCCCCGCCGGAGTCGAGCGAGCTTCGGCCGCGCCGTGCTCCGACGCTCCGCACAGATAGAGCGCGTGCTGGACGCTCAACGAGAGCACGCTCAGGGCGAGCAACCCGACGAGGAGCGCGCGGGACCGCGGACGGCGCATCGGGCACCGGATATCAGTCGCGCCGGAGCGTGTCACCGCCAACTCAGTTGTTCGCCGCGCCCTCGACGATCCAGCGCGTGATCGCGTCGATGTCCGCCGGCGGAAGCGGCGGGAGACCGAGTGGCATCTGCGACCCGAACCCGTTCCCGAGGACCTTGGTCAGGAGGTAGCTCGAGTCGGTTCGAAAGGGATCGACGTAGAAGATCGCGGGATCGACCGCCTGCCGGGCCGGGACGAGGAACGTCGCGGCCCACGAGACGTCGCGCGCGAGATCGAGGCGTCCCGCGCCGCCGATGGCGTGGCAGTCCAGCGAGAACGCGCACGACCGATCGAAGATCGGCTGCACGTTCCCGCTGAGCGTCGACTGCGTCCCGTCGGGAAGGATGAAGTCGCCGTCGGCGACGAGACCGCTGCCGATCGGCCGCCAGTCGCTCGTCGTGCAGGGCTCCTCGCTGCACGCGTCCGAGCCGAGGCAGTCGAACGTATACTGCGTCTGGGCCGGGTCCGCGCTCGGCAGGATGCTCGTGATCTCGCACCAGATGAAGGACGGCGGCGAGCCGTCGGTCTCGAACACGTTCCCCGTGATGGTGCGGTCGTCGAGGTTGACCGAGATCGACCAGCGCTCGACCCCGAAGTCCTTGCTGATCAGGTAGGTCCGCGAGTCGGGCGTGAGCTGCACGCCGGCGTTCTGCGCGCGCACGTCGGTGCCCGACGAGAGCACGAGCACCAGCGCGGACGCGAGGGCGGTCGCCGCGCGCGCGAGCACGGGAGAGCGGCGGGTCATGGATTCGCGAACGGATCGCTCAGACGCGGATCGGTGGTGAACCCGGTGTCGGTCAGGCTCTTCAGGAACTCGATCAGGTCGGCACGGCCCTGCGGGCTCAGCGGGAAGCCCGTCAGGAAGCTGCTCTTGAACGGGCTCGCCTTGCCGTCGCCCGCGTTCGGCCCGTCCTCGATCAAGCGGCCGCCGCGCTCGTAGTGCAGGATCACCTCTTCGAGCGTCGCGATGCTGCCGTCGTGCATGTAGGGCGCCGTCAGCTCGATGTTGCGGAGCGTCGGCGGCTTCATGCGGCCCATGTCGCGCGGCTCGCCGGTGAAGGCGAAGAGCCCGGTGTTCGGCTCGGGATACGCGCCGTTGCCGTCGATGTCGTAGAGCCCGTTGTTCTCGAACGGCGTCGGGTCGTTCAGGTTGCCGTCGTGCGTGAGCGAGCTCGCGAAGTTGAGACCGCCGTGGCAGTGGTCGCACTCGAGCAGCTCGGAGAAGAAGAAGTTCAGGCCGCGTCGCGCGGACTCGGAGAGCGCCGTATCGTCCCCCTGCAGGTACCGGTCGTAGGGCGAGCTGCCGGAGATCAGGATCCGCTCGAACGAGGCGAGGGCCTTCGTCACGTTGCCGACGCTGATCGGATCCGCCTCGCCGGGGAACGCCTCGGCGAAGAGCTGCTGGTAGAGCGCCTCGTCGCGGAGCCTCTGGAGGAGCACGTCCTCGCGTCCCGAGAATCCGAGCTCGACCGGCTCCTCGCCGAAGAGCGGGACGAGGGTCTGATCCTCGAGCCGGACGAGGTGCGGGCTCATCCACGTCAAGGTCGGATTGTACGCGACGTTCGTCAGGCTCGGCGCGTTCCGCGGCGTGAGCTCGCCCGTCGAGCCGGTCGAGACCGTCTGTCCGTCGCTGAAGGCGCGCTCCTGCGCGTGGCAGGAGCTGCAGGACTGCGTCTCGTTCAGGGAAAGCCGCTCGTCGAAGAAGAGGTGCCGTCCGAGCTGGACCTTCGCCTCGCTCATCGGGTTGTCCGCCGGAACGAAGGGGCGCGGGAAGCCCGCCGGCAGGTTCCACACGAAGCTCGAGACCGGGGTCGGCGTCGGCGAAGGCTGCGGCACCGGAGTTCCGCCGCCCGCTCCCAGGAGCACGTGGAAGAGCTGCTGCTCGCTCTCCGGTGCGCCGCCGAACGGAAGGCCGAGACGCTCGAACGGTCCCGAGCACTCCGGGTCGGTCGGCGAGCCCATGCAGCCCGGTGCCGTGTCGGGCGTGTTCACCTCGACGTCGGTTCCCTGCAGAAGGGTCGCGAGCTCGGCGAGGACCGCGTCCTTCGACGGATCGAAGTCCGTCAGCTCGACCTCGACGCGATTCGGATTCAGGCAGCCGGTGACGTTCCCGCGGCCGTCGCCGTCGCAAACGGTGCTGCCGACGTGCATGCGGAACTCGCGGCTCGTCTCCAGGACGACGCTGTCCCAGACGAAGAACTTGTAGCCCGCGTTCCAGTTCCAGAAGAGCGCGGAGAGGTTGAGCGGCGCCGGCGCCGTGGCCGCGTCGCCGTGATTCCGGTCGAACGGCACGCCGACCGTGAAGCGGACGCCGACCGCGGCGGCACCGTCGACCGAGCCGCGCACGGTCGTGTTCGTCGCCGGCGTTCCCTGCAGCGAGCAGCGGCCCGTGCCGTCCTCGAAGTCGAGGAGCGCCAGGTCCTCGATCTGCCAGACACCGTCCTGATCGAGCTCCAGCGGCATCTCGTTCCCGTCCGCGTCGACGAGGCGGACGTTCGAGACGTAGAAGCGGAGGTCGGAAGGCTCGATCGTTGCCCCGCTCGAGCCGATGCCCGCGGACGTCTGTCCGCAAGCGAAGGGCGCGCCGTTCACCTGCGCGGCAAACGCGATCGCGACCTGGCGCGGACCGCTCGGTCCGCCGCCGCCGTCCGAGGAGCCGCCGCCCCCTCCGCAGCCGAGCGTGAGAAGGGAGCCGAGGAGCGCCACGCCTCCGAAGAGCGTCGCACCTCGTGGATTCGTTCGGCGCGTCACGCGTCGTCCCTTTCTCATGATGGCGGAGAGCACAGCGAAGGATCGTCCCGGGCGGTCCCCGGTAGGCTGACGCTAACGGGTATCTCGGCGATCGAGCAACCGCTTGCGTGCGTCAGGTTCAAGTTCCGCCCGAGCGGGTCACCGAAAGACGCAGGCGGCGCGGACGTTCTTGCACATCGCATCGCCCCCGGCAGGTGCGTCATATTGTCGCACGGCCCGAGAACACCTTCCGCGCTTCACCTGCCTGGGCTAACGAAGATTCGTGCGAGAGACCGGCTCCTTCGCCGTCGCCGGAGCGGACCCGGCGCCGCATCGCGCCGCGCGAAGCTCCGCGACACGAGCCGAGTCGAGCGGAGCCGTGCGACGCGCGGGCGCCGCGAGCTGGCCGTGGCTCGCGCTCTTCTTTGCTTCGGGCGCGGTCGCGCTCGTGTACGAGGTGCTCTGGCTGAAGGAGCTGTCGCTCCTCTTCGGTAGCACGGCGCGCTCCGCGGCGATCACCTTGACGGTGTTCTTCCTCGGGCTGTCGCTCGGCAACTGGTTCTTCGGAAAGCGTGCCGAGGGCTTCGCCCGGCCGATCCGCGTGTACGCGCTCCTCGAGGTCGGCGTCGCCGCGGCGGCGCTCGCGTACTTCGTGCTCCTCGACGCGTACTTCGCCATCTACGCGGGCCTGTTCCAGAGCCTGCGCGACTGGCCGGGAGCGCTGACGCTCCTGAAGATCGTGCTTTCGATCGGGCTGCTGCTGCCCGCCTCGTTCTGCATGGGAGGCACGCTGCCGCTCCTCGCGCAGCACCTGATCGGCTCGCGCGACGAGATCGGGCGGACCGGGACCCTCCTCTACGCGCTCAACACGGCCGGCGGAGCGGTTGGAGTGCTGCTCGCAGGATTCTACCTGCCGCCGCTCCTCGGGTACCACGACTCGTACCTCGCGGCGATCGCGGCGAACCTCGCGATCGCGGCGTTCGCGTGGGCGCTCGGCGGAGCACCCGCGGCGGTGACCGCGGAGACGAATCGCACGGACCGCACCGATCGCACGGACCGCGCGGCGCGGACGGCGACGGCGATTCGCGACGAAGCGACGGAGCGCTCCGAGAAGGCGCTTCTCGCGGTCGCCGCCGTCTCCGGCTTCGCCGCACTCGGCCTCGAGGTGCTGTGGACGCGCATGTTCGCGCAGGTCCTGCACAACTCCGTCTACTCGTTCTCGCTGATCCTCGTGACGTTCCTCGTGGTCCTCGCGCTCGGCGCGGTGCTCGCGCGCGAGGTGCTCCGGCGCGTCGCGAATGGCGCCGCGGCGCTGGTCTGGCTCCTGACGTCCGCCGGTCTCGCGGTGGGCCTGACGCCGTTCGTCTTCTACGCGGCGACGAACGGCCTCGGCTACGTCGCGCCGACCGGCGGCTTCGCGAGCTATCTCTGGACCGTCTTCGGCCTCGCGGGCGGCGTGCTCCTCGCGCCGGGGATCCTCGTCGGAAGCGTGTTCCCGCTCGCTCTCTCGCTGACGCGCGCCGAGGGTGGCGCCGGACGGATCATCGGGCGCCTCGCCTCGGTGAACACGGTCGGCGCGATCGCCGGCTCGCTCGTCGCCGGGTTGGTTCTCCTCGAGTGGCTCGGCCTCTGGGCGAGCATGCGCGCGATCGCGATCCTCTATCTCGCGACGGCGCTCCTCGTCGCCGATCGCCTCGGCGTCGTGCGACCCTTCTTCCGCGTCGCACCGCTCGCGGTGCTCGTCCTCCTCACGACTCTCGCGGACGCGGCGCGGCTGCCGATCCTGCCCGAGCTGAAAAACGCCGCGAAGGCGCCCGCCGTGCACCGCGTCTGGGAAGGACGCGACGGCACCGTCGCCGTCGTCAGCGTCGGCGGCGACCTGCGCACGCTTCTCGACACGTACTACTCGCTCGGCGGCACGGAGAAGAAGCAGTACGAGGAGACGCAGGGCGACCTCCCCCTCCTCGTCCATCCGAATCCGCGCTCGGTCTTCTTTCTCGGCCTCGGCACGGGCATCACCGCCGGCGCAGCGCTCGGACACCGGGTCGATCGCGTCGTCGTCGCCGAGATCAATCCCAACGTCGTCGAGGCGTCGCGCACCTATTACGAGGCGCACCTGAACGGGCTCTTCGAGGATCCGCGCGCCGAGGTCGTGGTCGAGGACGGCCGGCAGTACCTGATGGGAACCGACGAGCGCTTCGACGTCGCCGTCTCCGACCTCTTCATCCCCTGGCAGGCCGGCGCGGGAAGCCTCTACGCGAAGGAGCACTTCGAGGCCGTGCGCGATCGGCTCGCGCCGGGCGGCATCTTCGCGCAGTGGCTGCCGCTGTATCAGCTCTCGCAGGGCGAGGTCGACGCGATCGCGCACACGATGCTCGAGGTCTTCCCGCACGTGACCCTCTGGCGCGGCGACTTCCTGCCGGACCGTCCGATCGTGGCTCTGATCGCCTCGAACGAGCCGCAGACGCTCGATCCCGAGGCGCTCGTGCAGAACTATCGCCACCGGCGGAAGGACCCGAGTCTCTCCCGCGACTCGGCGCTCGGCCTCCTCGGCATGTTCTACGCGGGGAATCTCGGCGAGGCGCGCGAGCTCTTCTCCTCGGCTCCGGTCAACACCGACGATCTCCCGCTCCTCGAGTACGGGAGCCCGGTGACGCACCGGCGCCAGCGCGCCGGTGAAGCCGATTGGCTCACGAGCCGCGAGCTGATCGAGTGGTATCGCCGGCTCCGCACGCGCGTGCCGGCGGACGAGGATCCGTATCTCGCGCGTCTCGACGCGCGCGAGCGCGGCTTCACCGACGCCGGGTTCCTCCTCCTCGACGCGCAGGTGAGCCTGCGAGAAGGAAAGCGCGAGGCCGGCGAGGAACTTCTCGCCGACTTCGCGCGTCACGTGCCGCGCGAGATCGCGGCCCGCTTCCAGACCCGGAAGCAGGCGGCGCCGACGAGCGGAAACGAAGCGAGTACCAAGGGATGAAGTCATACGTGCAACAGCGAAGAATCGCGTCGGGCGCGGCTCTCGCCGCTCTCGCTCTCGTCGTGCTGGGCCTCGCGCTCGATCTCGCGTCGCCCGCGACCGCGTGGTCGCAGGGACATCGCGAGGTCGACCTCTTCTCGACCGCGGACAGCGGCGGCGAGCTGACGATGGACCTCGGCGCGGGCGGGCCGACGATCCAGGTCTCCGAGACGCTCTGCGACAGCGGCGAATGCCTCTACAGCGCGGTCAACATCGGCCTCGTCAGCCCGGACACGGACCTGCCGGAGTCGTCGCTCTTCGCGCTCGACGTCGGTACGCGGGTGAGCCTCGAGGTCGTCGCGATCGACGCCGCGGTGAGCGTCAAGGTCGGAAACCAGACGGTCGACGCTCCCGGCGAATCGATCGATCTCGGCATCGCGCAGGGCATCCACGTCCATCCGGAGTGGCAGGTCGTCGCGCCCGAGGGCCAGGTCGGCCAGTTCCCGCTGTCCGTCAAGCTGCACCAGACCGCCGGGACACCGTACGCCGACTCGCAGGTCTTCGATCTGATCCTGACGAACGGCGGTCCGCCGCCCGTGCAGACGGTCGGCCCGATTCCGGCCGTCGCCCGCGAGCGGCCGCTCGCACGCGGCGATCAGGTCGTCTTCTACTACGACGCGCGCGACGGCTTCACGTCGTTCCTGAACGTCGCGAACGAGGGCGCGACGGACCTCTTCGTGCAGCTCGTCTTCTACGGTCCGCTGCTCGACCAGCCGTTCGAGATGGTGCAGAGCATCCCCGCGCGCGGGACGAGAACGTTCGACGTCGCGGAGATCCGCGGCTCGGGACTCCCCGCGCAGGCGGGAGTCGCGTTCGCGACCGCGATCGACGACGGCGGACAGTCGGTCACGAGCGGCGCACTCGCCGGCAACTTCACGGTCGCGAACCTCGCGACGCAGTCGGCCTGGGGCGGACCGGGCGCGGCGCGCATGGGCCGCCAGCTCGGCGGGCCGACGCCGGTCCTTCCGCCGACGGGAACGGTGATCGACGGCACGAGCGTCGTGCTCGACCAGCTCTCGCCGGAGCGGCTCGACCTCTCCGTCTACTACGATCCGAATTCGCTGCAGCCGGCCGACCAGGGCGGCAACCAGGTGATCTTCGTCGCCTTCGACGACCTCGTCGGGCCCGACTACGGTGCGGTCGCGCGGACGGCGACGTGGACGCTCGAAGCGACCCGGAACACCGGCGCGCCGATCTCGACCGCGAGCCGGTCGCTCAGCGGCGTGCAGGTCCTCGATCTCGCGACGCTCGTCGGAAGCGGCGTCGGCGGCAGCGCCGGGCGACTCGGCTTGACGCTCGAGACGGCTTCCGCACCCAACCGGCTCGTCTTCTTCCAGGAGTCGCTCGGGACGTTCGCGACGGGGTATCTCCTCCCGACCGTTCCGCCGCTCGGCGAGGCGAGCGGCGGCGTGACGCGCCCGACCCGCGGTCTGAATGAACCCGCGGGCCGCGGCGACCAGCTCGTCTACTACTACGACGCCCGCGACGGCTTCACGACGTTCCTGAACGTCGCGAACGAGGGCGAGACCGCGCTCGACGTCAAGCTTCAGTTCTACGATGCCGCGATCGGCACGCCGTTCGAGACGACCGAGTCGATCCCGGCCAAGGGAACCCGCACGATCGACATCCAGGAGCAGACGGACGCGGGTCTCGCGAAGGGCCCCGGTGTCGCGATCGCGACCGCCGTCGACGGAGCGGGCGCACCGTTCGCGAGCCGCGCGCTCGCCGGCAACTTCACGGTCGCGAACCTCGCGACGCAGAGCGCCTGGGGCTCGCCTGCGGCGGCTCGCATCGCGGTGCAGCAGACGGACTCCACGTGGACGACGGTTGCGCCCGGGACGACGATCGACGGCACGACCGTCGTCTTCGATCAGATCACGCCGGAGAACCTCGACCTCTCGGTCTACTACAACCCCGCCACGCTCCAGCCCGTGGAGGACGGCGGCAACCAGCTCATCTTCGTGTCGTTCGACGACACAGCAAAGAGCGCTCTCGGCATCGCCTCCGCGGAGGCGGCTTGGGGCCTCAGCGGCTCGCGCAACGACGGCCAGATCACGACCGCGGGAACCTTCACCACGAGTGGCGTCCAGGTGAGCGATCTCTCGTCGGTCGCGGGCGTCGATCTCGGCGGCTCCGCCGGCCGCCTGCGCTTCTCGATCCGGCCGCCGTCGGCCTCGAACCGCTTCATCTACTTCGCAGAGTCGCTCGGCACCTTCGCCACCGGCTACGCGCTTCCCGCCGAGCCCTGACGCTCGCGCGGCAAAACCAGGAGAGGACTTCGATCATGCTTCCGGACCTGCACTCGACCCCGAACGCGGGAGCGCGCGCCAGCGCGAGCTCCCTTCACACGCGCCGCGGGACGGCCCGATCCCTCGTCGCGTGGGCGAGCGTCGGGCTCCTCGGCCTCGGCGCGATCGGCTGTGGCGGCGACGATCCGGGGGCGGAGTCGCCGTCGGGACACGGCCACATCGAGATCGGCTCGACGAACCAGGGCAGCGGCGACATCAACTTCACGCTGCCGTTCACGACGGTCGAGGTGACCGAGGGCGAGCAGGTCGGCTCGCTCGTGCTCTGGTCGGGCACGAATCCCGCCCTTGCGACCGTCGACGAGGACGACCGCGGCGAGCACCTCTATGTGCTCGACGAGGGAGTGCCGATCAGCCTCGAGCTGACCGCGATCGACGCCGGCGTTCGCTTCCAGTTCGACGAGACGACGATCGACGCTCCGGGCGAGTCCGTCGAGATCGGCCCCGCGCCGTTCCACACGTCGGGCCAGTGGCAGGTCGTGCTGCCGGAGGGCGTCGACTCGGGCGAGTACAACCTGTCCTTCCGCTTGACCGCGGGAACGACGTACGCGGCGTCGCAAGAGGCGACGCTCACGCTCGTGCCGTCCGAAAGCCATCACGGCGAGGACGACGACCACGGCGACTGACGAGTCGTCCAGATGACGGTTGCCCGCTTCGGCGGGCAACCGCGGGAGCGGCGGCGGCGCGAGATCGCTCCGCCGCCGCTCCATCGCGCTCGCGCTTGTCAAGCGGTCGACCGTCTTGCTCTCGCCGCGCCGGCAAAGAATAAGTTCCCGGTTGCCTCGTCGATCCGCAAGCCTCGGCGCGTACCCGGGCGAGCTTTGCGCCCTCTGTCACCGTGAAATGAGACCGGGCGCGACCCTCTGCTCGCATTGCCTCGCGACGCGGACGGTCGGCCTGACGAGCTTCACCGGGCTCGTCGTCCTGCTGTGGTTCGTCGCCATCGTCGCCGGTGCGTCGTTCGTGGGCGCGGCAGCCCACCTGAAGCCCATCCTCGGCGGGACCGCCATCGGATGCCTCTTGATCCTCGCGGTGCTCTTCGGCACGCGACGGAGCCGCGTGCGCTACGTGCGGAAGAAGTAGCCCGCGCCGCTCGCTCAGCTCTTCGGAGGGAGCTTGTTCAGCTTCCGCTGCAGCGAGCGCCGGTGCAGGCCGAGGCGGCGCGCCGCTTCCGAGACGTTCCCGCTGGAGTCGGCGAGGACGCGGTTGATGTGCTCCCATTCCGCGCGCGCGAGAGACGGGGCCTCGACCTCCTGCGTCGCTTCGCCGTCCGTTTCGGCTTCGCCTTCGGGCGGTGCGAAGGCGGCCAGGATCTCGTCCGCGTCGGCGGGCTTCGAGAGGTAGTGCGTCGCGCCGAGCCGCATCGCCTCGACGGCGTTCGCGATGCTCCCGTAGCCGGTCAGGACGACGATCCGCACGTCGGGAAAGCGCGAGCGAAGCTCCCGCACGAGATCGAGACCGGAGCGGCCCGGCAGCCGCAGGTCGACGAGAGCCAGCTCGGGAGGAGCCGCTTCGGCGCGCGCGAGCGCCTCCTCGACGTCGCCCGCCGTGCGCACGTCGAGTCCGCGATCGCGCAACGCTCGGGCGAGGCGCTCGCGCAGGACCTCGTCGTCGTCGACGACGAGAAGCCCCCGGGGCGTGCTCAAGCGGAGCCCTCCGCCCCGGTCGGGCGGCCGATCGAGGCCGACGGGATGCGCAGGTGCGCCGTCGTGCCGGCACCCGGCTGCGAGCGAATCTCGAGGTTTCCACCGAGCCGCGTCAGCACCGTCTGCGCGAGGAACACGCCGAGCCCCATGCCGGCGCCGGGCTCCTTCGTCGTGAAGAACGGATCTCCGACGCGCGCGAGCACCTGATCGGACATGCCGGCGCCGTGGTCGCGGATCTCGATGCGCCACTCGCCGTCGTCGATGCCGCCGCGGATCTCGACGACCGCACTCGCGGGCGAAGCCTCGAGCGCGTTCTTCGCGACTGCCCGGACCGCCTGCGCGAGAGCGCGACGCGGGACGCGAAGCCGACGCTCGCGCGCTTCCGAGGCGACGAGCACCTCGAGCCGGTCGCGTCCGAAGAGGTCGCCCGTCGAGTCGTCGATCAGCTCGGGCAACGTCACGTCGACGAAGGGCTCGCCCGGGACCTCGCCCGCATCGGTCGCCATCTGCTCGAGGATGCGGCGACAGCGATCGACCTGCTCGCGGACGAGCCGCGCATCCTCGGCGAGGTCCGGCGCGGCGGCCGCTCCGTCCGCTTCGCTTCGCGCGAGCCGGCGCTCGAGCTCGCGCGCGACGACGGCGATCGTCGAGAGCGGGGTCGAGAGCTCGTGCGCCGCGCCCGCCGCGAGCGTTCCGAGCGCCGCGAGCCGCTCCGCTCGCGCCCGCGCGGCGCGCGTGTCGGCGAGCTCGCTGTCGCGTCGCGCGAGCTCGCTCGTGACGCGCCGGACGAAGTACGCGATGAACACCGCTCCGACGCCGAAGGCGACCCACATCCCCTCGAGGTGGAGACGGACGTGCCCCTCTTCGGCCATGTGCAAGGACGCGTCGCCGCCGCGCAGCGGGCCGACGAAGAGCGCCCCGAAGCAGAGGAGAGAAAATACGACGAGCACCCACGACCAGCCCGGACGCAGGATGACCGCGGCAAGCGCAATGTTCACGAGGTAGAGCGTGCTGAAGGGATTGAACGGGCCGCCGGTGAGATAGAGGAGCCCCGTCAGCACGACCACGTCGACGAGCATCAGGACGCCGAGCGTTGCCTCGGGGACGGTGCTCGCGTCGCGCGCCCAGACCGCGGCGGCGAGGTTCGAGAGCGCCCCGAGCGCGATCAGCGCGAACACGGTCCCGAGCGGCAGGTCCATGCCGAGCCACTCGCGGGCGAGGAGCACCGCCGCCGCCTGCCCGAGGGCCGCACCCCAGCGCAGACGGACGAGCCACGAGAGGTTGATGCGATTGCGCTCGGCCACCGCCGCCGAGACCGCGACCGGCTTTCCGCGCACCGGGATCACCCTTCGAGATTACGGTTCGGCCGGCGCCGCCTCTAGCAGCTTCTCGACGGTGCCCCGGATCTCGGGCACGCCGCCCGGTCCGTGGTGATGGGCTCGAATCACGCCCGCGCCGTCGATCACGTAGATCGCCGGGATGCTCTCGGCGCCGAGAGCGCCGAGCCCGCTCGCGTCGGGGTCGTGGAGGAGACGGATCGGCGCCCCCGCGAGGCGCTCTTCGGCGTAGCGGATCGGCGCGTCCGAGCCTGCGTCGATGCTCGTGGCGACGACCTCGAGCCTCCCCTTCCCTCCGCCGAAGTCCCGTGACAGCGCGGAGAGCTGCTCGAGCTGCTCGACGCACGGCGCACACCACGTCGCCCAGAAGTCCATCACGACGACCTTGCCGCGGAGGGAGTCGAGCTTCACCTCGCCGGCGCCCCGGAGCTCCTGCAGCGAGACGTCCGGCGCCGCTTCGCCGACGTCGGCCGCGTGGACGGGCGCGGCGGCTGCGAAGCAAGCCGCGACGAAGACAGCCCGCCGAAGGGAGCTCAGAATCTCCAAACCAGGCCCCCGCGGATTCGGTAGTCGGGAGCGATCTGCAGCCCCGTCTCGTTCCGCACGAACGGGATGTCGCCGAACATCTCGAACGAGAAGCTCGTCCCCCACGAGACCTGCATCGCCGGTCCGGCGAACACGTAGGTGACCGCGGTGTCGTCGAGCTTCTCGCCCTCGAACGTGTCGTTGCCCTTCGTCTCGCCGGAGACCGTTCCCTGCAAGGAGATCGAAAGGTCGTGATCGAGGTACACGAACCAGCCCGGTCCGCCCTGCCACGTCAGGTCGTTCGCGTACTGGTACTCGAACGCGCCCTCGGTGCGGATCGCGTACTGCGCGGACTGCGTGAGGAAGAAGCGGTCCCAGCTCATGAAGACGTGACCACCGATGATGCCGTCGACCGAGCCGCTGCCGAGGGCGAGGTCGTGACCGTGGATCGCGCTGCCGGCCTCGTCGTGGAGCGGGCTGCCGAGGCCGGTCGAGGAGAGACCTTCGAGCCGCTGCCGGATCCGCTCCTCGGCGTCGATGATCCCGTCACCGTTCAGGTCGAGCGTGTCGTGATCCTCGTCCTGCTCCTCCGCCAGGCGATCGGGATTGCCGCTCGGGAGCTTCAAGCCGCCCCAGAGGCTCGCGCGGAAGAGGCCATTCTCGCCGACCGCTTCGAAGGGCACGAAGCTGCCGAGGAGCGCCAGGTCGCCGAAGCCCGTCTCCGAGCCGTTCTCGAGCTCTCCCTCCTCGAGCCGCGTGAACGTCCGGTGGATGATCGGAATCGTGAGCTGCAAGCCGATCTTCGGCGTGAAGTGGTAGCCGAGCAGGATCTGCGTGATCGAGCTGTCCATCTTCTCGCCGGTGCTCGGGACCTCCTCGGAATCGTCCAGCGTCGTCCCGAAGTGCGTGTACTGCTCGCCGACGCCGACCCGGAAGCCGAGCTTGCTCGGGCCGAGGTCGACCGCGGTGTAGATCGCGCAGATGTCGCAGGCGCGGGCTTCTCGCGGCGGCGCCAAGACGGTGCCCAGGATCAGCAGGACGAGGACGAAGCCGAGGAGGAGACGCGGACGAATGCGCGCGCACGAAAGGGATCGAAGCATTCGGGGTGGTCGTAGGTTTCGCGGGGCGGAGCCACAATGCGACAAATCGTCGCACCGGGCCGGCGATCCCATCGTGGCCGCCGGTGTGGTACTCCGCCGGGATGCTTCACTTCCTTCGCTCGATCGGCTTGACCGGCGACAGCCCTCCTTCGGCCCGCGGAACGGTCTACGACCGCATCCAGCGCGATCTCGGCCACCTCGACGAGACCCGCCTCGAGGCCCTCGCCGCGTTCGCGGGGCTCCTCGCCCGAGCCGCCTTCGGCGACGCGAAGATCGCGCCCGCCGAGGAGCGGGCGATGGTCCAGTGCCTCGAGGAGAAGACGGGCCTCGACGAGAAGGAGGCCGAGCTCGTCGCGGAGATCGCGACGAACGCAACCGAGGTGCTCGCGGGTGTCGAGGACTACCTCCTGACGCGAGCGTTCAACGAGCACGCGACGCCCGAAGAGAAAGAGTCGCTCCTCGACTGCCTCTACGAGGTCGCCGCCGCCGACGCCGTCGTGACGTCGACGGAGGACGGCGAGATCAAGCAGATCGCCAAGGCGCTCCTGATCCCGCACGCACGGATCATGGACATCCGCCTCCGCTACCGCGACCGGCTCGAGGTCCTGCGCGGGATGCCCGGGTGAGCCTTCCCGCCGGCGTCGCCGCGGAACCCGGCTCCGGCCCGGTGCGCTTCGACGGCTGGAGAGTCGTCTCGGCCCTCGCGGTCTCGCAGGCGTTCAGCCTCGGACTGCTCTCGATCTACGGCATCGTCCTCGAGCCGATCCGCGCCGATTTCGGTCTCGCGCTGCAGGAGATGGGCCTCGGCATGGCCGTCTTCATCCTGATGATGGCGATGACAGGTCCGATCCTCGGGCCGATCGTCGACCGGCGGCCCGTGCGTCCGCTGATGCTCGCGGGCGTCGTCACGATGTCCGCCGGCATCGCCCTCCTCTCGCGCGCGAGCGGCGGCGGCGGGCTCGCGCTCGGCATGGCGGTCGCGGCGCTCGGCGTCGCGTGCTTCGGGCCGCTGCCGGTGAACGCGATCATCGTCAACTGGTTCGTCGAGCATCGCGGCACGGCACTCGCGATCTCCGCGGCGGGACCTTCGATCGGCGGCCTCGCGCTTCCTCTCCTCACCGCGTGGTGGGTCGAGACGCGCGGCTGGCGCGAAGCGATGCTGATGCTCGCAGGGCTCGCGGGAGCGATCGCGTTCGCCGCGGTGGCGCTGTTCGTCGTCAAGCGCCCCGAGGAGGTCGGCCAGCACCCGGACGGACGGCCCGAGGCGCCGCCGGTCAGCGCGACGGAAGCGGCCGCCGAAGACTCGCCGCGCGCGTGGCTCGGACGTCTCGACTTCTGGCTCCTCGGAATCGGCTACGCCCTCCTCTTCTGCGTGCCCGTCGCGACCGGGCTCTTCTTCGTCCCGTTCCTCGAGGAGCGCGGAATCGACCGCCAGTCCGCCGCGATCGCCGCGTCCCTCACCGCGATCTTCGGACTCGTGGGCAGCCTTCTCGCCGGCTCGCTCGCGGACCGGATCAATCCGAAGGGCGTGCTGATCGGCTTCCAGGTCGTGCACGCGCTCGCGTTCGCCCGCGTCGTCTCGGCGTCGTCGTACTCCGCGTTCCTCGTCGGCGCAGCCGGCGTCGGGCTCGGGCTCGGCAGCGCGATCCCGCTGCACGGACTGCTCGTCGCCCGCATCTTCGGGTCGAACCTCGTCGGCCGCGTGCTCGGCGTCCAGGGAGCGATCGGGTTTCCGTTCCTCCTCGCGGCGGCGCCGCTGGCCGGGTGGCTCGCCGACCGGGAGGGAAGCCGCTCCGTCGTCTTCGTCGCCGCGACCGGCGTCCTCGCCGTCGCGATCGTGCTGCTCGCCGGGCTCGGCAAGGGCGCGCTCGCCGGCCCCCGGGAGCGCACCCTCCATAGCGCCTGACGCCGCGGATCCGCAGGCTTCACGCTCGCGGACCGTGCTATTCCCCGCGCCCGGTCCTGCCGATGGTGCGAGCAGGATGTCGATTGCGGAACTTTCTCGAGGCCCGGAAGAAAGCCCGGCGGAAGCAGTGCTTCGCATCGGGCGCGCGCGCGACGGCTTCGTCGCACGCATCGAAGGTCGAGGCTCCGTGCACGAGAGCCGCACGCTGCGCGAGGTCGTTCCGAAGCTCCTCGCGCAGTCGCCGGGAGCGCGGATCACGGTCGACCTGTCGACGTGCAAGCATCTCGACAGCACGTTCCTCGGCTGCCTCGCGAGCCTGCACCGGCTCCTGAACGCGCCGGGAGCGGCCCGCTTCTACGTCGTCGTGCCGACGCGGCTCGCGACCGAGCTCTTCGGCTCGAGCGGTCTCGAGCGGATCCTGCCGCGCTCCGGCTTCGTCGAGGCGGTCGACTGGCTGGCGATGCCGTCCGCCACGCGCCTCAACTCGAAGGAGCTCGGCTACCACCTTCTCGAATGTCACCGCCGGCTCGCCGAGATCGGCGGACCCGACGCCGAAGCGTTCACCGCGGTCGCCGATCAGCTCGAGCGCGAGCTCGCGGAGCTGCACCGCTCCTCGGGCAACGGCTCGATCGCACCGAGCGACGCGCGCAGCCGTCCGCTTCCGACGCCCCCCGCGTACCAGCGGCGCGCACATCCGCGCGTCCTCTACCCGGTCTCGGCGCGGCCCGAGCTCGTCGTCGGGGGCGCGCACTTTTCTGTGATCGACCTGTCCGTCGGCGGCGCGCGGGTCACGCCTCGCGAAGGCGGTCTCCCCGACGTCGGAGAAGCGATCGAGGGAGCGCTCCGCTTCCTCGACGGCGCGATCGTCGAGATCTCGGGGCGCGTGCTGCGGACCGACGTCGAGCGAAACGAGCTCGTCGTCACCTTCGAGAGCGGCGTTCCTTCGACCCGGATGCGCGACGAGCGAGGGTAGTCATACGAGGGGCACGCGCCCCTCGCCGCACGCGGCAAAGCCGCGCGGGGGCCCCACTCCTGCGCTCGCTCCCATCTCGGTCGCGCGCTACGCGCGCGGAGTTTCGCGCCTTGGACCACGAGCTACGCCAGCGCACGCTCGAGGGTCGCGAGGTTCACGCCGCGGATCCGGACCGTCTTGCGACGGCCCGTCCGGCCGCGAACGATCTCGACCGCCCCGCGCGGCACGCCGAGCGCTTCGGCGAGCGCGCGCACGACGGCCGCGTTCGCCGCTCCCTCGACCGGCGGCGCGCTGACGGCGACGCGCAGCCGATCCCCCTGCACCGGTCCGATCGCCTCGCGCGAAGCGCGAGGCTGTACGACGACGTCGATCACGAGCGCGCCCTCGTGCTCGCTGGCGCGCAGGCCGATCTTCGCTACGGTGCTCAGGGGATCGGCGGGCACACTCCCGGCGCCGGCGAGTTCACGACGCCCGAGAACTTCGCCGTCGTATCGTTGGACTGCACCGGATCGTCGGCCGGCGCGATCGCGCAAAGCTCGACGCCCGTACCGAGGCGCAGACGCACCGCGATCCGCTCCTGCGGGGAGCTCTGCAGCGTGTACGAGCCCGTGCCCTTGACGCTCAGCGAGACCTTCCCGCTCTGCAGCCTGACCTTCGCGATCGTTCCGATCGTGCCCTTCGGGAGCTGGTACTTGTACTTCGGGCTCGTCTGCGTTCCGGTCGCCGTCCAGTTCCCGACCGGGAGCGAGATCGTCTTCTTGTTGCCGTTGTCCGGGCTGTAGACGACGAGGGTCGCGCCGCCGCCGCTCGAGCCGGCACCCGTCGGATCGCCGGCCGTGCCGCGCGCCGGAGCGATCACGCCGCTCGGACTGCCCTTGTACGGACCGGAGCGGAAGCGGACCGAGCGCGCCGCGGTGTTGATCGGCGGAGTTCCGTCGTCACGCACGGTGAGCTTGCTCGCGCGGATGTTCGTCGTCGTCAACGTCGGCACCGGGGTCGGAGTCGGCGAAGCGGTCGGAGCCGGCGAGGGAGAGGGCGACGGACTCGGAGACGGGGATGGCGACGGGCTCGCCGTCGGTGCGGGGGTCGGAGTCGGCGTGGGCGCCGGAGAAGCCGTCGGGGTCGGAGTCGGGGTCGCCGTCGGCACCGGAGTCGGCGTCTGCGTCGGCGCCGCGGTCGGCGTCGGAGTCGCCGTCGGAACGGGCGTCGGAGTCGGTGTCGCGATCGGAGTCGGAGTGGGCGTCGGCGTCGCCGTCGGCACCGGAGTCGGCGTCGGAGTCGCGGTCGGGATCGGGGTCGGCGTGGGCGTCGGGACGCCGGGGAAGCTCGCCGCATCCGCCGGGTCGGTGCCGGCATCGAGCTCGTCGCGATCGCGATAGGTGTCGAGGTCGCGGTCGATGCCCATGCGCGTGCCGGAGCCCGGGGGAACGCACGTGTACGTGAGCTCTTGTCCGGGGACCGCGGCGAGTGCGCGCAGCGCGAGATCCGACAACGCAGGCTCGATCGCACGATCGCTGTTGAAGGTGCCGCCGGAGCTCCGGACCCAGCCGCGCGCCTGGCCCGCGACAGTGCCCTTGACGATGAGATTGCACTCGGTGACGGCGCCGCCGAGGATCTGCGACGTGAACGCCGCTGCCGCACGCTGGATCAGGAGGTCGATCCGTGGATTGACGATCGCGGCGTTCGTCGACGTCAGCGTGACCTGCTGCCCGACGATCGGCGCGAGATCGCTGTCGAACGCCATCATGAACTGCTCCATCTGGCGGCGCTGCGGGTCGCCGCCGTTGAAGCCGACGCCGTTCTGATTGTTGAACACCGTCGCCTGGAAGAAGCGGAAGACGGTGTCGATGCTGCCGTCGTGCAGGAAGCCGAAGCCGCGGATCTGAGGCCCCTGATCGCCGTTGTTCCCGCCGTTCAGGAAGCTCACGTCGGGCATGCCGAACATCCCGACCTTCTGATAGAGGTTGCGCAGGTGCGCGACCTTGACGATCTGCTCCTCGTTCTCGAAGCTCGCGTCGCCGTTCGTGCCGAAGAAGCCCTGCGCCGCATCGGTCGTGTGGCACCCGTTGCAGTTGAAGCCGAGTCCACCGCCGACGGCGAGCCCGTCCGAGCGGCGGCTCCCGAAGAAAAAGTTCCGTCCGGCCGTCTGATCCGCGTTCAGTGAGTTGTTCAAGGCGCGGATCGGGTTCGGGGGAAGCGTCATCGTGAGAGCGAAGTCGGTGAAGTCGTGCATGTCGGCGGCCTCGATCGGCTCCTCACGACCCAGGAGCCCCTCGAAGGCGACGATGAAGTTGTCGAACGAGAGCGCTTCGCCCGTGCCGATGCCGAAGAACCCGTTCGCGCGGTCGCCGCGCCAGTGCATCGGGCCGCTGTTCGAGAGCCCACGCAGGGTTTGGGTGGTCATGGGGCCCTTCATCGGATGGAACTCGTCGACGTCGGCGCCGCCGTTGACGTTGCCGCCGGCCGCGAAGGAGAGCTTGATGCTCATCGGGCTCGAGACGACGGGATCGTCCGGATTGCCGAGGTCCCAGCCGAGCTGATCTAAATCGCCGAAGATGTGGCAGCTCGAGCACGACGCTTCACCGTTGCTCGACGAGAAGGACGCGTCGTAGAGCATCGGACGGCCGACGACGACCTCGGCCGGCTCCGGGCTGTACACGGCCTGGTGAGCGATTTCGCTCCCGCTCGACGTGTCGATCGTCGAGATCGAGTTGTCGAAGCGCGTGAAGACGTAGAGGCGGTCGTTCAGCTCGTCGAGGACCATGCCCGACGGGCCGCCGCCGCTGACTTCGATGTGGCTCGCTTCGTCCGGCACGAAGCTGTTCGTCTCGAGCGCCGTCGTGTCGAAGACGCCGATCTTGCTCGAGCCGAAGGCCGCGACGTAGAGCGTGCTGCCGTCGGCCGTGATCGCCATGCCGACCGGCGTCGCGAGGCTCTTCTCGATCGTACCGAGCGGGCTCGGGACCTGGTCGTAGTCGATGTGCTTGTTCAAGTGCCGCGCCGTGACGCTCGAGCCGTCGAGAATCGTGACCCGCGACTCCGCGAGGCGGCCGCGGACGGTCGTCGAGCTCAGGGCGACGCCCGCGCCTTCGAAGCGCACCTCGTTGCGCGATTCGGTATTGGTGACGTAGACCTTGTCCGGATCGGTCGGGCTCGCGACCATGTTGAAGAGCGTCGTGCCGACGCCGGCGTACTGCTGGACCTGAGCCGGCGTCGCCGCATTCGCGTCGATTGCGAAGACGTCGAGGTCGGGGAGCGAGAAGCGCACCGCGTTGTTCCAGTTGCGGCCGAGCTCGTCGCGCCACTGGCTCGAGCCTGGATCGAACTTGACGATGAGACCCGTCTCGGGCGCGGCCGAACCTTGGAAGTTCTCGTTCGGTATGGGCATTCCGCCCGGGACCTGGCCGCCGCCGAGGCCGCCCGGCATGGTGAACCCGTCGAGCGCGCAACCCCCGGCGCTCGCTCCTCCGTTGCAGACGGCTCCTTCCGACACGGTCGTCGTACGGTTGCCGGAGAAGAAGACCGCGGCGTAGACGCGGCTGCCGTCGGCGCTCGCCGCGAGCGCGCGCGGCGTGTCGCCGAAGAGCGTCACGATGGTGAGGGGCGTGCCCTCGAGCGAGGCGCCGAGGTTCAGGGCGTCGAAGACCCAGACGTCGGCACGGCCGACACCTTCCGTGATGAGCCGTGAAGCGATCGTCGCGCCGTTGACTCCGTGGACGGGGCTGTTCTGACCGCGGTTCGCGGTCGTGATGAACGCGCGATTTAGGCCCGGTCCGGCGAAGACGATGTCGCGCGGCTCGTCGCCGACGAGGAGCGTGCGGACGACGCGCGGCGGGCTCGAGCCGACCTGGACGATGCTGATCGAGTCGGACAGGTGATTGACGACCCACACCTCGGAGGCGTTCCGCACCGCGACCGCGACCGGCTCGAGGCCGACCGGAACCGAATCCGCGTGTGTGAGCCCGCCGCCCGAGACCGAGAAGATCTCGAGCCGGTTGTCGGGCGTGTTCACCGCGTACAGCTCGCTGCCGTCCTCAGAGAGAGCGACCGGTCGCACCTGCCCCGATTCGAAGTTGATGAAGGGGGTCAGCGCGCTCGCACTCCCGGCGATCGCCAGGACGGCGACGGTGAAGACGGCGATCGCGGCGCAGGAGCGGGACTTCGGCTGCGTGAATCGGGAGATCGACGTCATCTTCGGCCCTCGACGGGGCGCCACGAAGGGCCGATCGCTCAGGTCGATCCTGGTTGGAAATCCTGATTCGGACGCGCGTGGCGCAGGTTTCGACGCCCCCTGTACTCCAGCCCGCGACCGGCGGTCAAGCGACAAACCGCCTCCGGAAGCAGCAACTGTCCGCTCCGCGGGCAGCTCCAGGGACGTGCTAGCCTGCATTTCTCACCAGATCACGTCGCGAGGCGGTCGAGAGTGCCGAAGATTCGCGAGCCTCGGACCGGAGGGCGACGCAGGCGTACTTGAACAGTACGTCGAGGAG
>VGTG01000060.1 GCA_016874795.1 Deltaproteobacteria bacterium | reverse complement strand
TCAGGCCGCTACGCCGCCAGCGCTCAACCCGCCGTGCCCATGCAGCTCTCGTCTCTCGTGCCATCGCACGCCGGTCTACGCGGCGCGCGTGACGGTGTCAGCCACGCGGTTCGCGGAACAGATACATCAGAACGAACTGCTGCGTCGGGAGGGCCGTCAGCGTTCGGATTCGGGAAGGCGCGATCGTCGTCCGCTGGGCACGCGCTGCTGCGTGTCGCGCTCGCCGCCGGGATCGCCGACGACGGCTTGGCGCATAAGCTGAACCACGGCGTCCAGGTCGCCGGCGACCTCGTGCTCCCAGAACCGAAGGACAGCCCAACCTTCGTCCCGAAGCATCGATGTTGCGCGCTGGTCGCGGTCCTTGTTCCGCCTGAGCTTGGGCACCCAGTACGCGCGGTTGGAGGACGGGACCGACCCGTGGTGCGGACACCCGTGCCAGAAACACCCATCGACGAAGACGGCAACACGAGCCCCGCAAAGAAGAGGTCGGGCGTGCCGGGCAGGTGATTCTTCACGCGGAAGCGCAAACCCTGCGCCCAGAGTGCTCGCCGGAGCACGAGTTCGGGCGTCGTGCCGGTCTTCAGCACCTTCGCCGTCCGTCCCTACGGTGGTGGTCCCGCCGCCTTTCCGGTTGATCGGGACGCCGCACGCGGGATAGGAGGGATCCGGCAGGGGGTCGTTCGGCTGGCCGGCCCGATTTCCCAGCTTCCGAGAAGAGGCATTCTGACAAATCGGCCGTTCATGGCGACTACGCTCCGCGTAGGATGCACCCACATCTCAGCTGCCTTCCCTCCGTTTCCGTTTGATTTCCACAGCTTGATCCGGTCCGTCGCTCGACGTACCGTCGGCGTCGTGGACTACCGCTCGCGGATCACGATCGAGGCGGACAAGCGGGGTGGCAAGCCGTGTGTGCGCAGGCTCCGCATCACGGTGCACGAGGTTCTCGATTACCTCGCCTCCGGGATGTCCGAGGATGAGATCCTGCGCGACTTCCCCGACCTCGACCGAGAAGACATCCGGGCCTGCCTCGCCTTCGCCGCCGATCGGGAGCGTCGGCTCATGTCGGTTCCACCGGCGTGAAGCTGCTGTTCGACGAGAACCTCTCCTTCCGCCTGCCTCACGACGTCGCCGACATCTTCCCGGACTGCCTCCACGTTCGAGACGTGGGCCTGGCGAGGGCGTCCGACGACGAGGTCTGGGACTACGCCACCTCGCACGACCTGGCGATCGTCTCGAAGGATGCGGACTTCCACGGGCGTAGCGTTCTACGCGGGCCGCCGCCCAAGGTCATCTGGATCAGGCGCGGCAACTGCTCGACGAGCGACATCGAGCAACTCCTCCGTCTTCGCCGCAGCGACATCGAAACCTTCCTGCGAGACCCGATCGCCTCGTTCTTGGCACTTTCGTAGCCTGGCTGCGGTCGTCCCCTCCCGTTCGCCCGTCTCTTCTACGAGAACCCCTTTCCGAGCGCCGCTAGCTAAGCTAGTACCGGTAGTGCTCCGCCTTGTACGGCCCGTCGACGTCGACGCCGATGTACGCCGCCTGCTCCTCCGTGA
The DNA here is from genome assembly GCA_016874795.1 of Deltaproteobacteria bacterium. Lineage (GTDB taxonomy): Bacteria > Desulfobacterota > Binatia > UBA12015 > UBA12015 > VGTG01. Next base: position 29,949 of record VGTG01000060.1, on the reverse strand, counting down.
GCCGCGTCAGCTTCACGCCGAGCTTCGCGAGGTGGAGGCGGGCGACCTCCTCGTCGAGCTTCTTCGGCAGCATCGTCACCTGCTTCGGGTACGACTTGCCGTGCGCCCAGAGCTCGAGCTGGGCGAGCACCTGGTTCGTGAACGAAGCGCTCATCACGAAGGACGGGTGTCCCGTCGCACAGCCGAGGTTCAGCAGGCGGCCCTCGGCGAGGATCAGCACGGAGTGGCCGTCCGGGAAGACCCACTCGTCGTACTGCGGCTTGATGTTGACCTTCTGGATGCCGGGGATCTTGGCGAGGCCGGCCATGTCGATCTCGTTGTCGAAGTGGCCGATGTTGCCGACGATCGCCTTGTCCTTCATGCGCGAGAGGTGATCGGCGGTGATGATCTTGTAGTTGCCGGTCGTCGTCACGAAGATGTCCGCCGTCGAGACGACGTCCTCGAGCGTCTTCACCTCGTAGCCCTGCATCGCCGCCTGGAGCGCGCAGATCGGGTCGATCTCGGTCACGACGACGCGGGCGCCCTGGCCGCGGAGCGACTCGGCGCAGCCCTTCCCGACCTCGCCGAAGCCGCAGACGACTGCGACCTTGCCGCCGAGCATGACGTCGGTCGCGCGGTTCAAACCGTCGATCAGCGAGTGACGGCAGCCGTAGATGTTGTCGAACTTGCTCTTCGTCACCGAGTCGTTGACGTTGATCGCGGGGAAGAGGAGCTTGCCTTCCTTCGCCATCACGTAGAGGCGATGGACGCCCGTCGTCGTCTCTTCGCTGACGCCGCGAATGTTGGCAGCGACACGCGCCCACTGGCCGCGGTCGTCGCCCTGCACGCGACGGATCAGGTCGAGGATGACGCCCCACTCCTCGGGGTCGTTCGCCGGATCGAACTCGGGGATCTTGCCCGCCTTCTCGAACTCGAGGCCCTTGTGGACGAGGAGGGTCGCGTCACCGCCGTCGTCGACGATCAGGTCCGGACCCGAGCCGTCCGGCCAGAGGAGCGCCTCGTTCGTGCACCACCAGTACTCCTCGAGCGTCTCGCCCTTCCACGCGAACACGGCCGCACCGCGCGGGCTCTCGACCGTGCCGTCGCGGCCGACCGCGACCGCTGCCGCGGCGGAGTCCTGCGTGCTGAAGATGTTGCAGGAGACCCAGCGCACGTCCGCGCCGAGGTCCATCAGCGTCTCGATCAGGACGGCGGTCTGCACGGTCATGTGCAGCGAGCCCATGATCTTCGCGCCGGCGAGCGGCTTCTCCTTCCCGTAGCGCTCGCGAACCGCCATCAGTCCGGGCATCTCCTGCTCGGCGAGACGGATCTCCTTCCGACCGAGCTCGGCCTGCGCGAGGTCCGCGACCTTGAACGCGGGGCGCGTCGCGACATCCATCTTCTTTGCAGTGCTCATTCTTCTCTCCTTCATCTCCTGCGGTCCGGCCGCGACGCGCGACGGGACGAGTTGCCCGGGTGAGTGCCGTTCCGCCGCTCGGTCGCCTCGCGGCGCACGGCGGCGGCGAAGAGCGCCGGGCCCTTGGCGCGTGGATCGGGCGGGAGCGGCACGATGCGCGGCGCCGCGAAGCCGGCGTCGCGCAGCCACTCCTCGAGCTGGAGCCGCTCGAACCCGAGCCACACGTGGCCCATCTGGCGCTGATAGTCGATGCGATCGTGTCGGAACATGTCGACGATCAAGAGTCGCCCGCCGGGAACGAGAACGCGCGCCACCTCGCGCAGCACCGTCGGCGGATCCGGAACGTGATGCAGCACGAGGCAGAGCGTCGCCGCGTCGAGGCTCGCCTCGTCGATCGGCAGCGCCTCGAGCTCGCCGCGGCGGAGCTCGACGTTGTCGCGATCGGAAACACGTTGGCGTGCGGCCTTCAGCATCGCTGCCGAGCTGTCGACCGCGATCACGCGGTGAACGAAGGGCGCGAGCACCTCGGCCCACTGACCGGTGCCGCAGCCGAGGTCGCCGACGGTCCAGCTCTCGTCGAGGAGTGCCGCGAGCGCCGTGCGATCGAAGCGGTCGCCGAACATCTCGGAGCGGAGGCGATCCCACTCTCCCGCGGACGAGCTGAAGAACGCTTGCGACTGCGTGCGGCGCTCCGCGAGGACGCTCTGCAGACGCTGGTCGTCCTGCTCGGCAAGCACCGTGCCCGCGGCCTGCTCGCGAAGGAGCGACCACAGACGGCGTGCGGCGGGATCGAGCGTCTCGCCGGACATGCGGTAGAGGCGGCTCGTGCCCTCGGGACGCGCTGCGACCCAGCCCTCGTCGGACAGAACCTTTAGATGACGGCTGACGGTCGACTGCGGCGCCTGCAGGATCGAGCAGAGCTCGGCGACGCTCAGCTCGTGGCTCTCGACGAGACGCAGCGCGCGAGCACGCGTCGGGTCGGCGAGCGAGCTCATCCAGCCGAGCATGCTGCCGAGGACGCCTGGTTGCTGGGTCGCGGCGCCGTTCGTGTCCGCTCTCGGCTCCATCCGTTGATCCGGATTAAGGGCTAGTCTGCCGGCGCTCTCGGGTCAAGCGGTGTTCTCGCGGATTTCTGCGCCTGTGGACGCGGGGGGTGCGCAGCGCGCTCCGGGGCGCACCTGCTCGCCGGGACAGGTCGAGGCGCTTAGGACCGCCGTCGAAAAGCGACGGCGTTCGCGCCGCGACGATGGGCCGACCAAGCGAGGCGCCCCGGAGCGCGCTGCGCACCCCCCGCTTGCTTTGCGGGTCAGGAGATCGGGGGGACGTCGTTGAGCTTCTCCCGGATGGCTTTTGCGGTGGCGGGGTCAGCCTTTTCGTGGAGGCGGGAGAGGTCGTGGAGGGCGTAGCGCCAGCGCTTGCGGAGGGCGGTGGCCTTGGGGCCGCGGCGGGTGAGCTCGGATTCGAGGAAGATGCGGACGCTTGGGTCGGTGCCGTTGGCGATGTGGAGGGCGGCGAGGGCGACTGCGGCGACGTCGAGGTCGTCGTTTCTTGCGAGGGCTTCGAGCTTTGCGCGAATCTCGGGTTCGAGCGTTTCGTCGTCGGGGCGGAGGTGGGTGCGGACGAAGGTCGAGAGGGCGGCGAGCTGGGCGACGGTGTGACGCTCGTCGGGGACGAGGAGGAGGTCTGCCGCAGTTGCGCGATCGGCGATGGTGCGGGCGGCGAGCGTGCGCTCGATCATCGGGTGGTGCGGCTTGATCGGGGCCCACCAGGCGTCGACTTCGGCCTGCAGCGTCGCCGCGCTCTTTTGGGGGTGACAATTTGCGCACGCGCTCTCGATGCCGATCGATTCGTCGAAGAGTGGTCGCGGGATGGGGATCGAGTGATCGGAGCGGGCGAAGCGGAGCTCGCGGCCGACGCCCTGGTGCTGCAGGAACGGCATGTGGCACGACGTGCAGCGGCTCCCCTCCGAGTCCGCCGGATGGTGCGTGTGCGCCGTGACGTCGCGTGCCTTCGCCGCGTGACAGCCGGTGCACTGCCCGTCGTCGAAGCGGCCCTCGAGCGGGCGGCCGTGCACGTCGCGGTACGTCTGGGAGTGCGGGTCGTGGCAGTCGGCGCAGACCATCGAGCCCTCGACGAAGCAGTCGCTGAAGAGGTGGTTGTCCTGGTAGCCGAAGAGATTGACGCGGCCGTCGACGAGATGCGGGCTCTGCGCGAGGACGGGGAGCTTCAGCGCGAAGTGCGCTTCGAAGTCCTCCCCCGCGAGAAAGCTCGCGTCGATCACGGCCTTGTTCGCGTGGCACCGGAAGCAGACCTGCACCGAAGCGCGCTTGTCGAGAAGACCGAGCGATTCCATGCGCGCGTCGGCCTGCGTTTCGCGATCCGCCGATCGGGCCCAGGCGAGGTGCTCCCGGCCGGGGCCGTGGCAGGCTTCGCAGTCGATGCGGAGGCTCTTCCGGCGCGTGTCCCAGCGGTTCTTCTCCGCGTCGTATCCGACGAGGATCTGGCTCGCGTGGCAATTTTCGCAATTGACGAGACGCGGCGCGGTGCCGAGCGCGCGGTGCGGTGGCCAGTGCTCGAGATCGGCGAGTGCCACGTCCGGACCGGCCGGCGTCCACGTCGCATCTGCGCGTCGCTGCACGAACCAGGTGCTCTCGTCGCGGATGAAGTCGAAGGGCAGCATCCGCACGGTCCCGTCGGGGAGCGCTGCGAAGAAGCTCTGCGTGCCGCCGCCGAACATGCGGCCGGCGCCGACGACCGCGGCGACCTCGATCTCGCGCTCCGGCTGGCCGTCCTGGCGCACCTCGAACACCCAGCGGCCGTCCTCGGTGCGCGTGGGCACGACGACGCCGTCGCGGAAGCGGATGGGCTCGCCGTCGAAGCGTGCGATCACGTCGATCTCGTCCGGCGTGCCGCCGGCGTGGCCGTGCGTCGAGTCGCGCCAGCGGTCGTACTCCGCAGCGTGACATTCCGCGCACGCTTCGGCGCCGAGGAAGTCGTCGAAGGTGGAGTTGCGCACCACCGGCTCGTGCGCGGCGAAGGGAGCGAGAGGTGAGGGCCGCGCTTCGGGCGCGCTCGCGTCGCCGACGTCGCGCGGCGTCGGTGGAGGAGAAGCAGGTTCGTCGCCATCCGCGACGGCGCGTGCCCACGCGGGACCGTCGCAATCGCACAGCTCGCGCAGGTAGCCGACGAGCGCGGCGATCCGCTCGTTCGACAGCGTCTCGCCCCACGCGGGCATCAGGTGGCTCCGGTCGAGGATCGCGCCGCCGCCGTGGATGCCGTCGAAGAGCGTGTCGTCCGCGCGCTCGCGCAGGACCGTCGCGTCCGCGTGGCGGGTCGGCGGCGACGGAAGGTAGCGCGCGTTGAAGCCGTCTCCCTCGCCCGTCGCACCGTGGCACGGCGCGCAGTAGAGCGCGTAATCGTGCGCGGCGCCGGCTTCGCGGGGAAGCGCGATCGTCGGGTGGTCGAGCACGGAGAGGTACTCCGTGGGCGGAGGCGGCTCCCCCTCGGCGAGGAGAAAGTCGGCGAGGCGATCGCGCTCGCCCGCTCCGAGCGGGACGCGCGGCATCGTCACGTGCGCGACCGTCGCCTGCGGATCGTCGATCATACGCGCGACGAACTCGGGACGAAGCCTCTCGCGTGCGGCCGTCAGGTCGGGACCGATACGGCCACCTCGACCATCGAGGCGATGGCATCCGAGGCAGGGAAGCTTCTCTTCGAGGAGACGTCGCGTCGTCTCGCGGCGATGCGCGCCGAGCGGCGCGGGCGGGACGTCGCTCGCATCGACGGTGCTCGCGGCGACGGTGCTCGCATCGACGGTGCTCGCATCGACGGTGCTCGCATCGACGGTGCGCGCATCGACGTCGCTCGCATCGACGCTGCTCGCATCGACGGTGCTCGCATCGACGGTGCTCGCATCGACGGTGCTCGCATCGACGTCGCTCCGTCCGATCTCGAGAAGCCAGTCCGCGATCCGATCGGCCTCGTCGGAGGTCAAGCGAAAGTCGGGCATGCGCGCGCCGCTTCCCGGCCGCGTGCCGAAGGGCCGGATCGCGTGCGGCGCCGCGAGATAGGAGCGAAGCCACGGCTCGCGCACGCGCTTCGATTCGATCCCGAGGTCGGGCGCGGCCTCGACGCCCGAGCCCACTCCGTCCGCGCCGCGGTGGCATGCGACGCATCCGAGCGCGGCGAAGACGTGCTCGCCGTCGTGCACCGTCACGTCGGGATGACGCGCGCGCGCCTCCTCCCAGGCGCGCCCCAGGCGCGCGCGCTCCGGCTCTGCGGTCCTCTCGAGGTAGTCGACGAGCCGCGCGACCTGGCGCGTCGATCCGGGCTCGACCTCGGCGAGCCGTCCGGTCGCGTCCGGTCGAAGGAAGAGCGCCGGCATGACGCCGTCGGGAATGCCCCACGCGCCGGGCGCCGCGAGGAAGCGACGCATCCACGCCGATTGGAGTCGTGCGCCCATGTCGGCGAGATCGGGGCCGAGTGTTCCGCCGCGTCCGCTCCGTGCGTGACACGCGAGGCAGCTCTTCTCGTCGCCCGCGAGCGCCTGGAACTCGGCTTCGCCGTCGAGGCGCTCCTCCGGAGCGACGTCGCCGTCGAGCGCCGCGGGAAGGTCCGGCAACGGCTCCGGCGCGGCTCGTTGCTCGCCGAGGAAGAGCGTCAAGGCAAGCGCCTCGCGCTCGGAGAGCCCGAAGTCCGGCATCCGCGTCCGCCCGATGTGGCGGCGGACGCGGCGTGGCGCGCGCAGGAAGTCGTAGAGGTAGGACGCGCGATAGCGTTCGCCCGCGTCCGCGAGCGACGGCGCCTTCGCGCGGACGTCCGTCGCGATCTCGAGATCGACGTGACACGCCGGACAGCCGAGCTCCGCGACGAGGACATCGCCTTCTGGAGAAGCGTCCGCGCTCGGCACGAGACCGAGCGTGATCGCCGCGAGGAGGACGAGGAAGCGAGCCGTCACTCGATCCGTACACGCATCGCCGCGGCGACGTCTCGCTGGTTCGCGACTTGCATCGCACCATTCTAGCGACGTTCGCACCCGTTCCGAAAGCGCATCCCTTCGCGGCGCGCGTCTTGCACGAAGCGCAACGCATCGCATTCTCCTCTTGAAACGTCGCTTCGGGTTCTCCATCCTTTCGGGAATGTCCGAGCGAGCACAGGTGGTGCAGGGACCGTGGCCGTCCCTCGGCACCGCACCGAAGATGACGAACGACGGCGCGGAAGCCGCGCCGGCCGCGAACCGCATGGTTCTCGGGTTCGTCGTCCGCGAGTGCGCGAACGCCGTCGGGCACGACCCCTCGCCGCGGGAGCTCGCCGACTGGGCGAACCATCAAGTCGACGACCGTGGCGAGTTCTGCCTCTTCGGCCGCGCGATCTCCGAGTCCGAAGCCGCCGTGATCCTGAAGCATCCCGCGCGCGAGGTGACCGTCCGTCCGACGCTCGTCGCCTCCCGCACCGACACGCGCCCGCTCGGCCTCCCTGGCCGCCGCCGCTCCGCCTGGTAACCGCTCTATTTCCGCGCGCATAGCGCGCGGCCGCGCGCGAGGGAGCGGGGAGAGGAGGCTCCGCGCGGCTCTGCCGCGTGGAGGAGAGGGGCGGCGCCCCTCTCGGTTCAATTGACGCAACCGCGCGTCGCTTGGTAGGCCACGACGAGTTCGCAGAGCAACGAGGGAGGGGCGCTCGATGGAGATGATGTTCGCGGTGGAATCGATCTTCCGATGGTTCCACATCATCGCAGGAATCGCGTGGATCGGTCACCTGTACTTCTTCAACTGGGTCAACGCGCCGATGCAGGCGGTGATCGACGCCGAGGCGAAGAAGAAGGTCAATCCGGAGCTGCTGCCGCGCGCGCTCTTCTGGTTCCGTTGGGGCGCTGCCTGGACGTGGATCACCGGCCTCCTCCTGCTCATGATGGTGTTCTACCACGGCGGCCTGATGTTCGACGGTGGCGCGAGCTGGACCGCGGGTGCGATCATCATGGTCGTCGCGACGTTCCTCTTCGCGTTCTTCTACGACGCCCTCATCGGGGTCGGCGCTCTCAAAGACCCGAAGGTGCTCTTCGTCGTCGGGTTGATCGTGGTCGCGGTGATGAACCTTCTGTTCATCCACGTTGGCGGATTCAGCTACCGCGCGTTCGTGATCCACACGGGCGCGATGTTCGGGACGACCATGGCGTTCAACGTGTGGTTCCGGATCTGGCCGGCGCAGCAGAAGATCATCACGGCCGTGAAGGAAGGCACGCCGCCGGACGCAGCGCTCGTCGCGCTCGCGGGGACGCGATCCCGGCACAACACCTACATGTCGATCCCGCTCATCTGGATGATGATCGACGCGCACACGACCGTCCCGTTCGCCAGCGCGGGCTGGATCGGCGTCGTCGTGATGGTCGCGATCGGCTGGTGGCTCGGGACGATGTTCTACCGCCAGAGCGCGAAGGTAAAGGGCTTCTGATCGAACGAGAGTCCCCATAGGATCGAGCGTCACGACCACACAACCCGTCGCCGTCCGCGAATTCGCGGTGAGCCTTGCGAAGCTTCGCTGATGTGCACCGTCGGCAGGCACGCACGGAATCTCGGTCGGGGCAGCTTCGATCGTCCGATGCTCACGTGTTGAGGCGTTCGTCGAGCCAGGCGGCGAGGTCGCCGAGGCTCTCGGCGGTGATCTCATGTCCCATCTCGTACTCGCGGTAGGTGAGCGGGACGCCGCGCGCCTCGAGCTTCGCCTTCGAGTCGCGTCCGCGCGAGACGGCGACGATCTCGTCGCGCGTCCCATGCTGCACCCATGCCGCGAGCCCGCTCGCGTCCGCCTTCAGGGACTGGTTCAGGTCGTCCGGAAGCCAGGTCGAGAGCGCGGCGAGAGCACGGAAGCGATGCGGCGCGCCGAGAGCCAGCGCGTAGGCGACCATCCCGCCCTGGCTGAAGCCGAGGATCGCGAGCCGCTTCGGGTCGACGGGATACCGCTTCAAAGCGAGCTCGAGGAAGTCGCGCGCCGCGCCGATCCCCGCGGCGACGTCCGCGGGCGTCGGCGGCCGCGACAGCGTCAGCGGAAACCACGCGTAGCCGCGAAAACGTCCTTCGGGATCGAGCGCGACCTCGAGCGGTCCCTGCGGCGCGATCACGAGAGCCCGGCCGCCGAGCAGGTGCGGCGCCAGGCCGAGGAGGTCGTGCGCGCTCGCGCCGTACCCGTGCAGGGCGACGATCGTCGGATGCGGGCCGTCGCCCGCGGGATGATGGATCGCGTGGAGGAGGTTCATGCTCGATCGAAGCGGCGTCCGGGGACGCTCTTCACCAGCCCGAGAGCGCGGCGACGCGCTCGCGATGGAAGTCGGGACCGCCGAAGAGCACCTCGTTGCTCTTCGCGCGCTTGAACCAGAAATGCACGTCGTGCTCCCACGTGAAGCCGATCCCGCCGTGGATCTGCACGCTCTTGTTCGTCGTCCGGGAGTAGACGTCGCCGAGCCGCGCCTTCGCCATCGAAGCGGCGCGCGAAGCCTCCTTGCTTGCGCCCTGCTGCGCCCAAGCCGCGTACCAGAGGAGCGAGCGTGACGGCTCGATCTCGGCGAAGCACTCCGCCGCGAGGTGCTTGACGGCCTGGAACGAGCCGATCGGCCGGCCGAATTGCTCGCGCACCTTCGCGTACTCGACCGCCAGCTCGAGTGCGCGCTCGGCGCCTCCCTGGCTCTCCGCGGCGATCGCGACGCAAGCGACGTTGAGCATGCGCTCGAGGTGGGGCCACGCCTTGCCTTCGCGTCCGACGAGCTGATCCCGGTCGACGACGACGTCGTCGAAGCGCATCTCGAAGAGACGGCGCGTGCGATCGAAGTTGTGCAGCGGCGTGAGAGAGATCCCCGTCGCGTCGCGCGGGATCGCGAAGAGGCTCACGCCGTCGCGTCCCTGGCCCGCCGCGGTGCGTGCGGCGAGCAGGTAGAGGTCGGCCATCTGCGCGTCGAGCACGAAGAGCTTCGATCCGGAGAGCCGGAACCGATCGCGCGCGCGCCGAACGCGCAGCGCGATTCCCGCCGGATCGAGACGGTCGCTCTCCTCGAGCCACGCGACCGTCGCGAGCATCTCGCCGCTCGCGAGACGCGGCAGCCAGCGGCGCCTCTGCGCGGCGCTCGCGGCGATCGAGAGGAGCGTCGTCGCGAGAACGGCGGACGAGAGGAACGGCGTCGGCGTGAGAAAGCGTCCGAGCTCGGTCAGCACGACGGCGGCGTCGAGCACGCCGAGCCCCTGGCCGCCGTACTCTTCGGGGACGAGCATTCCTTGCCAGCCCTGCTGCGCGATCTTGGCATTCAGCTCCGGCGAAACTCCGGCGTCGTCCTCGACGATCCGGCGCACGGTCGCCGGCGGCGACTCGGCGGCGAGGAAGTCTCGCGCGCTCGCCGCGAGGAGCTCCTGGTCGGCGGTGAGACCGAAGTGCATCGCCCGCTCAGGCGCCGCGCGGAAGTCCGAGCGCCCGCTCGGAGATGATGTTCTTCTGGATCTGCGACGTTCCGCCCCCGATGATCATGCCGAGCGTGAACATCCAGTCCTTCGGCCAGGTCCCGCGGTCTTCCGCGTGCGGCGTGCGTCCCATCAGCGGACCGTAGTCGCCGAGGATGTCGAGCGCGGCCGCGCAGATGTCGTGGTTCAGCTCGGTCGTGACGAGCTTGTTGATCGAAGCGGAGACGCCGCCGCGGCGACCCTGGATCTCGTCGGAGAGCTGCTGCAGCGAGTGGTAGCGCATCGCCTCGACGCGGATCACCAGGTCGGCGAGCTTCTGCCGCGTCGCCGGACAGCGCGTCACCTTGCTCCCGTTGCGCGTCCTCCGACGCGCGAGGCCGAGCAGGTCGTCCATGAGCTGCTGCGTCCGGGTCGTGCTCGCGAGCATGTTGCGCTCGAAGGCGAGCGTCGAGTTCGCGACCGTCCAGCCTCCGTGCAGCTCGCCGACGAGGTTCTCGCGCGGCACGCGGACATCCGTGAAGAAGACCTCGTTGAAGCCGGCGCGGCCGGTCATCTGGACGAGCGGGCGCACCTCGATGCCCGGGCTCTTCATGTCGATCAGGAGGTAGGAGATACCGCGGTGCTTCGGTGCCTCGGGATCCGTGCGGACGAGGCAGAACATCCAGTCCGCGTACTGCGCCGTGGAGGTCCAGACCTTCTGGCCGTTCACGACGAAGGAGTCGCCGTCGAGCTCCGCGCGCGTCTTCAGAGAGGCGAGATCGGAACCCGAGCCGGGCTCGGAGTAGCCTTGGCACCAGAGCTCGTCCGCGGTGAGGATCTTCGGAAGGAACCGTCGTCGCTGTGCTTCGGTGCCGCACTGGATCAGCGTCGGGCCGAGCATGCGAAGGCCGAGATGCCCGATCAGGCCCGGCGCGCGATGCAGCACCATCTCCTCGTTCAGGATCGACTGCCGCTCGATGCTCGCTTCCTGGCCGCCGAACTCCTTCGGCCATCCGATCGCGACGTAGCCGGCGTCGTGGACCGTTCTCTGCCACGCCTTCGCGGCGCTGATGCGCTCGGGGCTGTCGTAGCTCAGGTCCTCGCCGCCCTCGAGCGCGTCGTTGCGGCGCGGCAGGTGACGACGGAGCCACGCGCGCACCTCGCGACGGAACTTCTCATCCTCCTTGCTGAACGACAGATCCATGCACTGCCGTATCGCTGGCAACCCGGCATCGGGTCAAGGCCGGTCTCAAGCGCCGGTCGTGGACTGTCGAAGGCGAGTAGGGAGGACCCGCTTGCATGGAATCCAGGATGTGTGCCGCGAAGGCGTCCGCTCTGGTGGTGGGCAGCTTGATGACTCTCGTCGCCGTGAGCTCCGCGCGCGCGGAAACATGCGGCGACGAGGTGGCTTGCGGCTGCGGCGACACGGTCCGAGGCGAGGCCGTTCTCGCCGCGGACCTGAGCGCTTGTCCCGACGACGGCCTTCGCATCGTCGACGGCGCCGTGCTCGACTGCGCCGGTCACGTGATCTCCGGCGTCGGCAAGGGCGAGGGCGTCCTCGTCGACGACGCGGAAGGAGCCGAGGTGCGCGACTGCCGCATCACCGGCTTCAAGGTCGGCGTGCGCATCCGCGAAGGCGGAAGCAACGTGATCGCCGGCAACGAGATCACGTCGAATCGACGCTACGGGATCGAGCTCGCCGTGAAGACGAGCGGAAACCTCGTCGAGGGAAATCTCGTCGCGGACAGCGGCGACGAGGGCATCCACGTCGGCAGCGGCTCGGACGCGAACCAGATCGTCGGCAACGAGATCCGCGGGAGCGAAGCGGAGAACCTGTACGTCCTCAGCTCGACCGGCGGCTTCTACTCCGGGAACGTCCTCTCGGGGAGCGGTGCCGCGGCGCTCTACGTGAAGCACTCGATCGACTCGCTCTTCGAGCAGAACGAGATCCGGGACCGCGTCGTCCACGTCCGCGGGCACTCGCGCGGGAACGTCTTCTTCCAGAACCGGCTCGACCACGCGCGCTACGTCTTCGAGGCCTACGCGGACGACGAGCACCCGGCCGCGGTGAAGGGCTGGACCTGGCCGGAGGACAACCTCGTCCGCGAAGGGCAGATTCTGGACGTCGAGACGTGCTTCCAGTTCAAGGGCGCCTCTGCGAACCGGGCCGTCGACATCGTGGCCGACGGCTGCAAGGCGATGAAGGAGTCGAAGAAGGGCAGCGTGAAGCCCTCCGGGAACTCCGTCGATCTGCTGCAGCAGTAGAGGGCTTCACTCCGCGAGGAGGATCGACGGGGGCAGCGTCTCGAGCAGGCCCTCTCGCCAGACCTCCTGTCCGTGGACGGCCCAAAGCTCGAGCGGGTTGTAGTCGTCGGTCACGAGCAGGGCGGGACCGTCGACGTCGAGCGGCTCGCCCATGTCGAGCCGCGGCTGCACGCGCGGGGCGACGTCGAAGGGAAGCGGCATGTCCGCGAGCGAGCGCGGCTCGCGGCTCGCGACGACGAGGTTGCTCCCGCACGCGTCGCCGCGGACCGTTCCGTAGACCTCGACCCACGGGAGCCAGTGCCGCACGGTCTTCACGAGAGAACGCAGCGGCAGCGCGTCGTCGCCCTTGCGGCAGCCGCCGAAGTTCACGAGCAGCACTCCGTCGGGGCGGAGCCGTTGCTGGACGAGGTCGATCATTTGCGTGGAGAGGAGGTGCGCCGGAATCACCTCGCCCGCGAACGCGTCGAGCACGATGTAGTCGAACGATCGGTCCGTCGCCGCGAGGTACTGCCGTCCGTCGGCGATCACGACCTCGGTCGCACTCGTGTCGAAGTCGAAGTAGTCCTCGTCCACCGTGACGACCTCGGGGTCGATCTCGACGACGACGCTCTCGACGCCCCAGCTCGCGAAGAGCGGCGGCAGCGCGCCGCCGCCGAGGCCGATGACGAGCGCGGACTTGCCATCCGACTTCGCCTGGTACGCGAGCTTCGCGAGGAGCGGCGGGTAGATCGCGAGGCTCGCGCGCGTCTCGAGATCGAGCAGGGTCTGCGTCGCGCCGTTCACGAGCATGTAGCGCGTCTTTCCGGAATCGAGGACCTTGATCTGTCCGAAGTGCGACTCGCTGACGTGGCGGAGTCCGCCGCGCGTCTCCGTCGCGGGCCGCCACGAGGCGGCCGTGAGCACGAGAGCCGAGGCGGCGAGTGCCAGCCCGCGACGGTGGCGCGTCGTCTGGTAGACGAGCGCCGGGATCGTCAGGGCGACCGAACAGCCGAGGAAGATCGTGCTCACGCGGAAGAGCGGCAGCAGATAGAAGCCCGCAAGGAGCGTTCCGACGAGGCTTCCCGCCGTCGAGATCGCGTACAGCCGCCCGGCCGTCGACCCGAGGCTCGTCAAGTACTGGGTGCGCAGGCGGACCGCGAACGGGGAAAGCATGCCGAGGAGCGTCAGCGGCGCCCCGAGGAGGGGGCCGCGGCCGCGACGGCACCGCCGCGAAGCCCGAGCGCGAGCGTGGCGACCACGACCGGCTCGCGCACGAAGCGGACGGCGACCACGAGGATCGCCGCCACCTCGAAGATCGCGAAGTACACGGCCGGCGAGGGGAAGCGGTCTGCGACCCAGCCGCCGAGCCAGTAGCCGATGGAAAGCGAGAGTAGCGTGACCGCGATCAGCGCGGACCAGACGTAGAGGCTCGTCCCGTACACGGGTGCGATCAGCCGCGTGCCCAGCACCTCGAGCACCATGATCACCGCGCCGGAGAGGAATACGCTCGCCGGCAGCAGATACGGGAGAAGCCGCGAACCGTCGGTCGCCGTCTCCGGGGTCTCTCGACTCGTCTCCTTCGCGATCACGCTTTTCGCCACGCTCCTTCCGAGTACCCGGTCGATCGCTGACGAACGGCGCTACTTCAGTCGCTTGATGCGGCGGCGGCGGCGCGCGATCTCGACCGCGCGCTCGTAGCGCGGATCGACCGTCGCTTCGCCCTCGAGCGCCGCCTGCGGATGAAGGATGCGCGTTCCCTCGTACCCGCGCGCGTCCTGCGCGCAGGCCGTGCAGAGGTGGAAGGCGAAGACGCGGCCCTCCGCGCCGACGACGCGCACCTGCGCCGCAGGCGGGTTCGCGCCGCACCACTCGCACTTCCCCGAGCGCTGCGCGGTGCACCGTGCGAGCGCGAGGAGCTGCTCGGGAAGGAGCTCGTGGTCTTCGTGCCGCTGGAAGCACCCGGCGCAGAGCCAGATGCGACGGTCGGACCGGTCGCCGAGATACGCGACACGAGCGATCGGCTCCGTGCCGCAGAGGTCGCAGCGCCGCATCGAAGGCCTGTATAGCACGCGTTACAGAGCCTGCCGGCTCGGGACTTGACCGGGGCCGCCGAGGGCGAAACGCTGGTCGCGACGGAGGAGGTGCTCATGGGCGATCTGGACGGACGCGTGGCGATGGTGACCGGAGGAGGCAGCGGGATCGGCCTCGGCGCGGCGCGTGCGCTGGCCGAAGCCGGCGCGCGAGTCGTCGTGATGGGCCGCGACGAGAAGAAGCTGCAGCGCGCGGTCGGGAGCCTCGGCGAAGGTGCGTGGTGCGTCTCCGGCGACGTCGGGAACGAGGACGACGTCTCGCGAGCCGTGCAGTCGATCGAGGCGCGCTTCGGCCATCTCGACGTCGCCGTGAACGCAGCCGGAACGGGGACCGTCGGCGGCGTGACCGACCAGCGCGCCGAGGACTGGTCGGCAGTGCTCCGCACGAACCTCGACGGCGTGATGTACTCGATGAAGCACCAGTCCGCCGCGATGGTCCGCCGCGGCAAGGGCGGCGCGATCGTGAACATCTCCTCGATCGCGGGCATCCTGACGCACCGGTTCATGAGCGCGTACTGCGTCTCGAAGGCCGGTCTCGAGATGCTCACGCGCTGCGCCGCCGACGAGCTCGGCGATCATCGCATCCGCGTGAACGCGATCCGGCCGGGGCTCGTCCCGACGGATCTCGCCGGACCACTCGCGGAGCACGCGGCTCTCCGCGCCGACTACGAGGCGAAGATGCCGCTCCATCGGCTCGGCACCGTCGAGGAGGTCGGACAGGCGATCCTCTTCCTCGTGAGCGATCGCTCGAGCTGGATCACGGGACAGGTGTTCGGCGTCGACGGAGGGCACACGCTCCGCGGCGGACCCGACATCAGCCTTCTCTTCGGAGCATGAGCCGAGAGCCCGACGCCCTCGCGCGCATCCGTGACGTCGTCGGGGAGCGCGGCTGGATCGACGATCCCGCCGAGGCCGAGCCGCACCTCGTCGAGTGGCGCGGGCTCTGGCACGGCCGCGCGCGCGCGATCGTGCGACCCGCGTCGACGGACGAGGTCGCGCGCGTCGTGCGGATCTGCGCGGAAGCAGGCATCCCGATCGTGCCGCAGGCGGGCAACACCTCGCTCTGCGGTGGCTCCGTGCCGGACGAGGACGGTCGTGCGGTCGTGCTCTCCGTCTCTCGCCTGAATCGCGTTCGCGACGTCGACGCGCTCGACTACACGATGACCGTCGAGGCGGGCTGCGTCCTCGCCGACGTGCAGCGCACCGCCGCGGAGGCGGATCGGCTCTTTCCGCTGAGCCTCGCCGCGGAAGGAAGCTGCGAGATCGGCGGCAACCTTTCGACGAACGCGGGAGGCGTGCACGTCCTTCGCTACGGAAGCGCGCGGGACCTCGTCCTCGGGCTCGAGGTCGTTCTCCCGGACGGTCGCGTGTGGGACGGATTGCGCCGTCTCCGGAAGGACAACACGGGATACGCGCTGCGCGAGATCTTCCTCGGCGCGGAGGGAACGCTCGGCGTGATCACGGCGGCGGTGCTGAAGCTCTTCCCGCGGCCGCGCTCGCGCTGGGTCGCGCTCGCGGCGGTGCGCGACGTCCCGGCAGCGCTCGAGCTGCTGGCACGCGCTCGCGCCGCGACGGGCGACGCAGTGTCGAGCTTCGAGCTGATCCCGCGGATCGCGCTCGACTACGTGCTCGCGCACATCCCCGGGACGAGCGATCCGCTCGCGCAGCGCCACGACGTCTACGTCCTCGTCGAGCTCGACGCGACCGACGAGAGCGACCGCGGGCTCGGCGAGCGCGGCGAGGCGTGGCTCGAGGGCGGCGTCGCCGCGGGACTCGTCCTCGACGCCGCGGTCGCGGAGAGCGAAGCGCAGATCGAAGCGCTGTGGAAGCTCCGCGAGAGCATCTCCGAGGCGCAGAAGGGCGAGGGGGCGAGCATCAAGCACGACGTCGCCGTGCCCGTGAGCCGCGTGCCCGAGTTTCTCGCGGAGGCGACGCGTCGGGTCGAGGCGGAGTGGCCGGGGCTTCGCGTCGTCGCGTTCGGGCATCTCGGCGACGGCAGCATCCATTTCAACCTGAGCGTGCCGAAGGGTGGCGACGACCGCGCGTTCCTCGCGCACTGGGACCAGTTCGCGCGGGTCGTGCACGACGTCGTCGTCTCGATGGACGGCAGCATCGCCGCCGAGCACGGGATCGGCCGGCTGAAGCGCGACGATCTCGCGCACTACAAGAGCGCGACCGAGATCGACTTGATGCGCACGATCAAGCGGGCCCTCGACCCCAAGGGCATCATGAACCCGGGCCGCGTCCTGTAGCCGCGGCTCGCGTGCTTGCTGCCGGGCCGGCGCGACGATAGCGGTGCGGTGTGGGGAACGCGGGCGGAGTCCGTTACGAGGTCGGCGAGGAAGGTGTCGCGACCCTGACGCTCGACCATCCCGACACGCGGAACGCGATCCTGCCGCCCGACTGGCGCGCGTTCGAAGACCATCTCGAGGAGGGCGCCGCCGACCCGCGCGTCAAGGTCTTCGTCGTGACCGGCGCCGGCGAGACGTTCTGCTCCGGCGGCGACCTGAAGACGATGGGCGAGCGCCTCGCGCAGTCGCCCGTGCGGCGCTCGGCCGAGCTGCTCCGCATGGTGCGCACGATGCAGCGTTTCCGCGAGACGCTGAAGCCGGTGATCGCTTCCGTGAACGGACCGGCGATCGGCGCC
Source organism: Deltaproteobacteria bacterium (assembly GCA_016874795.1). GTDB lineage: Bacteria > Desulfobacterota > Binatia > UBA12015 > UBA12015 > VGTG01. The sequence goes on along the minus strand of VGTG01000060.1, from coordinate 13,155 downwards.
GGCGCGGTGATCGCTCTCGCGTGCGACGTCCGGCTCGCGGCGGAGCGCGCCGTGTTCTCGTTCCCGTTCCTGCGGATCGGGATGCAGCCGGATTTCGGCGGTGCGTACTTCCTGCCGCGCCTCGTCGGCACGGCGCGCGCGCTCGAGCTCCTCTGGACGCAGCAGCCGCTGTCCGCGCGCGAGGCGTTGGCGCTCGGTCTCGTGAACCGCGTCCTTCCGGACGACGAGATCCGGTCGGGCACGCTCGCGTTCGCGCGGCAGGTGTCGCGGAACCCGGGCGGCGCGCTGGCGCTGTCGAAGATGACCGTCTACCACGGCGCCGAGCAGACGCTGCGCGACCTCCTCGATCTCGAGGCGCTCGCGCAGACGGTCCTCTCGAAGTCGGACGACGCGCGCGAGGGTGTGCAGGCCTTCGTCGAGAAGCGGAAGCCACGCTTCAAGGACGCGTGAGGCGCGAGCGTTCGAACGCGAGCGAAGAGAGCCGAGAAAGGAACCGAGCTTGGGGACGAGGATCGTCGCGACGGGTGCGGTGCTGGTCGGGATCGGAGTGGCGCTCGGCGCGTTCGGTGCGCATGGGCTGAAAGCGCGCCTCGCACCGGATCTGCTCGAGATCTACCACACGGGCGTCGAGTACCAGCTCTGCCACGGGCTCGGGATCGTGCTTCTCGGGCTCTTCGTCTCGCAGCACGCCGCAGCAGGCGCGCCCGCCGGTACGAGCCTCGCGTTCTGGTCGTTCCTCGCAGGCGTCGTTCTCTTCTCCGGTAGCCTCTACGTGCTCTCCCTCACCGGAGTGCGCTGGCTCGGTGCGATCACGCCGCTCGGCGGCCTCGCGTTCCTCGTCGGCTGGGCTTCGTTTGCCTGGGCCGCGTTGCAGCGCTGAGCCGCAGAGGCGATCCGCCGAAACGAATCTGCGCCGGGAGGTGGCTCCCGGCGCAGATCCAAGGGTCCGACCGGCAGAGGTGGCGACCCGCGGCGTCGGGCGGGGATCCGCCGCCGAAGGTCCCGTGGTCGGAAGGCCAACGCTGGCGAAGCTTCGCAATGCGCGTGCCGGTGGGCGGTGGGTGCCGCGCAACACGAGCCGCGACGAAAGTCCACGATAGTCGCGGTCCCGGTTTGCGGTGGCGGCGCGGGAACCGGCTCGGGTCGGCGAGAGCGCGGTGCGGGTTGCCGGTGGATTGAGCAAGCGCTGCTCATGAAGTGCGCTTCACCCGCTCTATGCCGTTGCGGAGAGCGCCGACGCGTGTGCGGAGACGGACGCCATGCGGGTGCCGCTCCCCGGGTCGTTGCGCATTGCCAAGTTCGCGTCTTCTTGCGTGAATCGCGCGGCGGCGCGGCGCGGTAAAGCCGGATTCTTGCTTGCTCGCTCGGCGCGACCCTTGCTACTGTCGCCGCGGAGTCTCGTTCTCCGAGACGGGCTCGCCAGGACGGCTCGAGGTTTTGATGCGTGCATCGACTCTGATCCGGCGGGGCTTCGCCTCGTCCTCCGTGGCGCTCGCGGCCGTCGCGATGATGGGCGCGATGAGTGCCTGCGGAGGAGGTGGCGGAGGCGGGTCGACGACGCCTCCGCCGGTCGTCGATCCTCCGCCCGCGGGCTCGACCTTCTTGCGGATCCAGAGCCAGGTGCTGGACGTGAGCTGCGCCTCGAGCTCCTGCCACAGCTCGGTCGGACGCGCCGCGAACCTCGTTCTCGAGGGGGAGGAAGCGTACGACGCGCTCGTGAATGCGGCGCCGAGCAACCCGACCGCCGCGGGCTACGGCATGATGCGCGTCGTGCCGGGCGATCCGGACAAGAGCTACTTCTATCAGAAGATCTCCGGACGACTCGACGAGGGCATGGGCCTCGCGATGCCGTGGGGCGGCCCGTACCTGACGGAATCCGCCCTCGAGGTGATCCACGCGTGGATCGCCGCCGGCGCTCCGAAGGACGGCGTCGTCGAGGGCGACGACGGCCGGAACCTCGGCACCGATGAGGACGACGAGGATGTCCATCTCCCGCCGCCCGAGCGCGGTGTGCAGATCACAGTGACGGCGCCGGCGATCCCTATCGGCAAGGAAGAGACCGCCTGCCACTACCTGAAGATGCCGAGCGACGTCGACTTCGACGTCGATCGCATCCAGATCGCGGTTTCCGGCGGCAGCCACCACATCCACCTCTACCGGCCGTTCGATCCGAACCACCAGGTTCCGGACGGATACGAGGTGTGCAACATGGCCGTCGACTTCAACACCTGGGAGCTCGTCGCCGCCTCTCAGCTTCCACGCAGCGACTGGGAGCTGCCCGACGGCGTCGCCTACCACTTCCGTGCGGGCGAGCAGCTCCTCGTGCAGACGCACTTCGTCAACGTCGGTGCGCTCGAGACCGAGGGCGAAGGCCATGTGCTGATGAACCTGAACGAGGCGGAGCCGGGCTCGGTGCAGCACTACGCCGGCTCGATCTTCGGTCAGGATCGCGACGTCTTCGTGCCGGCGCACTCGAGCCCGACGAAGCACGCGGACTGCACCTTCCCGAACCCGATCACGATCATGGCGATGACCGGGCACTACCACTTCCGCGGCCGGCTCTTCACGACGGACAAGCTCGACGTCGCCGGCAACCCGGTCGGCCCGGTGCTCTACCACCACGAGGGCTACGACGATCCTCTCTTCCTGATCTACGATGACCAGAGCATGCCCAAGTTCGAGGCGGGCGAAGGTCTCCGGTGGACGTGCACGTGGGAGAACGACACCGATACGGACTTCAAGTTCGGTCCGTTCACCGACACGAACGAGCACTGCAACTTCTTCGCCTTCTATTACCCCGCGCAGGGGAAGCACGAGGCGACATACTGCGTGACGAGCGACGGCGTGCAGACGACGACCGTCCGGGCCGGCGAGTAGGAGTCACTTGACGACGATCGAGGGGGATTGCGGCTCCCGCTTCGCGCGGGTGAAGGAAACGTTCGCGGAGAACTTCCGCGACCGTCGCGAGGTCGGGGCCGCGGTCTCCGTCACGGTCGACGGCGAGAGCGTCGTCGACCTGTGGGGCGGACACGCGGACGCGGCGCGGACGCGCCCCTGGCAGCGCGACACGCTGGTCAACGTCTACTCCACCACGAAGGGGATGACGGCGATCTGCGCGCACCAGCTCGTCGACGAGGGGCTCCTCGACCTCGACGCGCCGGTCGCGGAGTACTGGCCCGAGTTCGCGCAGGCGGGGAAGGGCGACGTCCCGGTCCGCCTCCTGCTGGGACATCGCGCCGGGCTTCCTGCGGTCTCGGAGGTCCTTCCGGCCGGGGCTTTGTACGACTGGAGCGCGATCACGGCGGCCCTCGCGGCGCAGGAGCCGTGGTGGACGCCCGGCGACGGGCACGGCTACCACGCCGTCACCTTCGGATGGCTCGTCGGCGAGGTGGTGCGACGCATCACCGGCAAGAGCCTCGGGACGACCTTCCGCGAGCGCGTCGCAGGGCCGCTCGGCGCCGACTTCCACATCGGGCTCGCCGCCTCCGAGCACGACCGCACCGGCGAGCTCCACGGCCTCGGGTCCGCCGAGGTCGAGGGCGAGGGAAAGAGCATCGCCATGCTGATCCTCCAGGATCCCGCGGGCATGGTGTCGAAGGCGTTCCTCAATCCGCCCTCGCTCGCCCTTGGTGCGAACCACGCGGCCTGGCGCGAAGCGGAGATCCCGGGCGCGAACGGGCACGCGACGGCGCACGCGATCGCGCGCGTCTACGCGGCGCTCGCCTGCGGCGGCGATCTCGGCGGCGTGCACGTGCTCTCCCGCGAAGGGATCGACCGCTGCCGCACGGAGCAGTCGCACGGCCGGGACCGGATCCTGCAGCGGCCGACCCGCTTCGGGCTCGGCTTCATGCTCTCGCTCGACGAGGCGGACGGGCGCTTCGGTCCGAGCCCGGGGGCCTTCGGCCATCCCGGGATGGGCGGCTCGGTCGGCTTCGCCGATCCCGAGCGTCGGGTCTCGTTCGGCTACGCGATGAACCGCATGGGCCCGCACATCCTTCTCGACCCGCGCGCGATCGCTCTGATCGACTCGGTCTACGCCTGCCTCGATTGACCCCGACGCCGCTGGCGGCCCCCCGGGACATATGGCAAATCTTCGCCCACGCCTCCGTGGGCCCGCTCCCACCCAGGCGGTCGGGGTAGGAGCATCGACTCCCATCAGCTCAGATCGGTTGCGCGCGGCGGTCTCCTCGGCGGAGTCGCCCTGTTCGTCGCCCTGATTCTCTATCAGGGCCTCGGCGAGGTCGCGCGCGCTCTCGCGGTCGCGGGCTTCGGCCTCCTCGTCGTCGCGGCGTTCCACGTGATACCGCTCGTCGCCGACGCGCTCGGCTGGCGGAGCCTGATCGCGACGCGCGTACCTCTCCCCGCGCGCTCGGTCGTGTTCGCGCGCTGGATCGGCGAATCGGTGAACGGGCTCCTCCCCGTCGCCCAGGTGGGCGGGAACGTCGTGAAGGCGAACATCGTGGCGCGTCGTGGCATGCCCGGCACGTTTGCCGGCGCGACCGTGGTCGTCGACGTGACGACGTTGGTCGGCTCGCAGGTCGCCTTCACGCTCCTCGGGCTCGCCTTCCTGCTCGTGCGGATCGGGGGAAGCGAGGTCGCGACGACGGCGCTCGTCGGCAGCATCGCGATGGGTCTCGCGGTGGCGGGCTTCTACCTGCTGCAGCGCCGCGGCGGCTTCGGTTGGCTCGCGCGCCGCCTCGCGGGGGTCGTTCCGGGCGAGCTGTCCCGGAAGCTCGCCGCCGGAGCGGGCACGCTCGATCAAGACGTCGCCTGGCTCTACGCCCGGGGACGGGCCCTCGGCCGCGCCTTCGGCTGGCACCTTGCGAGCTGGATCGTCGGAACCGGAGAGGTCTGGCTCGCCCTCTACTTCCTCGGCCATCCCGTCGACCTCGGCACGGCCTTCCTTCTCGAGAGCCTCGGGCAGGCGATCCGCGCGGCCGCCTTCGCGGTCCCTGGGGCCCTCGGTGTCCAGGAGGCGGGCTTCGTCCTCCTCGGTCCGGTGCTCGCGGTCGCTCCGGAGACCGCTCTCGCGCTCTCCCTCGCGAAGCGGGTCCGCGAGCTGGCCCTCGGCCTTCCCGGGCTCGTGGCCTGGCAGATCGAGGAGGCGAACGCTTTACTGTTGGCGCGCACCGACGGTACGCGGATGGAAAGCCCCCGGATGGAGTGTCCATGACGAGCGGAAACCCGCGGCCCTCGGCACTCGCACGCGCTTTCAACCTCGGCGGCCGAGCCATGCAGGAGGCCGGCGTCCCGTATCCGTCGCTCGAGCCCGAAGCGCTTCTCGCCTCGGCGATCCGGCGCGCGGGGCTCGAGGACTTCGGCGACGAGGCGTTCCGCGAGCCGTTCCACCGTCTCGTCGAGTCGCTCGCGCGCGAATCTGAGTTGACGCCGTTCGGGCAGATCGCGGCGCGGCGCGACCTCGTGCGCGTCCTCTCGAACAAGCTCCGCATGACCGAGGACCGGCGGCGCCATCCCGAGATCGCCGAGGGACCGGTTCCTCGTCCGATCTTCATCACCGGCATGCCGCGCACGGGCACGACCTTCCTGCACGGTCTCCTCGCGCAAGACCCGGCGAGCCGCTCGCCGCTCGCGTGGGAGACGATGTACCCGTCGCCGCCGCCGCAGCGCTCGCGTTACAAGAGCGATCGCCGGATCGAGATGGCGCATCGCCAGATGCGCTGGCTGTACCGGATCATTCCCGAGTTCCGCCGCATCCACGCGGTCGACGCGCGTCTGCCGCAGGAGTGCCTCGTCATCACGACGCACTCCTTTCTGAGCTTCCAGCCGCAGACGACGCACTTCGTGCCGAGCTACCAGACCTGGCTCGAGGAGCAGGATCTCCGGTCGTCGTACGCGGTGCACCGCCAGTTCCTCGAGCACCTGCAGTGGCGCTGCCCGGGAGAGCGGTGGGTGCTGAAGGCGCCGGCGCACATCTTCGGCTTCGAGGAGCTCTTCGACGTCTATCCCGACGCGCTCGTCGTGATGACCCATCGCGCGCCGCTGGAGGTCGTCGGCTCCCTCGGCAGCTTGACGAGCGTGCTGCGGAGCGCGTTCAGCGATACCGTCGACCCGGTGCGCGTCGGCCCGGAGATGACCGAGCGCTGGTCGCGCGGCCTCGACCGCGCGCTGCAGGCGAGGGACAGCGGCCGCGTCCCGGCGGGGCAGATCCTCGACGTCGATTACGGTGAGCTGACGCGCGACCCCATCGGAACGGCGCGGCGGATCTACCGGTCCTTCGACATCCCCTTCACGCCGGCAGCGGACCAGGCGATGACGGAGTTCCTCGGTCAGAACCGCAAGGATCGGCACGGGCGGCACGAGTACACGCTCGCGCAGTTCGGACTCGACGCGGAGACGGAGGCGGCGCGCTACAAGGCGTACGCGGAGCGGTTCCACCTTGCTTGCGGTCTTTCTGAATGACCTGAAGCTCCTCCTCCGGGACCGCTGGACGTTCTTCTACACCCTCGCCGCTCCGATCGTGGTGATCACGATCGTCGTGGCGGCGCGGTACGACACCGGCGAGCCGCCGAAGCTCTTCGTCCCGATCGTCGACCAGGACGGCGGGCCGGGGGCGGAGCTGTTCGTGCGGCTGCTCTCGGAGCGTGCGAATCCCGTCCCGATGTCCCTCCAGGAAGCCGAGCACGTCGTCCGCGTCCAGAACAAGGCTGCCGTGGCGATCGTCATCCCGGACGACTTCAGCGAGCGGTACGAGGCCGAGGAGCCGACCACGTTCGAGCTCCTGACCGACACGGCGCATCCGAACGGGATCCGTGCCGTCGAGCTTCTGCTGATGCTCGCGCAGAAGGACGCGCAGAAGCTCGAGGACCCGCTCGCGGAGGACAAGATCGTCCTCGAGGAGAAGAACCTGACCGGGAAGCGCATCTCCGTGCACACGCACGAGCAGAACGTGCCCGGCTTCTCGGTGATGTTCGTGCTGCTCGCGGCGGTCGCCGGGATCTCGATGTCGCTGCACAACGAGCGCGAGTGGGGAACGGCGCAGCGTCTCCTCGTCGCGCCCGGCGGATTCACCTGGTTCCTCTTCGGGAAGCTCGGCGCGCGCTTCGTCGTCGGTGTCGTGCAGATGCTCGTGCTGCTGCTCTGGGGCCGGCTCGTCTTCGGGATCTCGCTCGGCTCCTCGCCGTTCGCGTTCCCGGTGCTGACGCTCGCGATCGTCTTTGCGACGATCGCCCTCGGCTTCCTCGTCGCGAGCCTCGCGACGTCGCGCGAGCAGACGCTGATCCTGAGCCTCGCCGTCGTGCTCGTCTTCTCCGCTCTCGGCGGCCTCTGGTGGCCGGAGCAGTTCGAGCCCGAATGGATGCAGCGCCTCTCGCCCGCGTTCTTCACCACCTGGGCGATGCGCGGCTTGACGGACATCGTGCTCCGGAGCCGCGACCTCGCCGAGATCGCACGGCCGGTCCTGATGCTCTTCCTCGAAGGTCTCGTGATGCTCGGCGTCGGCTTCGCGCTCTTCCGAGCGCGCTTCGCTTCGCGCTGACGGAGAAGGAGCGAGCGTTGGCTTCGAAGGCGTGGGACGCGCGCATCGCGCGCCAGCTGATCCGTCCGCTCGTGCGGACTCCCGTCCATCCGAATCACGTGACGACGCTCGGCCTCGCGATCGGCCTCGCCGCGGCCGCGTGCTTCGCGACCGGGGACTCGACGACGATGGGGTGGGGCGCGGCGCTCTATCTCCTGCAGGGCATCCTCGATCACGCCGACGGCGAGCTCGCGCGCGCCACGGGCAAGACGTCGCCCTTCGGTCACACGTACGACCGGTGGGCGGACCTGATCGTGAAGACCGCGGTGTTCCTCGGCATCGGCTGCGGCTTCCGGCACGGGCCGCTCGGGGCGTGGGCGATCCCGATGGGTCTCGCCGCGGGGATCGCCTTCGTGCTGATCTTCACGCTGCGCGGCTCGATGGCGCGCGCACGCGGGATGCACGTGTTCGATCAGCCGAGCTTCGCCGGCTTCGAGCTGGAGGACATCCTCTACCTGATCGCGCCGCTGACCTGGTTCGGCGGGCTCGCGACGTTCTTCGGCGCCGCCGCGGTCGGCGCGCCCGCGTTCGCCGCCTGGACCGCCTGGCAATGGTGGAGCGGCGGCCGCGGGGATCCTCCGGCGAGGTGAATCCGACACGCCGGGCGGCGCGTACCCTCTGCGAGCCCCGGCGTGACCATGGACCTCGGCGAGCCAGAAGAGAATCGCGGCACCCCGGCGCCCTCTCGCGGGCGAGGCCCGGCGACGGGTCTGCTCGACCTCGACACGCTCGCGACGCCGTCCGAGCGTTCGGGTCGGGGGAGGCATCCCGGCGTCTCGGCGCTCCTGGTGGCCCTTCTCGAGGAAGCGATCGGGTGCTTCCTCGCCGGCGTGGCCACGCGCGATGCGCGGCGGCGGAACGAGGCGGTCCGCGCCGAGCAGTGGTCCCTGTCGCGCGACTCGACCTCGCTCTTCGCCTTCGAGATGGTCTGCCAGGCGCTCGATCTCGACGCGGCTTCGCTCCGGACGGAGATCCTGCGGCAGGTGCGCGCACACACCGCGGCGCCGGAGCGCCAGCGTCGCCGGCACGAGGTGTCGCGAAACGATCGACGGCTCGAGTGGGTCGCGAAGCCGCGCAAGCGCTCCTCGCGGCGCGCGCGAGCGGCGAAGGGGAATCGCTAGGCGCCGCTTCAGCCGCGCGAGAGCGCGATCGAGCCATCCGCGATCCGCTCGCGGAGCTCGCGCTTCAGCACCTTCCGCGACGGTCCGAGCGGCAGGCTCTCGAGCACCGCCCACTCGCGCGGCACCTTGTTCTTCGCGATGCGCTCCGCCGCCCAGCCGCGGAGCGCTCCCAGGTCGATGCCGCGCGCGCCTCGCGGCACGACGAGCGCCACGATCTCCTCGCCGTAGAAGTCGTCGGGACGGCCGACGACGGCGGCCTCACGCACGTCCGGATGCTCCGTCAGCACCGCTTCGACCTCCGACGGATACACGTTGTTGCCGCCGCGGATGATCATGTCCTTCAGGCGATCGACGACGAAGAGCCTTCCCGCCTCGTCGAGGTAGCCGACGTCGCCCGTGTGCATCCATCCGTCGCGGAGGGCTTCCGCGGTCGCCGCGGGATCGTCGAGGTAGCCCGTCATCATGTTCCGGCCGCGTACGAGCACTTCGCCGGTCGCGAGCGGCGGCGCGTCGCGGCCGCTCTCGTCGGCGATCCGGACGTCGACTCCGTGCGCCGCTCGGCCCACGCTTCCGACGACGCGCTCGTCTCCGGGCGCATCGATCGTCGAGAAGGTCGCTTCGGTCATGCCGTAGCCCTGGCGGATCTCGCAGCCGAGGCGGCGCTCGGCGCGGTGCAGGATCTCGTCGGCCAGAGGCGATCCGGCCGAGAGGCACCAGGCGAGCTTCGACGGGCGAGGGCCGTCCGGCAAGGCACCCCACGCGGCGAACATCGTCGGCACGGCGGGGAACCACGTGACGCCCTCGCGCTCCGCGATCTCGAGCGAGCCCCGTGCGTCGAAGCGCGGCACGAGGATGCACGGGCAGCCGGCGCGAAGGCTCGCGAGGAGCACCATGCGGAATCCGTACGAGTGCGTCAGAGGCAGGACGCCGAGCACGCGGTCGCGCGCTCCGAGCCGGAGCGCGTGGTCGCCGATGCCCGCGGCATGCTCGAGGAGCGTCCGGTGCGAGATCAGCGCGCCCTTCGGGCGGCCGGTCGTGCCGGACGTGTAGAGGATCATCGCGGGCGACGCCGCTTCGACCCGCGCGGGCTCCGCGAGATCGTCGTCTCCCGATGCTTCGAGCCGCGCGAGGTCGAGCGGATGCACGCTTTGCCCTTCGCTCGCGCGTGCGACGAGATCGCCCCGCTCCGCGTCGAAGACGATCGCGCGGCAGCGCGCGTGCTCGAGACGGAACGCGATCTCGCCCGGCGCCGAGAGGATCGGGATCGGGACGACCGTCGCCCCGCGGTACGCGATCGCGAACCACGCGGCCGCGAAGCCGATCCGGTTCGCCGCGATCAGCGCGACGCGATCCCCGGGACCGACGCCCGCTTCCGCGAGCCGCGCCGCCGCCCTTCGCGCGGCCTCGTCGAGCTGCCGGAAGATCGCGCGTACCGGCTCGGCGTCCGGCGCCTCGTACGAGACGACGGCGAGATCGTCCGGCGCGCGCTCCGCGGCGGCGAGGAGGAGCGCTCCGACGCCGCCGACGACGGAGGTTTTCGGATTCGGGTCCACGATTCGGATCGCGCCGGCAAGCGGCCGACGAGCGACACTAGCGGATGGGCCACGGCAAGCGTAGACGTGGGGCGGAGGCGCGCGGTGTGACGAGTCGAAGATCGAGCGGCGCGCGTCGCGGCCTTCGCGCGGGAATCGTGGCTTCGGCGCTCCTTGCCGCTTCTTCCGTTTCCCCTTGCGTCGCGGCGAGCTACGGCGGCGCCTACGGACGTCTTCTCGCGGAGCACGTGCGCGCGGGAACGATCGCCGGCATCCGGCTGAACCTCGTCGACTACGCGGCCCTCGGGAAGGATCCGGACTACGCCGCGGCGCTCCGCGAGCTCGCCGCCGCGCGTCCCGAGGATCTCGCGACCGAAGACGAGCGCTTCGCCTTCTGGGCGAACGCGTACAACCTCCTGGCCATCAAGACGATCGTCGACCGCTACCCGATCGCGAGCATCCGGGACGGCGGCAATTTTCTCTTCCCCGTCTGGAAGAAGACGGCCGGGACGGTCGCCGGACGCGACTTCTCCCTCGACGAGATCGAGCACGACGTCCTGCGCGCGAAGTTCCGCGAGCCGCGCGTCCACTTCGCCATCGTGTGCGCTTCCGTGTCGTGTCCGGACCTGCGTACGGAGCCGTATACCGGCACCCGGCTCGACGAGCAGCTCGCCGAGCAGACGCGCCTCTTCCTCGACAACCGCGGGAAAGGGCTCGCATCGGGCCCGGAGGGAAAGAGCGCGCGGGTCTCGATGATCTTCTCGTGGTTCGCGGACGACTTCGTGCCCGCGGGCGGCGTCGCCGCGTTCCTTCGGAACAATGCCTCGCCCGAGACGGCGAAGCAGATCGCCGGTCTCGAGGACGACGCGATCGGATACCTCGACTACGACTGGAGCCTGAACGACACGTCGCGTGACGGCGCGAGCTCGCCGTCGCGCCGAGGTCGCGCGCGATCTCGCAGACGTGCGCTTCGCGGAACTCGGGTCGCTCGCGGCGGAGCTCGTCCGCGACCTCCATCACCTTCTTGCGGCACTCGATCCGGGCGCGCGTCAGCGCTTCGGGATCGGTCGCGTCGATCTTCGCGAGGATGCGCTCCGTCGCGCCCCACGGCAGGAGGACCCGTGCGTGAGCCTGGGTCCGATAGGGCCCTAACGAACCGGACCCCCTCGCGCTAAATGGACGGGATGGAACGGGAGCTCGCTCGCCTCGATCGCGCGCACTTGATCCACGGCTTCGGGTCGCCGGCGCAGACGGATCGCGACGGGACCGTCCGGCTCGTGAAAGGCCGTGGCATCTGGGTCTGGGACTCGGAGGGCCGCCGCTACATGGACGGCGTCGCCTCCCTCTGGAACGTGAACGTCGGGCACGGTCGCGCCGAGATCGCGCGCGCCGTCGCGGCGCAGGTGCGCGCGATCGAGTACGCACCGACGCTCCTCGGCTTTTCGTCCGAGCCCGCGATTCGCCTCGCGGCCCGGATCGCGCGGATGGCGCCGAAGGGCTTGACGCGCGTCCTCTTCACGGGCGGCGGCTCGGAGTCGAACGAGACGGTGATCCGGCTCGTCCGCCTGCTCTCGAGTCTCCGCGGCAAGCCGGAGAAGTCCGGCATCGTCGCGCTCACGCGCGCGTATCACGGCTCGTCGACCGGCGCCGCGAGCTTGACGGGCCTCGAGACGTTCCATCGCCACTACGAGCCGATGATGTCGGGCGTCTTCCGCATGCCGCGTCCGCACTGCCACCGCTGCGAAATCCAGCGAGAGTACCCGGCCTGCGCTCTCGCTTGCGCGGACGAGCTCGAAGCGATCGTCGCCCGCGCGGGCGCCGACCGGATCGGCGCGGTGATCGCGGAGCCGGTGCAGGGCGTCGGCGGCGTGATCGCACCGCCGCCGGGCTGGCTCGAGCGCGTGCGCGAGATCTGCGACCGCCACGACATCCTCCTCGTCGCGGACGAGGTGATCACCGGCTTCGGCCGCCTCGGCAAGAACTTCGGCGTGCAGCTCACGAAGGTGATCCCCGACATGCTCGTCTTCGCGAAGGGCGTGACGAGCGGCTACGTGCCGCTCGGCGGCGTGATCCTGCACGAGCGACTCTTCGCGACGCTGCTCGACGCCGGCGACGACTTCGTCCTGCACCACGGCTACACCTACTCGGGCCATCCCGTCGCCTGCGCGGCCGGGCTCGCGAACCTCGACATCCTCGAGCGCGAGGACCTCGTGCGCGGTGCGCGCCGCAAGGCGCCGATCCTCGCACGAGCGCTCCGGCGGCTCGCGCATCATCCGATCGTCGGCGAGATCCGGACGGCCGGGCTGATGGGCGCGGTCGAGCTCGTGCAGGACCGCGCGACCGAGGCGCCGTTTCCGCCCGAGAGGAAGATCCCGTGGCGCGTGCGCCAGGCCGCGCTCGAGCGGGGCTTGATCCTGCGCGCGGGGACGAGCTTCGTCGTCGCGTGCCCGCCGCTCGTGATCACCGCGGAGGAGATCGACGACCTCGCCCGCCGGCTCGACGAAGCGCTGACCGCGGTCGAGCGCGAGCTCGGCCTCTGAGGCGGCGCTGCAGCGGTCTTCGCCCGGATCGCACGGGATCGCTCGATGCTGATTCTCCTCCCCGTCCTGCTCCTCGCGTACTTCCTCTGGCATGGCGGCAGCGCGCTCGGGATCGGGCTGATCGCCGCGGGCCTCCTCGTCGAGCTCGCGCTGACGCTGCGCCTCCTGCGTGCGACCGTCGGCGGCGTCGGCGGTCACGCGGAGTGGGTGCGCGACGTCTCGAAGCGGCCGCGCTTGCAGCGGAGCCCCGCCTGGCTCCTGGCGACGGCGCTCGTCCTCGCCGGCGCCGCGATCGCCGCGTGGGGCTAGCCTGCATTTCTCACCAGATCCCTACTGCGGCGGCCGATAGCACCGAATCTTCGCGAGCTTCTCCCTCCGGGCTCCTCGACGTACTGTTCAAGTACGCCTGCGTCGCCCTCCGGTCCGAG
>VGTG01000059.1 GCA_016874795.1 Deltaproteobacteria bacterium | reverse complement strand
CTCGTCTACTTCCGCCAGCCGGAGGTCGGCTTCCAGGCGCCGAGCGGCCTGATCGAGTCGGGCATGGACGTCGCCGTGAGCCCGGACGGACGCCTGGTCGCGACGACGAGCCCGTTGGCAACGGCCGGTTGCGGCGAGCTGCGGGTCCGGCGGCGCGACGGCGCGACGGGTTCGCCCGTACTCATCGGCGTTCCCGGCAGGCGCGGGCAATGTGGCCTCACCAACGGATCGGACGGTGTCGTCTTCAGCCCGTCGGGAAGGATCCTCTACCTGGCGGCTCCGAGCGCGGGCCTCGTCGGCGCCTTCCGCCTCGGCATCGGCCCGGATCAGATCACGGTCGGGATCGGCGCGAACGAGACGACCGCCGCGGCCGTGGGAGCGAGGCGTCTCGCCGTCACTCCGTTCACGCCGGACGGCACGATCCTCACCCAGCGCGCTTCGCTGTACGCGGTATCGCCGAGCGGCAACACCGTCAGCGCCTTCGACGTCTCGGAAACGACGGCTCTCGTGATCCCGCCGGCGCTCGTGCTCAACAAGACGCTGCAACACAACGTCGGCTGCGTTCCCTCGCCGACGCGGGTCTGCATCCCGAACTTCCTCTCGCCGCGCGGCGTCGCGACGAGCCCGGACGGCCGCAACGTCTACGTCGCCGTACACGGGAGCGATCGCGTGAAGGCCTTCTCGCGCCTCAACGACACCTCCGAGATCACCGAGCTCCAAGATCTGGTCGACAACGGCAACGGCGGCACTGTGCTCGACGGCGTCATCGACGTGGCGGTGAGTCCGGACGGCCGCTTCGTCTACGCCGTCGCGCAGAACGAGAGCGCCGTCACGACCTTCTCGCGCGACCTCTTGGCGGGCACCCTGACCTTCGTCGCCAGCGTCGCCCAGGGCAGCCCGGGGGTCGGCGGCCTGAACGACCTCCGAAGCGTCGAGGTGAGTCCCGACGGAATCGCGCTCTACACCGTCAACTCGCAGGCGCAGATCGCGGCGTTCGATCGCAACACGGCGACCGGGACGCTCGCTTTCAACCGGTTCCTCGGGGGCGGATTCGTCGGGCTCGCGAACGTCGGGCTCGCGATCAGCCCGGACAGCGAGCACGTGTACGTGCAGAACGGCGACCAGGATTCGGGCGAGGTCTACGCGCGCGAGAGCGCGCTACAGGCCTTCGACACCGCGACCGGAGAGCTCCGTCCAGGCCTTGCCGGGGCGCCCTCGGCGGCGAAGCTCGCCTCGGTGGCCAGCGGTCGCGCGGCGTTCATCCGGCCGTCGACCGCCTTCGGGACGCTCTTCCCCAGCGTCTCGCTCTATGAGGCGGCGTCCGACGCTCTCGTCGCCCTCGACGACGCGTCGGCGTTCGCCAACAAGCTCGCGCTCTCGTCGCAGATCATGGCGCTCGCCGCCCCTGAGAATCTCACCGCGGGGGACGCCGACGGAGACGGCACCCTCGCCGAGGACACGCTCGTCGTGACGTCGCTCGCGGCGCCGGCTTCGCCGCCGGAGATCGTCGGCGTCGACGCGCTCGACGTCGGCGCGACGGACGTCTGCTCCGGCGGCTCCGCCGACGGCGACGCCTGCGACGACGGGGGAGATTGCCCGGGAGGCACGTGTCAGGGCGTCGCCGTTTCCCTGAAGTTGCGTGCCACCGACTTCGACGGCAACGCGGATCTCGCCCTCGCCGTGCACCGACAGGGCGTTCCCGGATCGATCGAGATCGGGCGAAACGTCGTCGACTTCGAGGTGTCCGGGAATCTGATCGCGTTCCGCGACAGCGAGGACGGGGTGTTCCGCCTCGATTGCCTCAACCAGAACGAGATCCCGTTCGACAACACCGACGGCGACTGCACGGACCTCGTCATGCGGATCTACGACCTCGTGACGAACCAGACGATCGACACCCAGCAGGCGACGATCAAGTGCGAGCAGCCGGGCTGCGAGCCCGGCCTGCCGTACAAGATCCTCGGCGACTCCGTCGCGTTCCTGACGCGCGAGGCAGACCAGGGCAACCAGGACCTCGACGGCGACGGCGACGCGAACGACACGGTCGTGCAGATCTTCAGCGTGCGCTCCGCGCGGACGCAGATCGTGAAGACGTTCAACGGCCAGTTCCGCCTCCCGCCGCTGCCGACGACGTTCATCGGCGCGCCGATCGTGTACCGCGACGCGTTCGAGGGTGATCTCGCGAGCGACGTGAACGAGGACGGCGACCAGAGCGACGTCGTCGTCCTCGTCGACGGCGACCAGGACGGCGACGGCGTCTTCGACTCGAGCGACATCTGCGTCGAGCAGTCGGACCCCGACCAGTTCGACACCGACGAGGACGGGCTCGGGAACGCCTGCGATCCGACGCCGTTCTGCGCGGCCTTCGCGCCGGAGGCGCCGGCCGCGCCGCCCGGCGAGGCGAACGCGTGTCAGGATGCGGTCGGCAAGGGCGCGGAGAACCTCTTCAAGGGCTATGCGAAGGCGGTGACCTCGTGTCTCGACCGGATCGCGAGCGGGAAGCTCGCGGGTCCGCCGGACCCGGTCTGCCGCGGCAACCTCGGGCTCGGCACGCCTCCGGAGGACGACAAGACCGAGGAGAAGATCGCCGCCGCGGTCGCGAGCGCCAGAAAGTCGATCGAGAAGAAGTGCGACGCGACGCAGCTCACGCAGATCGACGCGTGCGGATCGAACCTGAACGCGCTGATGAAGTGCCTCACCTCCCGTGCCGCCTTCGCGACGGCCTTCATCACGGAGCTTTCGTACGGCGACGTGACGGAGGTCGACGACCCGAAGCGGCTCGCCTGCCAGAAGAAGATCGGCAAGCAGGTGGTCACCTACACGGCGGCCGCAGCGGGGGCGATGCGGAACTGCCTCGATCGCTTCAACGACGGGAAGATCAGCGGCGACTCGGCCGCGCTCTGCCTCGGCTCGGATGCGCCTCTCGGCACCGTCCCGCCAACGGATCCGCAGGCGGCGATGAAGCTCGCGAAGTCGGCGCAGACCTTGCGGGAAGCGCTCGAGAAGCCGTGCGAGGGATTGCTCCCCGCGCCGCTCGACGCCTGCGGCGACGACGCCGCGAGCATCGCGGCCTGCAACCAGTGCTTCGGCTATCGCGCGGCGTCGATCGTGATCGAGGGCTCGTACGGGCCCTGAAGCCACAAGCCGCGACTGCAGGTCGATCAAGTCGGCGATCCCGGAGCGTTGCCTCGTTCCCTCGACGGCGCGCTCGCTGCTCCACCTCGCGGTCGACTTCGGGCTGCTCGCCGGCCTCTACGTTCTCAGCTGGAACGCCCCGGCGGCGTTGGTACCGCTCTTCTGGTTCGCCCAGGGAACGATTCTCTGGGCGCTCTTCGTCGTGGGGCACGATTGCGGGCACGGCTCCTTCTCGCGGCGTCCGTGGATCAATACGCTCGTCGGTCATTTGACCCATACACCGCTGCTGGTGCCCTACCACGCTTGGCGGCTGAGCCACCGCATTCACCACCGCCACACGGGCGACATCGGGCGCGACGAAGGCTGGCACCCTCTCACCGCGGCGGAGGTCGATGCGCTGCCCGCACACGTGCGCTTCCTGCGCTTTCGCCTGCCGTTGCTGGCGTTTCCGTTCTACCTCGCCCGACGCTCTCCGAATCGAATCGGCTCCCACTTCCGCCCCCGCAGCGTGCTCTTCCGCCCGCGCGAGAGGCGCCGAGTTGCCACGAGTGTCGTGCTCTGCGGGGCGTTCCTGGTCGTACTCCTCACGAGCGCACTGTTCGCCGGGCCCGTCGCACTCGTCCGCTGGTACGTCGGACCGTATCTCGTATTCGTCGTGTGGATCGACCTCGTGACCTACCTGCACCACACGGACGCCTCGCTACCGTGGTATCGCAATGGCGGGTGGACGTTCGAGAAGGGCGCGCTCTCGACCGTCGATCGCCGCTACGGCCTGTTCGAGCGCCTGCATCACGACGCGGGCTGCCATGTCGTGCATCACCTGTTCCCGGCGATTCCTCACTATCGCTTGCGCGAGGCAGCTGCCGCGATCCGTCCGATGCTCGGGGCGCGGTATCGCGAGGACCAGCGTCCCATCTGGCGCGCCCTTCTCGAGGCGATCGGCTCGTGCGAAGTCGTCCCGGCCGTGGGTGCCGTCGTCCACTACGAGCCGCGCGTCACCGCCGACGCAGTCGCTCCGCTCGGCAGCGAAGCGGCGCCGCGTCCGGCGACGAGGTGATACGCCTGCGTCCGATCGGTCGTCAGGAAATGGAGCGAGCCGCGCAGGAAGAGCCGAAACGCGCGCACTGCGGGCTCGCCGAAGTCGCAACCAAGCGCCGCGCCATTCGCTTCCAGAGCATCGCCCCAGTCACGCACCGTGCATGCATAGCTCAGCGTATCGTCGCGTAGCTCGTGCACGTTGAAGCCGTGACGAAGCAATGCGCGGACGAGCCGCGCTGGGTCCACGTAAGTGATTGGACCGGGCCAGATGTAGCGCTTCATGAACCGCCCGATCGTGAAGTCGGTGCGCTGCGCACAGAAGTCCGCCCAGACCCGAGCCTGCGGCGCCAGGTGCCTGGCGAGGAATGAGGCGACGCGATCGTACTCGGGGACGTGCTCGAGCGTGCCCATGAACACCGCCCCGTGGAAGCGTTGTGGGGGCTCATAGACGTGGAGATGCACCAGCGTGCTCGTGCACGGCAGCCGTAATCGCTCGATCAAGTCCGTCACGAATCGGTGCTGGACCTCGGAAATGGTGATCGCATGGACGCGGATGCCACGGAGGCCCGCGTACTCGACGAAGCATCCCCAGCCGCCGCCCATGTCGAGCACGTCCATCCCGGGCTCGAGGCCGAGGGAGTCGATCGCCGTCTGCATCTTGCGCGCCATCGCGGCGTCGATCGGCTCCTCCGGAAACGCATAGAGACCGTGCGAATAGCAGCGCCAGCGGTCGAGCCAGGGCAAGAAGAACTCCACCGGGCGGTCGTAGTGGAACGCGATCGATTCCCGGTCGTAGGCCAACCGGTCTCGCAGAAGAAGACGCAGCCCGAGCTGCAGCCGGTCGAAGCCGCTCGCGTCGAGCTGCAGTTGCTCGGTTACTTTCATCACCTCGTTCAGCGACCCGTCGACGTCGATCTCGCCCGCGAGGAACGCCTCGGCGAGTGCGAGGTGGTCGCCGCGCTCGAGGGCAACGAGTGCCGTCGGCGTCCGGAGCGTCACCACCGCTCGCGCCGGCGGCTGACCCACGTGCAACGGTGGCGATCCCGGGACGCAGAGAGTGAGCGAGGCACCTGACGCCGCGAGGCTCTCGGCCCGGCGAGCGAGCACGGAGCGCGCTTCAAGCACGACGCACCGCTGCCGCGAGCGCCACCGCCGAGCACGCCCAGCCGAAGAAGTCGCCGAAGCGCGTATACGGCGTCCTCTCGGTGCGAGGCGCGACCGACGCCTCGACGACCGCCTGCTCGTCGAGCGCCGCCCCCACGACGACACGGCCGAGCGGATCGATCACTGCCGATGGACCGGAGGTCGAGGAGCGCACGAGCCAGCGCCGCGCCTCGACCGCGCGAAGCCGAGACATCTCGAACGCGATTGCCGCGTACTGCGGCTCGCCCACCCACCCATCGTTGCTGAGGTTGACCAGGATTTCGGCGCCGCTCAGCACGCGCTCGCGCGCGACGTCGCCGTAGAGCGCCTCGTTGCAGATCAGGACGCCGGCCCGACCCGCGGGCGTCGGCAACGGGGTGTGTCGCGTGCCAGGGACGAACTCCCGCACGCGACCGAAGCGCCGCCGCATGGCGTCGAGAGCCGGCAGCGGGAAGTACTCGGCAAATGGGACGAGGTACTGCTTCTCGTAGGTGGAGCGGATCGCGCCGTGCGGCCCGACGACAAACGCTGCATTCTGGTAGCGCGCCTTGCGGCCCGCCGAAGGCTCCGTACGCGGCCCGCCGGTGAGAAGCTCGGCTCCGTGCGCGGCGAGCACGTTTGCGATCACCCGCCGATAGGCCGCTTCCTTCTCGAGAAAAAAGGAGAGCGCGTTTTCCGGCCAGATGACGAGAGGTGCGGGCCGCCGCTCGAGCGCTGCATCCGTCAAGCGGAGGTACGCTTCCAGATTCTCCCCATAGAGCTCGGGGCGCCACTGCGAGCCCAGGTCGAGGTCTCCTTGGACGACGGCGACCGGAACCGCCGCGGCATCCTCGGCGGGCGCGCCCAGTCGAACCTCCCCATACGCGAGGACGACCGTGAAAGCAGCCGCGGCAAAAGCCGCCCCACGAAGCGAGCGCCGTCGTTCGACGGCGGAGTCACCCAGGGTCCACCACAGGCCGGCAAGTGCTGCGTTGGCCGCCGCGACGAGGAAGGAGATGCCGAATACACCGGTCACGTCGGCAATCTGCACGAGTGGAAGGACGGGAACCTGGGAGTAGCCGCTGAGCGACCAGGGATTCCCGGCGGGAGAAACCGCCCGCCAGAACTCCGTCGCGGTCCACATCGCAGCGGCGACGAGGACCTCCAGCGCACCGGTCCGTCCGGCGACGCGCCGATACAGCAAGGCGAAGGCGACCGTGTAGGGAGCCACGGTGACGAGGGCGCAAAGCACGAAGCCCAAAACTCCGACGGCTACCGGCTGCGCATAGTAGCGCGTGATCGCGACCGGCATCCAGGTGCCGACCGAGTATGCCGCGACGATCCCCCAGACCGCGCCCAGCCCGACCGCTCGCCGCACCCCGGCGCCACGCAGAGCGAGGAAGAAGGGGACGAGAGTCACCCACGCGGCGAGGTGCCAGCCGACTGGCGGGAAGGCGACACCGTAGCAGCCGGCAGACAGCAGTGTGC
Source organism: Deltaproteobacteria bacterium (assembly GCA_016874795.1). Taxonomy (GTDB): domain Bacteria; phylum Desulfobacterota; class Binatia; order UBA12015; family UBA12015; genus VGTG01. Next base: position 25,483 of record VGTG01000059.1, on the reverse strand, counting down.
AGCCAAGCGCCCAACTTCGCGTCATGCAGCGCTGCCGGCGATCGAAAGCTCCTCCTCGAGTCCCGCGCGCTCGAAGTACCGCCGCGCATCCATCATGTGCTGGCGTGCGCTCCGGCCGTCGACCACCTCGCCACCGCGCCCGGCGGCGATCAGCCGCTGCGCGAGCTCGAGCTGCGTCCGGGCGGTTTCCGCCCCAGCCTGCAGCCGCTGCGCGGCACCGAGCGAGTGCCTCCAGAGGCGCAACGCCTGTCGCGGCCGTCCGGCGTGCCAGCAGCACGTGCCGGCGCTGCGGAAGACTTCCGGCTGCAGCCATGCGACCCGCATCGCGAGACGTACCGCTTTGCGCGCGGTTCGCCGCGCCGCGACGAAGCCGTGCGCGCGCCGAGGGGCAGGTTCCGCTTCGCTCCGCGCCAGCTCCAGGAGGAGCTTCGAACGCGCGCAGTGCACGCTTTGAAGGGGCGGGATGCGACCGAGACGCGCCATCAGAGCGTCCGCATCCGCCAATGTGGCACTCGCCGCCGGAAGGTCGCCGAGCAGTACCTCGATCTTCGCCTTGAGCCCCAACGCGATCACGTTCAGCAGCGGCTCGTCGTGTTCGATGAGATACACCTCGGCGGCTTCGAGTGCGTCGAGGAGACGGCGTTGCTCGAGCAGCAGCGAGACGCGCACGCTATGCCGATTCGAGCTCGCAAGGTCGTAGTCGTAGCGATCCTCGATCGCCGCGATACGTGCGACCCGCTCCTCAGCCTCGGCGAAGCGGCCCTGCAGGACGAGCTTCGTGCCCTCGAGCCCGAGATGGGTCGCCACGTCCCAGAGTTGCCCGCGACCGACGCCGGCATCGAGCAGCGCGCCGTCGATCTCGAGCTCCTTCTCCCAGTTGCCAGCGAGGAATCCGTGCGTGAACCGCATCATCTGGAACACCAGAACCTCGGTAGCGTCGTCCGGGTCGAGGTACCTCTCGGCGACCCGCAGAAAGCGCTCGCTGATGTCGAACGATAGGCCGCTGTACGCGAAGAGGCCCGCTGTGCTGGCAAAGAGGGAGCACGCCCCAGGCACCGTCGCAGGGTCGAGACGGCTGAGATGACGGAGGGCTTCCAGGGTGTCGACGACGAAGCGCGTCGGATCGCCGGTCGTCTGCGCACGCGCGCGATCGAGCATCAGCTCGAGCACCTCGAGGTCGTACGCGCTCGCCGGCGGGCGGCGGCGCCCGAGGGGCAAGTAAAGCGGCGCCAGAGAGGCCAGCAGCGAGCGCAACAGGCTCAGGTTCAGATCGCCGCGGCCGCGCGGGATGCGGATTCCGAGGCGGCCCAGGGCGCGATTGAACTGTTCGCCGGCATCGACCAGACGGCCGCGGTAAAAGTAGGCGGTCGCGAGCTTCTTCTCGAGCTCGACTCGCTTCGCGGGATCTCCGCCGTCAGCGTGACGAGCAAGGTAGAGGCGGGATGCTTCCTCGAAGAAGTAGACGGCCTCGGCCGACGCACCGGCCCGCGCCGCGTCATCGCCGGCGCGCAGCAGATGGTCCTCGGCGCGGCCGAGGTCGCGGCCCCGGCTGTAGTGATAGGCGAGCAGGCCGTGACGCGCGGGATCGCCCGCGTCGGACTCCACCTCGATCGCCGCAGCAACCGCGCGGTGCAACTCCTCGCGGCGCGACTCGAGGATCGCCTCGTACGTGACCTCCTGGATCATGGGATGCTTGACGGCGAGCTCACTCCGGCCCTCGCGTGCCCGCTCGACGAGAAGCTGCGCATCGAGCAGCTTGCGCAGCGCCTCCGGCACGCGTGTGGGCTCCGACGCGACGCGCGTAAGGAGCCCGTCGGAAAAGCTACGGCCGATCACCGCCGCGAGCTGCAGGATCTGCTTGGCACTCGGATCGAGGCGGTCGACACGTGACAGGATGACCTCCTGCACCGTGCCCGGAACGCTGACGCTCTCCAGCGCCGCAGTCGCCTGCAGCTTGTCACCGACGGCTTCGAGGACACCCTGCTCGACGAGAGTACGCACGAGCTCTTCGAGGAAGAGCGGGCTTCCCGCGGTGTGGGTCTCGAGTCGCTCGCGTAGCGCCCGGGGCATCTCTCCATGCGCAAACAACCCGGCCAGGAGACGGCGCACGCCCGAGCGATCGAGCGGCCGGAGTTCGAGCGGACGGTAGCGGTCGCCGCCGACCTCCATCGCTGTCTCCGAGACGAGCCCGGCGCTTTCGGGGAAACCCGGGCGCGCGGCGAAGACGAACAGGATTCGCGTCTCATGCACCATCCGCAGCAGGCTCGCGAGCATCTCGACCGAAGACCGATCCGCCCAGTGGAGGTCTTCGAATACCACCGCGAGCGGAGCCGCCGCTGCGAGTCCTTCGAAAAGCTCGCGGACGGCTCGCAAGAGGAGACGGTCGAGCGCGTCGCCCTTGACGGCGTCGACGCGAGCCTGCATCTCCGGCGGTAGGCGGAGCCCCAGCACGACTCCTAGGAAGGGCAGAATCTCCTCGGCCGCCTCCCCAAGAAGGGAGTGGGTCGCGTCGGCCAGCTTGCCGAGCGCAGTCTCGTCATCGTCTCCGGCGATGCCCGTCAGAGCGTGCAGCAAGTCGACGAACGGGTGGAAGCGTACCGGCGCAAAGATCGCGAGAGAGCGTGCGTCGAGGCACCGGACATTCCGCGCAGCGGCCTCTGCCCGTAGCTCTTCGAGAAGACGCGACTTCCCGATGCCGGGATCGCCGAAGATTCCCGCGATGCCGCCACGACCGGACGCGAGGTCCTTCACGGCGGCGCGCAGGAGGTCGACCTCTTCCGTACGGCCGACGAGCTCGGTGAATAGCGTTTCGCCGCGGCCCAGACGTGGACGATGTATCTGCTCGCGCTCGGACAACAGGTCGTAGACGACATCACCCGGCGCACCGCCCTTCCCCTCCCCCGGCTCGACCGGCTGGACGGCGAAGCGGTGGCGCACCGCGCGTACCGTCTCCTCCCCGAGATAGACGTGGCCGTTCGGCGCGAGCGAGGTGAGCCGCGACGCACGACCGACGGAGTCCCCCATCAGCGCGAACTCGCGCAGCAGGGGTCCACTCACGTCGCCGGCGATGCCGAGGCCGGTGTCGATCCCGATGTGCACGTCGAGCGGCGTCGCAAACGCACGTTGCTCGTTGTAGGCGCGCACGTTGCGGCGCATCTCGATCGCGGCATTGATGGCGGCGCACGGCGCGTCCTCGATCGCGATCGGCACACCGAAGACGGCCATCACGGCGTCGCCCAGGTACTTGTCGACGGTTCCGCCGTGCTTCTCCGCCGTCGCGTGCAGCAGCCGAAGGCAGCCGGTGACGGCGTCGTACGCCTCCGCCGGATCGAGCCGCTCCGAGAGCGCCGTGAAGCCCGAGATGTCGGCGAACATGACCGTCGCACGCCGCCGCTCCGATTCGCTCGAGCGCTCGACACCGATCGCCGCGTGTCCTCGCTCCGACTCGAGAGCGGGTGCGAGGAGAGTTCCGAAAACGAGACGGAAAGGGTTGCCGCGCGCGCGCTCGAGGACGAGAGAGCGGGCCTCGTCCGCGAGCTCCGCGCCCGCCTGGACCCGCTCCAGCAAATCGGCAGCTTCGCCGTCGGAAAGTGGCCCGAGACGAAGCTCCTGGTAGCGCACACCGCGGCCCTCGGCCGCGTCGCGCACGTGCTCGGTCGCGCCGCCGTCTCGCCCCGCAAGAAGGAGCAGGACCGGACGCGACGCAACGTGCGCGAAGAGCTCGGATATCGCAACTGCGTCGATGTCCAGCTCGTGCGCATCGTCGAGCGCGATCGCGATGGGCCCGGCCGCGGACGCGAGCGCTTCCACCGCCGCTCCGACTGTTCGGGCGGCGGCAAGCGCAGCGCTCGGCGGTGTCGCATCCGCCGCACCCGCCGCCAGCTCGTACAGCAGCCGCGTCTTGCCGATTCCGGCCTCGCCGAAGAGCGCCACCACTCCACCGGTGCCGTCGGCCAACGCACCCAGCGACGCGCGGAGCACCGCGAGCTCGTGCCTGCGACCGACGAGCGGCGTGAACGAAGTGGTCTCCGGCCACACGGCGCGCTCGTCGTCCGAGGAGCCAAGGACTGCGTATGCCGCGACGCTTGCCGACTTGCCCTTGAGAGCGAGCGGCGGCAGGGGATCGAAGCGGAAGCGATCTCCGGCCTCGTTGGCGGCGTCGCCGCCGACATAGACCGCGCCGGGCACCGAGCGCTCCTTCAACCGCGCCGCAATGTTGACGGCGTCGCCCATGACGTGGAACTCACGCACGACGTCGCTGAGCAGATCGCCCGCTGTCATCATGCCCGTGTTCACGCCGGCCTTGAGGAGCAGTGGCACCGGCGCCTGGACCTGTCGATTGTAGGCGTCGACCGTACGCTGCATCTCGAGCGCCGCGCCGATCGCCGCGGCCGAAGGGTTGTCGAGTGGAGCAGGTATCCCGAACACCGCCATCAAGGCGTCACCAAGGTACTTGTCGACGACGCCCCCGTGCTGGCGGGCCACGCCATCGAGCAGCTTCAGGCAGCCGGTGACGACGGCGTAGGCGTGTTCGACACCGGCGCTTTCGGAGAGCGCGGTGAACCCCACGATATCTGCGAACAGCACCGCAGCGCGACGACGATCGAGGGCGCGCCGCGCGCTCATCCGTGATGCCGCCCCGTCAAGAACCACGCCGCGCCGCCCGCGAGCACGCCGACCAGGGCGCCCGTCGAGAGGTTCGCCGCCATGCACTCGGGACCGCACCCCGGCGTCGCGAGCGAGATGATTCCCGTGGGCAGCATCATCAAGAATCCAAACAGCGCGCCGCGCACCCACACGATCCGCGGCCAAGTCGTCGTTCCCACGACGACGCCGATCAGCATCCGCGCGACGAACCAGCCCCAGACGGCGAGCGCGCCGTTGATCCGCACGCGATCGAGCTTCTCCGGGATCGGACCATGCAGGAAGAACGGCAGCCATGCGCCGATGAACCCGGTGAACGCTGCGATCACCCGGAACTGCGTCGAGCTCCCGTTGCTCATCGCAAGCCGAGACGCTTCATCAACCGCGAAAGATTCGACTGCGGCAGACCGAGCTTGCGCGCCGCGGCCGTCTGGCTACCGCCCGTGGACGCCAGAGCCTGCGAGATGCGGACCTTCGTGAAGACGTCCACCGCCTCACGGAGCTCGAGCTCCTCGGGCACGCCGTCCAGCCCCGCCGCGGCGCTCACCGCCTCCGAGAGCGGCTCGCTGATGTCCCGCGGAAGATCCGAAAGCAGGATCTCCGTCCCGCGCGCGAGGACGATCGCCCGCTCGATCGCGTTCTGCAGCTCGCGCACGTTCCCCGGCCACGGGTACGTCCGCAGCGCCGACAGAGCCTCGTCCGAAACGCCGAGCCCCGTCCGGTTCATCTCGCGGGCGAAGTGATGCACGAAGTGATCGACGAGCTCGGGCACGTCCTCCCGCCGCTCGCGGAGAGAGGGAAGCTCGATCGCGATGACGTTCAGCCGGTAGTAGAGGTCCTCGCGGAACGTCCGCGCGCGCACCGCGGCGCGCAGGTCGCGATTCGTCGCGGCGACGATACGAACGTCGACGCGGATCGTCCTCTCGCCGCCGACGCGCTGGAACTCGCGATCCTGGAGCGCGCGCAGAAGCTTCGCTTGCAGCGTCGGCGCGAGCTCCCCGATCTCGTCCAGGAAGAGAGTGCCGGTGTCGGCGAGCTCGAAGCGTCCCTTCCGCTGTGCGATCGCGCCGGTGAACGAGCCGCGCTCGTGACCGAAGAGCTCGCTCTCGAGAAGCTCTGCGCTGAGCGCCGTGCAGTTCACCGCGATGAACGGAGCGTTCGCCCGCGCGCTCCACTGGTGGATCGCGCGTGCGACGACCTCTTTCCCAGTGCCGCTCTCGCCGAGCAGCAACACGGTGCTCGAGGAGCCCGCCGCCGTGTGAGCGAGCTCGAGCGCCTTCTGCATCGTCGGGCTCTTCCCGAGCACCAGCCGGTAACGCTCGCCCGCTTCCGCGCGGAACTCCGCGTTCGTCCCGCGAAGGGTCGAAAGCGTCCGCGCCCGCTCGAGCGCGTTCGCCGCGACGCCGCCGAACGCGTTCAGCAGATCGAGGTCGCTCTCCACGAACTCGTCGCGTCGCTTCGGGTTGATCGCCTCGATGATGCCGACGATGCGCTCCTCGGTCTTGAGAGCCGCGCAGAGGATCGCGCGCGTCCGGAAGCCCGTCTTCTCGTCGATGCCGCCGAAGAAGCGCTCGTCGTTCGCGACGTCGTTGACGATCAGGCCCTCGCCCGTCTGCGCGACCCAGCCGGCGATTCCGACGCCCGTTTCGACCTCGAACTCGTCGAGCTTCGCCGGGCCGCGCGAGAGGACGAACCGGACGCGGCTGCCGGTCGGATCGACGAGGCCGATGCTCGCCGCTTCGAGATCGAAGAGCGTGATGACCGCGTCGAGGATCGCGCCGAAGAGGTCCGCAGGCTCGCCGTCGCCGGCGATCTTGGCGCTCGCCTGAACGAATCCACGCCACCGACGATCGTTCCGGTCGCGAGACTCCGGGGCCGCCATCGGCTCAGATCTTCGTGAAAACCCTCTCCAGCGTCAATGGCGGCCCCACTTCGGGCCTCTGCGGCGGGCTCGCCGCGCTCGCTCGTCAGAACCGCGCTCGGAGCTCTCCGCCACCGTTCACGAGCGCCGCCGGGAAGGTCGACTCCCAGCACTCGCCCGCGTCGTTGTCGAGCTGCACCGTGAACGGCAGAGCGAAGCCGGGCGGCGGGATCGGCGGCAACGGCAGCCCGCTCTTCTTCCCGAGGACCGTGATCTTCGCCTTCTCCGTTGCACCCGCCTTCAGCTGGATCGTCTGGATGCCGTCGTTCGAGAGCGTCTTGTCGGAGTACTTGAAGCCGCTGCCGACGGCCTTCCAGCCGGTCGGCGACGGCACGCTCAGCTCGGCGACGAACTCGCCGTCCGCGTAGAGGCACAGGTCGTAGGTGGTCGACGTGCCCACGGGGTCGTCGAAGTCGGCGACGTCCGTCTGCGCGCCGCGGAGCCACTTCCAGGTGAGCTTCTCCTTGCCGGCCACGCCCTTGATCTGCAGGTCCGACCGACCCGGTGCGCGGCAGCCCACCACGGGCGCCGGCGGGCAGCGTCCTCCGCCGCCGCCGCTCTCGTCGCCGTCGAGGACTCCGTCCTCGTCACGATCGATGCCGATCCGTTCTCCCGACCCGGGCGGAACGCACGTGTACGTGAGCTCCTGCCCTGGAACCGAAGCGAGGCCCCGCAGAGCCGCGTCGCTCAGCAACGTCTCGGCCAGGCGATCGCTCTCGAAGCCGTTGGTGTCCGGATCGTAGAGCCAGCCGCGAGGCTCGCCCGCGACGTAGCCCTTCACGACCAGATCGCAGCTCTTCGAGCCGATGAAGTAGTCCGCTTCCGCCTGCGAGATCAGCAGCGAGATCCGCGCTCCCGCATCGGATCCGCTCGTGCTCGAAAGCGTCACCTGCTGCCCGACGATCGGCGCGAGGTCGCTGTCGAAGACGAACATGAACGCCTCGACCTGCCGCCGCAGCGGATCGCCCTCCGCGCCGTTCGGGAAGCCGCCGGCATTGATGCAGCCGAAGACCGGAATGCACTGGTTGAACACGATCGCGTCGTGAAAGCGGAAGATCGTGTCGATGCTGCCGTCGTGCAAGAAGCCGAAGCCGCGGATCTGATCGCCCTTGTGCGCGTTGTCGCCGCCGTTGACGAACGGGATCTGCGGCATCCCGAACATGCCGATCTTCTGGTAGAGATTGCGTAGGTGCGCGATCTTCAGGAGCTGCGGCTCGTTCTCGAAGCTGGAGCGACCGTCGCCGCCGAAGAAGCCCTGCGCGCGGTCGAGGACATGGCAGCCGTTGCACGTCTGGAAGACGTCCGACGGTGAGCTGTTGAAGTAGAAGTCCCGTCCCGCCTCCTGGTCGTCGTTCAAGCTGTCGTCGAGGTTGCGGATCGGGTTCGGCGGATAGGTCACCTGCAGGATGAAGTCGGTGAAGTCCTGCATCTGGTCCGCCGTCAGCGGACCCTCGCGCCCGAGCAAGCCCTCGAACGCGACGTTGAACCGCTTGAACGCCGCGTCCTCGTCGAACGCGCTGCCGCCGGGGTCGTTCGCGCCGGAGCGATCGCCGCGCCAGTGCATCGGGCCGTGGTTCGCCATGCCGCGCAGGCTCTGCGTCGTCATCGGACCCTTCATCGGATGGTGGTCCGGGAACGAGCTGCCGAGCGGATCGGTCACGCGGAAGGGATTCTCCTGCTCCAGGACGACGTCGTCGGGATTGCCGAGATCCCACGCGAGGCTGTCGAGATCGCCGAAGATGTGGCAGCTCGAGCACGACGCCTCGCCGTTGCTCGACGTGAAGGAAGCGTCGTAGAGGAGCGGTCGTCCGCCGACGACGCTGACCGGCTCGGGATTGTAGACGCCGATGTGTTGCAGCTCGTCGTTCGTGCCCGTGTCGATCACCGAGACGGAGTTGTCGAAGCGGGTGAAGACGTACAGACGGCTCTTCGCCTCGTTCAGGACGAGACCGCTCGGACCGCCGCCGGTCACGTCGATGTGCGGCACGGCCGCCGGCGTGAACGTGTCGAGCTCGAGCATGTCGGTGTCGTACACACCGACCTTGCTCGAGCCGAACGCCGCGACGTAGAGCGTCTCTCCGTCGCCCGTGATCGCCATGCCGAGCGGCGTCGCGAGGCTCGAAGCCTCGACGCCCGGGGCGCTCGGGACGACGCCGTAGTCGATGTGCTTGTTCAGATGGCGCGGCGTGACCGTGCCGCCCGCGAGGACGGAGACGCGCGACTCGTGGAGGTGTCCGCGCACCGTGCTGCCGCCGAGAATCCCCGGGCCTTCGAAGCGGACCTCGTTCCGCGCCTCCGTGTTCGTCACGTAGACCGTCCCGTCCACCGGGTTCGTGATCATGTTGAAGATCACGGTACCGACGCCGGCGAAGAAGCCGGCCGGGCCGGCGAGCTGCGCGGGCGGGTTCTGCGTCGCGTCGATCACGAAGACGTCGCGATCGGGGAGGTTGAACTTGACGCCGTTGTTCCAGTTGCGGTTCAGCTGGTCGCGCCACTGGCCCGAGGCGGCGTGAAATCGGACGATCAGCCCGGTCTCGGGCCGGCCGACGCCGTCCGAGCTCCTCTCCGGCAGCGGCAGGCCACCCGGATAGCTCGTGCCGGAGAGAGTGCACGGACCCGGTACGGTGTTGTTGTTCAGGTTGCCGTCATCGCACACGACGCCTTCGGAGACCGTCGTCGTGCGGTTGCCGGAGTGGAAAACGGCGGCGTAGACGCGCGTCCCGTCCGGGCTGACCGCGAGAGCGCGCGGCGTGTCGCCGAAGAGGGTGACGATCGTGAGCGGCGTCCCGCCCATCGGGCTGCCGAGGTTCGCCGCGTCGAAGACCCAGACGTCGGCGCGGCCGACGCCGGGCGCGCGCAGGGTCGTCTCGATCGTCGAGTGGAAGGGCGTGTTCTGCCCACGGTGCGCGGTCGTGATGAAGGCGCGCCCGAGGCCGGCGCCCGCGAACACGACGTCGCGAGGCTCGTCGCCGACGAGAAGTGTCCTCTCGACACGGGGCGGCACCGACGTCAGGTCGACGATGCTGACGCTGTCCGACAAGTGGTTGACGACCCACGCCTCGCTGCCGTCCGAGCGCACCGAGACCGCGACCGGCTCGAGACCGACCGGCACCGCGCCGCCGTGCGTCAAGTCGCCATTCGCGTCGACGTCGAAGATCTCGAGGCGGTTGTCCGGCGTGTTGACGGCGAGAAGCCGCAAGCCGTCGGGCGTCAGTGCGAGCGGGCGAACGTGTCCGCTCTCGAAGGTGACGAAGCTCGCTTCGGAAGGCCGAGCCGCGACGAGAATCGTCGCAAGGGCCACCACGAGGGCGACGAGCCCCCCCCCCATCGACACCGACGTGCTTGGATCCACGATCGCGCATGGCCTCTCCCTGGCGCAAGGGGCCGCCGCTTCGGGAGACGCACGTGGGAGCGCCCCGCGGCGGCAGCCGCGGGCTTCGAGCTTAGAGCGGCTTCGATTATCACGGTGTCGACGGCACAGGGAAGCGAGGGAGTCTGCGTCATGATCTGCGCCCGCATTGTCCTCCCGATCCCGACCGGGTATCTGCGTCGCGAGCCGAGCGTCGCGGGTGCCGGGAATCGGAAAGAGCCGGGCGGAGCCCTCCGTCGAGAGCCGCGTCCCTCTCGGGCTCGGCCTCGCGCTCGTTCTCGCCGCCGCCTGGGCGGTCGAGCTCGGCGGCCTCGGCATCCTGCGGCACCTCTCCTTCCAGTCGAACGCCCACGACCTGGGTTTCCAGCACCACGTCACCTGGAACACAGCCCACGGCCGCTGGTTCGAGTACACCTACATGGTCGCGTTCCCGCCGCACTCGACGAACCACCTCGCCGACCACGTCAATCTCATCCTCCTCCCGATCGCGGCCCTGTACTGGATCCATGACGGGCCCGAGACGCTGATCGTCGTCCAGGCGCTCCTCGTGGCCTCGGGGATGATCCCGCTCTTCCTCGTGGCCCGACGGCGTCTGGGCGCGGACGCGCCCGCCCTTCTCCTCGCGAGCCTGCTGATGCTCGCGACGCAGGAGAACGCGGCGCTCGTCGTCGCGATGCTCGGCGTGGTCCTCCTGCTCGAAGGGCTGCGCAAGGTCGGCGCGGCGCTCTTCGCCGCCGGGCTCGCCTGGTTCGCGACGTGCTTCTTCGTGATCCTGCCGGCGCTCAACCCGGGCGGCTCGAACGCGTTCGGCCGCTACCGTCATCTCGGCCGGAGCTGGCTCGCGGTGGGCCAAGCCCTCGTCGCCGACCCGACGATCCTGCTCGAGAGGATGTTCGGCCCGGAAGGGCGAGCGTACCTGCGCGGGACCTTCCTCCCCTTCGGTGGGACGAGTCTCCTCGCACCCGACGTCCTGATCGCCGCCGCGAGCGAGATCGCGCTGAACCTCCTCTCGTCGTTCGCGCCGCAGCGCTCGATCGAGTATTGAAATCGCTTCCCGGTCGACATCCGGCTTCTGCCCGGCCTCGACACCGAGGCGTCCTACCGCGAGTACGCGCGCCGTCTCGTCGCCGAAGAAGGATTTCGCATCGAGACCGAGCGCGCCGGCTGGATCGTCCTCCGGCGCGCACGACCGGCCGGGCCGACCGCGCACGCGGTCACGGAGCCGGGCGCCTCCACGGGAGCGGCTCCGCGAGCCGCGCCTCCTCCACGGTCAGCGGCGGCCTCCCCGTGAACGCCTCGCGGCGGACCGGGCAATCCGCGACGTCGCACACCGCGCAAAACGCCCGCGCGCAGGGGTCCGTGTGGAACACGATGTCCCCTTCGACGTCGTCCGTCGCGAGGACGTGCTTCGTGAACTCCGCGACCGCTTCGTGAGCGCGCTCGACGGTCCAGTATTCGGGCACGATCAGATGCGCGTCCGCGTGCGTCTCGCGACCGGAGCGGATCGCGCGGAGCCGGTGCACGCGGATGATCCCCGGAAACACGCTCGCCTCGAACGCGCCGACGAGCCGCCGCAGGACCACCGCGTCCTCCTCGTCGAGAAGACCGCCCGCGCCGTGGCGGACGACGCCGATGCCCGTCCACGCCAGGTTCAGGCCGACCACCAGAGCGGCCAGCGGATCGAAGAGCGCCATGCCGGTCACGCGGACGAGCCCGAGTCCGAGCACGACGCCGACGCTCGTCACGAAATCGGAGAGGACGTGCCGCCCGTCCGCGACGAGCGCGACCGATCGCGTCTGCTCGCCGACACGCACGAGCCACCAGCCGAGCGACGCGTTCACGAGTCCCGCGCCGATGGTGAGGGCCAGCCCGAGGTCGACCGCCTCCACCTCCGCGCCGAGGATGATCTCGCGAATCGCGTACCAGACGATGAAGATCGCGGCGAAGGCGATCAGGCCGCCTTCGAAGACGGCGCTCATGTATTCGATCTTCCCGTGGCCGTACGGATGGCCCGCGTCCGCGGGACGGCGCGCGAAGAGCAAGCCGCCGAACGCGAACAGGGCGCCGGCGACGTTCGCGATCGACTCGAGCGCGTCGGAGAGGATCGCGGCCGAGCCGGTCCACAGCCACGCGAAATACTTGACGACGAGAAGCGCGATGCCGACGGCGAGCGAAACCGCGCCGGCGCGGAGGCGGAGCCTGTCCTCTCGAGACTCGGCGGTCTGCTCCGGGGTCATCGCTCGTACCGGCTCCTAGTGTCCCGTCCCTGAAGTTCGCCACATAATTCTGCGGCTCTTTTCGCCGCTGCCTTCGTTGCTCCTCCTCGAAATATGCCCAATATTCCCTCGTCGTCGCGACTCGGCAGCGACGAAAATCCCTCGCAGCCTTATGCGCCGAACTTCAGGAACGGGACACTAGAGACGGACCGGCACACCGCGCTCGCGCAGATACTCCTTGCAGTGGCGGATCGAGTACTCCTGGTAGTGGAAGATCGAAGCGGCGAGGACGGCGCTCGCGTGCCCCTTCACCAGTCCCTCGTGCAGATGCTCGAGGTTGCCGGCTCCACCCGAGGCGATCACCGGGACCGAGACCGCGTCGGAGACCGCGGACGTCAGCTCGAGGTCGTAGCCGTCGCGTGTGCCGTCGCGGTCCATGCTGGTGAGCAGCACCTCCCCGGCGCCGCCCTCCGTCAAGCGAACGGCCCACTCGACGGCGTCGAGCCCGGTCGCGCGACGTCCGCCGTGGGTGTAGACCTCCCAGCGCGCTTCACCGGGGACGCGCTTCGCGTCGATCGCGACGACGATGCACTGCGTTCCGAAGCGCTCTGCCGAGCGCGCGACGACGGTCGGATCCGCGACCGCCGCGGTGTTGAAGGAGACCTTGTCCGCACCGGCGCGGAGCAGCGTGCGAATGTCGTCCTCGGTGCGCACGCCGCCGCCGACCGTCAGCGGCATGAAGCAGCGCTCCGCCGTCTCGCGAACGACGTCGAGCAGGATCCCGCGCTCCTCGTGCGAGGCGGTGATGTCGAGGAAGCAGAGCTCGTCCGCGCCCTCCGCGTCGTAGCGCGTCGCGACCTCGACCGGGTCGCCGGCGTCGCGGAGGCCGACGAAGCCGATCCCCTTGACGACGCGCCCCGCCTTGACGTCGAGGCACGGGATGATGCGACGGGCGAGCATCGCCTACCCCGCCGCCGCGGCGACGGCTTCCGCGAGCCGCACCTGCCCCTCGTAGAGGGCGCGTCCGATGATGATGCCCGCGAGGTTCGCGCCCGCGTCGTACGCGGCACGCGCGCTTCGCACGTCGTCGATCGAAGCGACGCCGCCGGAGACGATCACCGGGACCGACTGCGCGTTCGCGAGCTCGACCGTCGCTTCGAGGTTCGCTCCGGCGCCCGTGCCGTCGCGCGAGATGTCGGTGAAGACGATCGCCGCGGCGCCCGCCGCTTCGGCGCGTCGCGCGACCTCGAGCGGACCCGCGGCCGAGTCGGCGAGCCAGCCCGCGGTCGCGACGCGTCCCTCGCGCTGATCGATGCCGACGGCGATCCGACCCGGGAAGCGAGCACACGCCTGGTCGACCAGCTCGGGCCGGCTCACGGCGACGGTCCCGAGGATCGCGCGCTCCGCACCTGCTTCGAGCACGCTCGCGATCGCGTCGATGTCGCGAAGACCTCCGCCAACCTGCACGGGGATGGCGAGCGCGGCGCAGATGCGCGCGATGACGGAGCGGTGCGCGCGCTCGCCGCGCGCCGCGCCGTCGAGGTCGACGACGTGCAGTCGCTCGGCACCCTCGTCCGCCCAGCGTCGCGCCATCGCGACGGGATCGTCGCCGTACGTCGTCTCCGCCGCGAAGTCGCCGCGCACGAGGCGCACACAGCGACCGCCCCGCAGGTCGATCGCGGGAATGGCCGCGAAGGACCTCACGCGGGAACGGCCACGCGGACCGGCGCCGAGGCGGAGCGGACGAAGTTCCGGAGGAGCCGGATGCCGGCGTCCTGGCTCTTCTCGGGGTGGAACTGCGTCGCGAAGACGGCGTCGCGCGAGACCGCCGCGGTGAACTCCTCGTCGCCGTAGGTGGCGGTCGCCGCGACGACGTCCGGATCCGAAGGCTCGGCGTAGTACGAGTGCACGAAGTAGTAGTGCGTCCCTTCGTCGATCCCGGCGAGCATCGGCGCTGCACCGTGCAGGCGAAGCCCGTTCCACCCCATGTGTGGCACCTTGACGTCCGTCGAGCGGAAGCGAACGACGCGTCCCGGCAGCACGCCGAGCCCGGCGATGCGGCCGAACTCGTCGCTCTCCTCGAAGAGGATCTGCATGCCGACGCAGATGCCGAAGAAGGGACGACCCGAGCCCGCGGCGCGCACGACGACGTCGGTCAGCCCCGCTCCTTCGAGGCTCGACATGCAAGCGCCGAAAGCGCCGACTCCGGGAAGCACGACCGCTTCCGCGCGCTCGATGTCGGAGGCCGAGCCGGTGACGCGCACGTCGACGGCGAGCCCTTCTTCCGCCGCCGCCCGCTCGAGCCCCTTCTGGGCGCTCCGCAGGTTGCCGACGCCGTAGTCGACGATCGCGATCACAAGAGGCCCTTGGTCGAGAGCACTCCCGTCAAGCGCGGATCGCGCTGCGTCGCGGCGTCGAGGGCGCGCCCGAGGCCCTTGAAGGCCGCCTCGATCATGTGGTGCGGATTCCGGCCGCGCAGGCAGTCGATGTGCAGGTTCATCCGCACTTCGTTGACGAACGCGAGGAGGAAGTCGTGCACGAGCCCGGTGTCGAAGGCGCCGACGCGCTCCTGGCCGGGCTCGAGCTCGTAGACGAGATACGGCCGGCCCGAGAGGTCCGCGACGACGGAGACGAGCGCCTCGTCGAGCGGCACGGTCGCCTGCCCGAAGCGGCGGATTCCCGCCTTGTCGCCGAGGGCCTCGCGAAACGCCTGGCCGAGCGTCAGCCCGACATCCTCGACCGTGTGGTGCTGGTCGACCTCGAGGTCGCCCGTCCCGGCGACGGTCAAGTCGAAGAACCCGTGCTTGCTCCAGAGCTCGAGCATGTGGTCGAGGAACGGGACGCCGGTCGAAATCTTCGCTTGGCCGGAGCCGTCGAGCGAGAGCTCGACCGAGATGCTCGTCTCGCGCGTCGTCCGGGCCACGGAGGCGCGGCGCCCGCTCGAAGCAGGCGCGGCTGCGCGAGGCGCTCGCGCCCGTGTCTTCGTCTTCTTCTTCGGGCTCCGCCCTGCCATGGCCGCGATCTTGACATACGAGCCCAGGAGGTGCGAGGTCGCACGACTCTCGCGGTTCGACGCTCGTGTCGACGGCGAGGACGGAGAACTACAGAGACGGCCGGGAACGACCGAAACGACGTACGGTGACCACGCTCGAAGCAGCCGCAGCCCCGAGCGCGCTCTCCGCGTTCCGACGGGCTTGGCCGAAGCTCTGGGAGCAGCTCGGCCGCTTCCTCCTCGCGTTCGCGATCTTCGCGGCGTTCCTGATCCCGTCGAGGTTCGACTTCGGTGGCCTCGGCAACGTGCTGATCCTCCTGTACCAGCTCGTGATCATCGGGCCGCTCAGCTTCGGTCTCTACTACGTCTACCTCGTCGCGGCGCGTGGCGGGCGCGTCGAGGTGAGCGATCTCTTCCTTCCCCTGCAGAGGGCGTTCGGGACGTGTGTGCTGACGAACGCCCTCCTCTCGCTCGTGCTCGTCGTCGCGAGCCTGCCGCTCGCGGTCGCGATCATGATCGGCCTGGTCGGCCAGTCCGCCGGGTTCCTCGCGGCGAGTAGCGTCCTCGCGCTCCTGCCGCTCTTTCTCGCGCTCCGATTCCTCTTCGTTCCCTACATCATCGTCGAAGAGGACGTCGGGGCGCTCGAAGCTCTGCAACGAAGCTGGCAACGAACGGGGCCGATCTTCGGACAGCTCACGGTCTTCGCCGCCCTCGCCATCGCGATCGCTCTCGCCGGACTCGCCCTCCTCTTCGTGGGCGTGATCGTTTCGGTGATGTGGTGCGGGCTGGCGCTCGCGATCCTCTACGACGACCTCTCCGAAGTCGCGGAGCCGTCGGCCTAAACGAGGTCACCGAGGCGGTCGACGACGGCGAGGAGCTCGTCGGCGCTCCGCGACGTCACCGCGCTCGCGTTCGCGAGCGCATCTTCATCTCGCGATCCGCCTCTTCATTGCCTCTCGCGGAAGTAGGTGACGACCGCGGGCGCGATCGCCACGACGGCGAGCACGGCGAGAGCCCACGCCGGCCACGTCACGGGCTCGTTCCATGCGAGGCGCAGCTCCGCGCGCGGAGCGGGCTCGACGTCGAGGTACTTCAGCGTCGAGAACGACATCCCGAGCGGCTTCACGTTCTGGAGCCAACCGTGGTAGAGCGTGTAGTCCTCCGGATAGAAGAGCTCGATCCACGGTCGCTCCTGCTCGACGATCTCGGCCATGCGTCGAATGCGATCGAGCCGCTCCGGACCGTCCGGCAGGTTTCGGATCTCGAGGAAGAGCTCGTCGTACTTCGGATCGGCGAAGTTCGCGGTGTTCGTGCCGCCGCTGACCGACCGTCCCAGCGGACCCCAGAGCTGCGAGAGGAAGTTCTCCGGATCCGGATAGTCCGCGACCCAGCCCCAGAGAAAGAGCTGGTACGCGCCCTTCCGCACCTTGTCCTGGAACTGGTTGTAGTTCGTCGCCGCGATCTCGACGTCGATGCCGAGCTTCCGCCATGACTGCACGAAGAACTGGAAGCGGAGCCGGCCGCGCGCGGTCGTGTCGGAGGTGTCGAACGTCAAGCGAAGAGCCCGTCCGGTGCTCGGATCGACGCCGCCGCCGTAGCCCGCCTCCTCGAGGAGCTTTCGCGCGCGCTCCAGGTCGGGTGCGCGATAGGGATTCGGAGAAGCCGCGCCGTGCCCGAAGATCCCGGGCGGGATCGGCGAGTCGGCCGGGATCCCGCGGTCGTTCATGAAGATGCCGATGAACTCGCGCGAGTCGATCGCGAGGCTCATCGCCTGGCGAAGCTTCCGCGAGCGCTCGCCGCCGTCGCGCCCGAGCACCGCGTCGTCCATGTTGAAGCCGAGGTAGTAGACGGCGGGGACGATCGACTTCCGGAGCCGCATCCCGAGCTTCGCCATCTCGGGCGAGAGGTTCCCCTCGGCGACGATCTGGTCGAAGCGCTCCTCGACGATCGACGACTCGTCGTAGTAGCCCTGCAGGAACTTGTTGAACGCGGGCATCGCCTCCTTCTCGAGCACGAGGTCGACCTGCTCGACGAGCGGAAGAGACTTTCCGGCTGCTTCGAGGAGGCCCGCGGCCTCGTCCTCGGGCGAGCCCGTCTCCGGGTAGGTCGCGCCGGGCGCGCGCCACTCCGGATGGCGCACGCCGTACCAGCTCTCGTTCCGCTCGAGCGTGATGCGGCTCCGCTTCTCGTATCGCGCGATGCGGAACGGACCGCTCGCGACCGGATGCTCCGCGAAGAGCGGACGCCCGCCCTCGCCATCGTAGTAGGCGATCGCCTCCCACGGGATCGGCGCCGTGAACTCCATCGCGAACCAGAAGAGGATCTGCGGGTACGGCTCGGCCAGGACGATCTCGAGCTCCCGATCGGAGAGGACGCGCACGCCCTCGATGCCGCCGGCAGCCGCGTACTGGCGGTCGATGCGCTCCTTCGCGAATGCGGGATCGCTCTCGCGCAGCGAAGCGAGGCGCTTCGAGAACTCCTCGAAGCCGACGAGGCGGGCGAACGTCGTCTGGACGGGGCTGCCGACGGCCGGATCGCCGAGCCGCATCAGCTCGAACGCGAAATCCGACGCGACGATGCGGCGTGTACGCGCGCCCTCGCCGCCGAGCGCGAAGCAGGGGTCCTCCGCAAAGAGGAGCTCCGGGCGCAGGCGGAAGCGGTACGCGACCCGGCCGTCGCCGAGGTCGCGCGGCTCGGGAATTTCCTCCGCGAGCCCCGGGATCAGACGGTACGGCCGCGCGAGGTAGGCGTACTCGAGGAGCGTGCTGTGCACGGGGCCCGTGACCTCGTGATCCGCGGTCGAGTACGCCACGGCGGGGTCGAGCGTCTTCGGCGTCTGCGCGAACGGGAGGTAGAGGACCTTCCGCTCGGCGTCGGCGTCCGGGTAGGGGTTGTTGCTGCACGCGAGGAGCACGAGCAACGCGACGAGTCCCCTCGTTCCCCGTCGCCCTCCCGGATTCGTCGCCACCGCGAAAGAGAGGCTACAGCACCTCCACGAGGACGGCGAGGGCGCCGAAGCCTCCGACCATCATTCCGCCGAGTCGGACCGTGAGCCGAGTCTCCATCTCCCGCATCTCCGAGCGGAGAAGACCGATCTCACGATGCAACTCCGAGCGCAGCTCCTCGCGCATCGCTCCCATCTCCTGCCGGAGCTCCGACCCCAGATGCTCGAGGTCCGACTTGGTCGCGAGTGTATCCGTCATCGCGGCGGCGAGGGCCTCCGCCTGCGCCTCGGCTTGCGGCTCGGAGAACCCGGCCGCCTTGAGCCGGCGCGCGTAGGCGAGCGTATCGAACGGGACCGCCACGACCTGTCGCAGCGTAACCCCGCCTCGCGGTCCGCGGAAGTCGCGCGCGTACCTACCGACGGCACATGAAGCGCGGGCGCCTACGCCTCCGGCACCCAGATCCCGTGGAACCCGTACGGCACGCGGCGCGGCAGCGAGACCTCGGCGACCGGGCCGGCCTCGACGTCCTGCGCCTCGAGCACGAGGAACGAGCTCGTGTCGCGCGCGTGATCGTACGTGAACGTCATCAGCCAGCCCTCGCCCTCGCCCGCCCCGCCCGGGACGAAGAACGTCTCGCCGATGTGGCGGTTCGGTCCGGGATCCCACGTGCGCAGATCGCCGGTCGCGTAGTCGAGGTGTGCGACGCCGCCGAAGTCGAGCGTGTCGGGATGGTCCCGCGCCACCGTGAACCAGCCGTGCCGCGTCGGCCGCCCGGTGAAGCGGCGGTCGTGCACCGGGAACTCGAGGCCGCGGTCGACGACGCGCTCGTCGCGGAACGTCAACGACGAACCTGCCGTGCTCACGCGCCAGCGGTGCACGTGCAGCGGATCGCTGCCGAAGCGCTCGCCGTTCATCATGAAGTCGTGGCGGCTCACGTCGATCACGACGTCGTCGCCCTCGCGGTGCGCGTTCAGCTCGTGGAAGACGTAGCACGGGTCGATCTCGACCCAGCGGATCTGGTCCCCGTTGCCGCCGAGCGGCAGGATGCCGATCCGTGCGCCGTAGCTCGCGTCCCAGCCGAAGGGGAAGCCGCCGCCAGTCCCGATCGCGCCGATGTCGAAGAGAACCGGCAGCTCCCAGAAGATCACGTCGCGATCGGTAATCGCGAAGGAGTGGATCATCGTGCCGGCCGTGACCGGGATCTCCTGGCTGTGCACGATCGCGCCGCTCGGATCCGCGACGTGGTACGTCAAGTATGGCGGCACGAAGAAGTAGCCGAAGAAATGCATGTTGCCCGTCGCCGGGTCGATCTTCGGATGCGCCGTGAACGACGTGTTGAGCCGTCCGTCGAAGGTGTGCACTCCGATCGTGCCGAGATCGCGTGGATCGATCCGGAACGGCGCGCCGACCTCGCCCGAGGTCAGGAGGCGTCCGCCGTGGTGCACGAGGCTCACGTTCGCCTGGTTGTTCGGACCGAGCGGCGCGCCGATGTCGTCGATGTCGAGCCCCTGCTCGTAGAGCGGCGTGCGGACGTAGCGGCTTCGGTACCAGAGCGCGCGCCCCGCCTGGAGCTGGACGCCGTGCAGCATGCCGTCGCCGAGGAACCAGTGTTGCGAGGCGCCGCTCTGCGGGTTCGACCCGTTCCGCGCGTAGAGTCCGTTCAGCTCCGGCGGAAGCCGGCCCTCGACGTGCAGGTCGAATGCTTCGACCTCGCCCGAGACGGGACCGAAGTTGTTCTGCAGCCACCACGGGACCGAAGGATCGACCGTGAGCGGAACGGCGGCTTCCGACCCGGACGAGCCGCCGCAGCCGGCGAGAAGCTGCGGTGCGAACGCGACGCCGCCGGCGAAGGTGCCCATCGCGCGCAGGAACCGGCGGCGGCTGAATGGATGGAGGAGAGGAGAAGCGCTTCGGCTCATCGGCGGTCTCGCGAATGCGCGCCCCGCGCCTACATCGCGGTCGTGCAACGGGTCAAGCGCCTTTCGCCGGCGTCTCGGCCGAAGCGCGCCGTCCGGCTCGGAAAGCGCCGCAAGCGGCGAGAAACGCGCGTAGGTCCCGCCGCGCGAAGAGCACCGGATCCCACGGCACTCGCTCCAGCGCGTGCGCGCGCTCGGCGGGGACGATCCAGCACTCCGCGTGGCACGCTCCGCCGTCCATACGCGTTACGGTGACGCCTCTTCGCCCGTACAGCGAGCCCTCGAAGCGATCGAGGACGGCGACGGTCTCCGGATCGACTTCGAAGTAGACGCGTCCGCGCACGGCGCGGCGACGCGTCTCGAGCAGGCCGGGATACGACTCGCCGCGGACGCGAAAGCGCTCGTGGCCGGAGAGCCACGCGACGGCGGACACGAACGTCTGGCCCGTGACGGCCTGGAACACCCGCGGGAACGCGAGCGTCCCGTACGTGAAGATCGCGACCGCCACCGTCGCCGAGGCTCGATCAGGCCGAGCGTCGCACGCGGGTCCGACCGAGCCTCTTCGCGACCGCGGCGCCGTGCGCGTCGAGCCCTTCCATCGCCGCGAGACGCCGCAGGGGGCCTCCGAGCCGCGCGAGCGCCCGCGGTCCCGCCTGGATCACGCTCGTCCGCTTCAGGAAGTCGTACACGCCGAGCGGCGAAGCGAAGCGCGCCGAGCCGCCCGTCGGCAGGACGTGGTTCGGACCGGCCAGGTAGTCGCCGAACGCCTCCGGCGTCGAATGGCCGAGGAAGATCGCGCCCGCGTGCTCGATCTTCGAGACGAGGCGCGCCGGCTCGCGCACGGCGAGCTCGAGGTGCTCCGGAGCGAGCTCGTTTGCGAGCTCGACCGCTTCCCCGAGGCTCCGCGTGACGATCACTGCACCGTGCTTCTGCAGCGCCTTCCGCGCGAGAGCGCCGCGCGGCAGGACCGCGAGCTGCTCCTCGAGAGCGCGCTCCACTCCCGCGGCGACGCGCGCGCTCGGCGTCAAGCAAATCGCGGTCGAGTCCGTCCCATGCTCCGCCTGCGCGAGAAGGTCCGCAGCAACGAGCTCGGGCTCCGCGTGCGCGTCCGCGACGACGACGACCTCGCTCGGTCCCGCGACCATGTCGATGCCGACGAGCCCCGCGACGAGCCGCTTCGCCGTCGCGACGTACGCGTTTCCCGGCCCGACGATCTTGTCGACGCGTGGAATGCGGCGCGTCCCGAACGCGAGCGCAGCGACCGCTTGCGCGCCGCCGACGCGATAGATCCGATCGACGCCGGCGAGGTACGCCGCGGCGAGGAGCGTCGGCGGCTCGCCGCCTGCGTGCGGCGGCGAGACCGCGATCACCTCGCGCACGCCCGCAACGCGCGCCGGGATCGCGTTCATCAGCACGGAAGACGGATAGAAGGCCGTCCCGCCCGGGACGTAGAGCCCGACGCGCGCGAGCGGACGGATCTCCTGTCCGAGAAGGACACCGAGCCCGTCGCGGTAGCGGAACGAGCGCTCGAGCTGCCGCGCGTGGAACGAGCCGATGCGCTTCGCCGCGAGGCGGAGCGCGCCGAGGTCCGCGCGCGAGAGCTCGTCGCACGCCGCGCGCATCCGGTCGCGCTCGATCACGAGCCGCGAAGGCGGAACGCGCACGCGATCGAAGCGGAGCGTCGCGGCTGCGACCGCCGCGTCGCCGCGCTTGCGCACGTCGTCGAGGATCCGCCGCACCGCAGGCTCGACCGACGCTTCGAGCGCCGTTCCGCGCTCGGCGAGGCGACGCCGCAACGACGCGAAGCGCGGCTCGGTCGTCCGGACGACGAGCTTCACGAGGCGGAGCCGTCCCCCCGCGCGCCGGCGTGCAGCACCGGCGGCTCGCCCCCCTCGACGCTCCCGTTCGACGCTCCGGAGCTCCCCGCACCATCCCCGCTTTCATCGCCGAAAGTGTGCGCGAACGTCGCCGCCGGCCCGCGCACGCGCCGCAGGTCGGCGCCGAGCGCCGTCAGCTTCTCTTCCAGATGCTCGTAGCCGCGATCGAGGTGGTACACGCGCTGCAGACGCGTCGTGTTCGCGGCACCGAGAGCCGCGACGACGAGGCAGACGCTCGCGCGGAGATCCGTCGCCATCACCTCGGCGCCCTCGAGCGATGGAACGCCGCGCACCGTCGCCTTCGAGCCGTCGACGCGGATGTCGGCCCCGAGGCGGACGAGCTCCTGCACGTGCATGAAGCGGTTCTCGAAGATCGTCTCGGTGATGACGCTCTCGCCCTCCGCGCGGCAGAGGAACGCCATGAGCTGCGCTTGCAGGTCCGTCGGGAAGCCGGGGAATGGCGCCGTCGCGACGTCGATGCCGCGGAGGCCGCGGCTCGCACGCACGCGGATCGCGTCGCCCTCCGTCTCGAGATCCACCCCGGCGCCCGAGAGCGCTTCGAGGAGGCTCCCGAGATGCTCGCTGCGTGCGCCGCGCACCGTCACGTCACCTCCCGTCGCAGCGGCCGCGATCAGGAACGTGCCCGCCTCGATGCGATCGGGAATGACGCGGTGGCAGAAGCCGCCGAGCTCGTCGCGCCCGTGCACCTCGATCACCGACGACCCCGCGCCGCCGACGTGCGCGCCCATCTCCGAGAGCACCTCGGCGAGATCGACGATCTCCGGCTCGCGCGCGGCGTTCTCGATCACGGTCGTCCCGATCGCGAGCGAAGCCGCGAGCATCAGGTTCTCGGTCGCGCCGACCGACGGGAACGGCAACGCGATTCGCGTTCCGCGGAGCCGCGCAGGCGACTCGCCGCGACTCGGCGCGCTCGCCTCCACGTAGCCGTGCGAGTGCCGGACGTCGGCGCCCATCCGCGCCATGCCTTCGAGGTGGAGATCGACGGGCCGGCTGCCGATCGCGCAGCCGCCCGGCGTCGCGACGCGTGCTGCGCCGAAGCGCGCGAGGAGCGGTCCGAGCGCCAGGAACGAGGCGCGCATGGTCTTGACGAGCTCGTACGGCGCCTCGTAGCTCAGGATCGTCGGCGTGCGGAGGACGACCGCGGAGCCGGCTTCCTCGAGCTCGACGAGCTCGACGCCGATCCGCTCGAGGAGATGGCGTGCCGTGCGGCAGTCGGCGACCTTCGGCACGTTCTCGAGACGACAGCGCTCCGGCGAAAGGATGGACGCGAAGAGGATCGGGAGTGCGGCGTTCTTTGCACCGCTCACCAGGGTCGTGCCCGCGAGCGGCCGTCCGCCGCGGATGATGATCTCGTCCATTCTCCTCCCCTCGCTTCGAGGCCGCTACGGCCGTCGCACTTCTTCGCCGGACGCCCCCGGAACTTCCGCCACCAGGACGCGCGCGACCCCCGAAAGATCTCGTAGCAGCTTCGCGGACTCGAAGCCCGAGCTTTCGGCCCTTCGAAGCGCGGTTTCGCCTTGCGTGGAGCCGATCTCGCAGAGGATCCGGCCGCCCGGCCGCAGCACGCGGCGGGAGTCGGCGAGGAGATGCTCGACGACGGCGAGACCGTCCACCCCCCGCCCGTCGAGAGCGAGGCGTGGCTCGTACGCGAGCTCCGGCGGCGCCGTCGCGAGCTCCGCCGGCGCGACGTAGGGCGGGTTCGCCGCGACCAGGTCGACCGAGGCGCCGCGCAGGGCGCTCGTCAAGTCGCTCCGCAGGAAACGGACGGAGCGCGGCGGAGCGAGGAGCCGGCGCGCGTTCTCGACGGCGACGGTGAGCGCTTCCCCGGACCGGTCGAGAGCGACCAGGCGAACCGAGGCGCGGAGCTTCGCTTCCGCGAGCGCGTGCGCGATCGAGACCGCGATCGCCCCGCTGCCGGTGCCGACGTCGACCACGACGAGGTCCCGGTCCCGTTCCGCGGCGCGCTTCCGCAGGAGCTCGAGAGCAGACTCGACCAGGAGCTCCGTCTCCGGCCGCGGAACGAGAACGCGCGCGTCGACCGCGAAGTCGAGCGAGCGGAATTCCTTCCTCCCGGTGACGTACGCGACCGGCTCGCGCCGCTCGCGCCTGCCGAGCGCTTCCTCGAACGCGGCCTCCGCCTCCGGGGAGAGCGAATCGCGCCCTTCCGCGACGATCCGCGTCTCGCTCCAGCCGGTCGCGTGCGAGAGAAGGACGCGGGCGTCGAGCCAGGCGGTCTCGCAGCCGGCCGCGCCGAGCCGGCGCTCGGCCGCGGCGAGCGCCTCGCGGACGGTCACCCCGCGGCCTTCAAGGCCTCGGCCTGGGCGTACGTGACGAGGGGATCGATCACCGCGTCGAGCTCGCCCTCGAGGATGCGCTCGAGTGCGTGCGTCGTCAGGTTGATGCGATGGTCGGTGACGCGGTTCTGCGGGAAGTTGTAGGTGCGGATCCTCTCGGAGCGGTCGCCCGTGCCGACCATCGAGCGGCGGCTCGCCGCCTGCGCGGAGCGCTGCTCTTCCTCGGCGCGCTCGAGGAGCCGCGCACGCAGGATCTTCAGCGCCTTCGCCTTGTTCTTGTGCTGCGACTTCTCGTCCTGGCAGCTCACGACGAGGCCGCTCGGGATGTGCGTCACGCGCACCGCGGAGTCGGTGGTATTGACGCTCTGGCCGCCGGGACCGGAAGAGCGGAAGACGTCGATCCGAAGGTCTTTCTCGTCGATCGCGACGTCGACCTCGTCCGCTTCCGGGAGGACCGCGACGGTGACGGCCGAGGTGTGGATGCGTCCCTGCGCTTCGGTCTGCGGCACGCGCTGGACGCGGTGCACGCCGCCCTCGAACTTCAGGCGGCTGTACGCGCCCTCCGCATCGATCGAGCAGATGATCTCCTTGTAGCCGCCGACGCCCGTCGGATGGGCGTCGAGGATCTCCATGCGCCAGCCGCGCAATTCGGCGTACCGCGTGTACATGCGGAAGAGATCCGCCGCGAAGAGGCCCGCTTCCTCGCCGCCGGTGCCGGCGCGGATCTCGACGATGACGCTCCGGTCGTCGTTCGGATCCTTCGGCAGGAGCAGGACGCGCAGCTCCTCCTCGGCTTCCGCCTTCTTGCGGCGGAGCTCCGGGAGCTCGGCGCTCGCCATCGCGCGCATCTCCGGGTCGCCGTCGTCGAGGAGGCCCGCGAGATCGCTCTCCTCCGACGCGATCTTCCGCCACGAGCGGTACGACGCGACGACGGCAGCGAGGCTCTTGTGCTCGCGCGAGAGCTTCGTGAACTCGCCGCGGTTCGAGATCACGCCGGGGTCGGCGAGCTTCTCCTCGAGCTCCCCGTAGCGCTTCTCGACCTCCTCGAGCTTCTCCAGCATGCGGCTGCCAATCTACCTGGCGCGTGGCGCATACGCTCGAACGAGAGCTGCGAGCCAAGGGCGAGCACAGGGGGAGGAAGCTTCGCGCGGCTTTGCCGCGTGAAGGAGGGGGACGGGTCCCCCTCTGCGATGACCGAGGAAGCTTCGCGCGGCTTTGCCGCGTGAAGGAGGGGGACGGGTCCCCCTCGGCGATGACCGAGGAAGCTTCGCGCGGCTTTGCCGCGTG
>VGTG01000058.1 GCA_016874795.1 Deltaproteobacteria bacterium | reverse complement strand
CGATCGAGCAGTTTTTCTCATCTCGAGCATAAGATTGGATGCCGCAGTGCGGCGCGGCGAGCCGCAAGGCGTGCGCGCGGTCGAATCTCCGACGCGGTCCATCTCCGACCCGGTCGAATCTCCGACCCGGTCGAATCTCCGACGCGGTGAATCTCCGACCCGGTCGATCTCCGACCCGGTCGATCTCCGACCTGGTCAATCTCCGACCTGGACGCCCTCCGGCAGCACGTACGTCGGGATCACGAGGAACATCTCGTTCTCCGTCGTGACGCCCGCAGTGATCGGACACGCGTCGCAGAGACCGTCGCCGGCTCCCGGCGACGTGTCGCACGTCGCGTCGTCCTCGCTGCCCGAGCACGGCGCGCCGACGCGGCCCTCCGCGCAGGCGACGGGCCGGCAGTCCGTGCGATCGGGCATCCGCGAGCGCCGCGTCACGGTTTCGGGATCGGGCGAGCCGTCCTCGGCCACGCCGTTGTTGTACGTCGCGCAGTAGCGCAGCGTCCGCTCCCGAGAATCCGGCGAGTCGAAGAGGATCGGCGGGTCGAAGATCGCGTCGAGCGGGTCCGAGTAGGTGAAGCTCTCGTAGATCTGCGTGCCGTTCGCGAGCTCGACCCAGAAGTGCTTGCCGCGCTTGTGGGTGTGCGAGCCCATGCGGATCATCATCGCGCCGCGGGGCGCGACGTGGTTCGCGCAGTACGTCTCGACGGTGAAGGGCGGCTGGCCGGAGGCGATGTAGATGTTCGAGATCTCCGTGTAGAGCTCCTCGCGCAGACGCAGGTCGTCCGTGAAGTAGAGGTTCAGCCGCGAGTTCATGTCGTGGTCCTGCGTCGTCAGGTTGAACGCGTGGGAGTTCCACAGCACGATCCCGCGGAGCGGCACCTCCTTGAACACGCCCTCGCGCGGCTCGATGTACTGCTGCGCCGTCTGCGCGCCGCCGATGCCCTCGTTCGCGACGTCGACGGAGATGTCGCTCGGCCCGAAGCCGATGCACGCAATGCTGTTCCGGACCTCGCTCGCGCAGAGGCCGCTCCCGCAGGAATCCTGGTCGAGCGGATCGCACGTCTCGCCGGCGCGATCGCCGCCGCGGCAGGTCCACGCGCCGAACTCGGGGTCGTCGGCGCGCGAGGCGCCGAGGCCGGAGTGCGTCAAGACGAAGTGATGGCTCTGCGGATCCTGACGAAGCCGCGCGCCGTTCACGTAGAAGACCGTCCCGGCCTCGTCCTGGAAGCGCTTGGGCACGCGCTCGCCGAAATCGTAGTACGAGGCGAAGCACACCTCGAGCTCCGTCGCGGCGGGCAGCGTGAAGGGCGGCATGCGGAACTGGATGCCCTCTTCCGGCGGCGGCGGATCGAGCGGCCGGATGCTGATCGGCTCCGCCGCGGGCAGACACGCACCGAGCAGGTCGGCGATGTGGTCCGAAGATCCCGTCGTGCCGTCGCCGAGCGAGCCGGTCTCCGGCGCGCCGCCCTCGATCCACAGGCGGATGGCCTCGAGCCTCTCCGTGCCGAGCGGAGCGCGGCCGCTCGGCATCGGGCCCCCCGCGACGGTGACGCCGCTCTCGGGCGACGTCGCCGCGAGGAGCTTCAGGTAGAGGAAGCTCTCGCCCGGCTCGCCGGGCTGGAGCCGCGGGTGCGGGCTCGCCGTCGAGGGCGCCTCGATCAGGTTCGCGTACGCAGCGTCGGGCCGGAGATCGAGGCCGCCGGACTGCGCGCTGCCGTGGCACGCGTCCGTCGTGCAACCTTCGCGCTCGAAGACGACGGTCTGGATCGCCTCGAACGTGCCGTCGAAGGACTCGTCGCACTCTCCGGGAGCGGGCGACGGACCCGGCGAGGGAGACGGCCCGGGTGAAGCGGTCGGTTCGGGATCCGAGCCGGGAATCGGAGTCGAGCCCCCGGAGGAGCCGCCTCCGCCGCAAGCGGCGAGGCTCGCCGCAAGAGCCAGCACGAGTGGCAACGACCGCGATCCTCCGAACCGGTGCATCCCGACCTCCGTCGCCGGCGGTTGGAGGGCCGGCCCGGTGACGCTTCGTCATCGGGCGTAGGCCGGACGGCATGCCGCCGTCAAGCGCGAAGAAGGCGGGACCCGGACGGGCGGCCGGACCGAAGCCCGGCCGCCCTCTCGGTGGATCGCTCCCTACTGGAGCAGCGTCTCGGGCGCGACTACGAAGGCGCGCGAGGTCGAGCCGTAACCGCCGGGCGTCGGCGTAGAGATGGGAGTCGGCACCGGGCTCGGGGACGGGGTCGCCGTCGGCACCGGGGTCGGTGTCGCGGGCACCGGGGTCGCCGTCGGCACCGGGGTCGGCGTCGCGGGCACCGGGGTCGCCGTCGGCACCGGGGTCGGCGTCGCGGGCACCGGGGTCGGTGTCGCGGGCACCGGGGTCGGAGACGGCGTCGGAGACGCGGTCGGTGCAGGCGTCGGGGTTGGGCCCAGGATCTCGCACGTCGTGACGCGCTCGCCGTTCACGCACGTGTCGACGCCGGCGGTGCCCGCGATGCGATCACGGTCGGGACCGCCGTCGAGGAAGTCGCCGCCGCTCCCGCCGTAGAGCTTGTCGTCGCCGGGTCCGCCGGTGGCCTGGTCGGCGCCGCTCCGGCCGCGAACCTCGTCGTCGCCGAGTCCGCCGTCCATGACATCGGCGGAGTCGCCGCCGCTCAGATCGTCGTCGCCCTCGCCGCCGAGGATCGTGTCCCGGCCGCCGTTGCCGTCGAGGTCGTCGTCGTCGGCACCGCCGTCGATGAAGTCGGCGCCGTTTCCGCCCTGGATGTCGTCGTCTCCGGGCCCGCCGCAGAGGACGTCGTCGCCGCGGCGGCCGCGGATACGGTCGTTGCCGCCGTTGCCGCAGATGATGTCGGGGCCCGTCGTCCCCCAGAGCCGGTCGTTGCTGGCCGTACCTTGGATGGCGTTCGGGCTCGCGCACGCGCTCGCGCAATCGAGCGGTCCAGCGTCGGCTTCGCGAGCGAAGCCGAGGCACGAGATCGCGAGCGCGAAGGTTGCGATCGGGAGAACCCGACGACGTGAGCTCATCAGTCGCCTCCGTGAAGGAAGTGGGTGGGAGTTACGCAGGCGTTGGGGGTAGCGTGGTCTTCGGTACGAGCTCGGGATGAGGGGCTTCGCATCCCACATCGAGCTCAGCACCGCCTATGCAATGGCGGACTCTCGCTGTCAACCGGAATTCGTGTCTGTCAGGGCGCCGTGCCGGCGCGCTGCTCGACCTGAGCGGCGAGCGCGCGCGCCCGCGGGTCGCCGGGGGCGAGCTCGGCGAGCCGACGGGCCTGCGGCAGCGCCTCCTCCCACCTCCCCTGCTGCACGTAGAG
Organism: Deltaproteobacteria bacterium; assembly: GCA_016874795.1. GTDB lineage: Bacteria > Desulfobacterota > Binatia > UBA12015 > UBA12015 > VGTG01. The sequence goes on along the minus strand of VGTG01000058.1, from coordinate 29,372 downwards.
GATCGTGAGCGCATTCCGGAACTCGGGATCGTCGGGGGAAAGATGGACGGCGGCGCGCAGGAACGCCTCGGCCTCGTCGCCGCCGAGGTGCTGGAGCGCGAGACCCGCGTTGTACTGCATGCGCGCGTTGCCCGGCGCGGCGCGGGCCGCTTCGCGCAGCACGGTGGCCGCCTCTCCGAGCCGCGCCGGATCCTCGGCGAGAAGGAGGCCGAGCGAGTACTGCGCCTCGGCGAAGGCGGGCGCGACCCGGATCACCTCGCGGAAGCCGGCCTCCGCTTCGTCGCGCCGGCCCGCGAGCGCCTCGAGCATCGCGAGATTGAAGCGCGCCGGCACGAACGACGGATCGATCCGGAGCGCGGTCGTGTATTCGCTGCGCGCTCCGGCCGCGTCTCCCCGGTTCTGCTGCAAGACGCCGAGGTTCATGTGTGCAGCGGGCTGGTCGGCGGACGCCTCCTGGCCGACACGGTACTCGGCGAGAGCTGCGTGGAATCGGCGCCCGTCCGCCGCGTCCGGATCCGCGAAGCGCTGCGGGCCCATCCCGGAGAGCACGCGTGCCGCCTCCGTCCGCACCCAGCGGCTCGGATCGCCGAGGAGTGGGACGATCTTCTCGAAGTCGGCTCGTGTCGTCGCCTGAGCGGCGACGTTCTCGATCGCCGTGCCACGGACGAGCGCCTCGGGGTCGCGCAACGCCGCGGCGGCGGCGTTCCGGGACGGCGCGTCGTCGTCACTTCGCAGGAGGGTCAAGGCCGTCGCACGCACGATCGCGCTCCGCGCGGGATCCGTGACGAGCGCCGCGAGCGCCACGGACGAATCCTTCGCCCGAGCGCGCCCCGCCGCGATCGTCCGCGCCGCGTGTACGTCGTCGGGACGCACGGGACCGAACCACTCCACGATGCGATCGCGCGCCCACTCGGGTCCGCGCTCCGCGTGACAGCGCTGGCACGCGTTCGGCACGCCGATCTCGACCGTGAGATCCGGCCGCGGGATGTGGAAGCCGTGATCGCGGCGCTCGTCGATCTGCATGTAGGTCGTCTCGACCATGTGGCACGAGACGCACTGCGCGCCGGGCGAGCCCGCCGGGTGATGCGTGTGCGTCGCGACGTCGAAGCGCGGGGCCTCGTGGCATTGCAGGCAGAGAGCGTTTCCCTGCGCGCGGAGCTTCAGCGAGTGCGGATCGTGACAGTCGCTGCACGCGACGCCCTCGTGAAACATCCGGCTCTGCGTGAACGAGCCGTACTCGTAGACCTCGTCGAGGATCTGGCCGTCCGCATGATAGAGCCCCTCGCCGAGCAGCTCGGGGCGCCACGCGTCGAGGAGCGATCGTCCCCAGGCGTCGGGATGCGTGAGCGAGCGGCGTGCGTGGCACGGCGCGCACACGTCGACCTGCGCGAGCTGGCGCGCGCGGTCGCGGCCCGGGAAGGGGCCGACGTCGAGGTGCGTCAAGAGCCCTTTCGCTTCGTCCGCTTGGTCCGCTTCGGCGGAATGCGGTTCCTTCGCGCCGACGGCGCGCGCCCACGCGACGTGTCGCTCGCCGGGCCCGTGGCACGCCTCGCAGCTCACGTCGATCTCGCTCCACGTCGTCGCGTAGACGTCTTCGGCGACGTCGTATCCCTTGCGCAGGTACGTCGAGTGGCACTCGGCGCAGCCCTGGTTCCAGTTGAGAGCGAAGCGGGTCCAGTGAAGGGGATCGCCGGGCGGAATCTTCTCCGCGGGATAGAGATCGAACCAGCGCTTCTCGTCGACGTCCCACGCGATCGGAAACGCCTGCAGGCGGCCGCCACCGACGTCGAGCAGGACCTGCTGCAGCGGACGGACGCCGAAGACGTATCGGACCGGGAAATCGGCCATCGTGCCGTCGCGTCCCTGCGTGTGGACGACGAATGCCTCGCCGTCGCGGCGGAAGCGCGTCGTCACGTCGTCCTTCGTGAAGGTCGCGCCTGCGAAGTCGCCGAGGACGGTTTCGACGGTCGCCTCCTGCATCGCGAGGTCGTGGTCGGAGCCGCGCCACGCGGTCGTCTCGGAGGGATGGCACTCCGCACAGACTCCGCCACCGACGTAAGCGACGCGCTCTGCCGACGCCGTCGGCGCGGGGCTCGCCGAAGCCGCTGCGGGCGCGGCCGAGGGCGAGGGCGCACCGGCGGGACGCGGTGCGTCGTCGCCCGTACCGCGCTCGCATCCCGCGCTCGCGAGAACGAGGAAGCACGCGCCCGCCAACGCACCGCTCCACGGCGAGCCTCGCATCCGGCGTCGGTACCCCGTCCCGAAGCCGCGTTCCAGAGAAGCCGGATGCACCGCGTCTCGGAAGGATGGCGCACGCCTCCGTGCAGTTCGCGAAGAACTCTGCACGCAGGGCTCGAGTGACCTGGCTCGGTCCACCCGAACCGTGGTAGCCACGAATCTTCACGGCCCAAGGAGGTCTGCGTGCTGCTCCGAACCAACCGAAAGAGCGTTCTCGAGGAAGACGACGGCGGTCTTCCGATCCCGACGCAGTGGGTCTCGAACGGCGAGTTCACCCCGCCCCCGCAGAGCGAGAGCCAGCGGAAGCTCGGCGAGCTCGTCCGCGAGATGGCCGACGAGCGGGCGCGGAAGCTCGGGATGTCGCGACGGAGCTTTTTGCAAACGTCCGCCGGCATGGCGACGGCGCTGATGGCGATCAACATCGTCAACGGCTGCGGGAGCAGCGACCCGGTGACCGGCGGCTTCGCGGTCGACGACTGCGCGACGCGCGATCCCGCCGCGGCGCGCGAGCTCTTCGAGAGCGACTACTTCATCATGGACGTGCAGACACATCACGTCGATCTCGACGGCGCGGCCGGAACCGGACCGCTCGCCGATGCACTGCAGGACTTCTTCGCTCCGTTCCGCATCTGCAACCCGGACGCGGTCGCGAACGGGAGCTGCACCCGCGGCGACATCATGGAGCTGTCGCAGGCCAACTACATCAAGGAGATGTTCCTCGACAGCGAGACCGCCGTCGCGATGATGAGCGGACTCCCTGCGCCGCAGGCGGACCTCGCGGTGATCTCGAACGCCGGCATGGCGCGAACGCGCGACGTCGGCGATCAGCTCGGCGCCTCGCAGCGTATGCTGACGCAGGGGATGCTCACGCCGAACTTCCGCGAGAGCGCCGATACCGACACGCGGATCCAGGACATGGAGTACCTGGTCAACGAGCTCGGCATCCGAGCGCTGAAGACCTACACGGGCGCGGGCGGGTTCGGCTTCTTCGTGAACGTGCCGCCCTGGGAGCTCGACGACGAGGCCATCGCCTATCCGATGTACGCGGAGGCGGAGCGTCTCGGCATCGACATCGTCAACGCGCACAAGGGCCTGCAGCTCGGCGTGTTCCACCCGGACTACCTGCATCCGCGCGACTTCGTGAAGGCGGCCAAGGATTGGCCGAACATGAATTTTGTCTGCTACCACTCGGCGGCCGGCGTCCTCGACGACTGGGTGGCGATCAAGCGGAACCAGCTGGCGCAGGAGAGGAACGTCTACACGGAGCTCGGCGCGGTCTTCGCGGGCGCGGTGTCGTCCGACAACGCGATCGACCAGATCGGCCACCTCCTCGGGAAGCTCGTCGGCGCGTTCGGCGCGGATCGCATCCTCTGGGGGACCGACTCGATCTGGTACGGCTCGCCGCAGTGGCAGATCAATGCGCTGAAGACGTTCCAGATGCCGCAGCGGCTGATGGACGAGTTCGGCTACCCCGAGATCACGACGGACATCAAGCGGCAGATCTTCGGCCTGAACGCCGCGCGCCTCTACAAGGTCGACGTCGACGAGGTGCGCTGCACGCTCCCGAGCGACCCGCTGACGCAGGCGCGCGCGGAGTATCTGAACGACGCGCAGCCGAGCCTTCGTACCTACGGCCCGAAGACGCGCCGCGAGTTCCTGCAGCTCGCCTTCGGCGGCCGCGAGCCGGATCGCTTCGGCCGGGTGTAGGAGTGGCTGGAGGCACGACGGACGCCCGAGGCCGCGAGCGCTGCGACGAGGCAAGCGGTCGGCTCGTCCCCGTGATCGACCGGAACCGCTGCGAGGCGAAGGAGGACTGCCTCCGCGTGTGCCCGTGGAACGTCTTCGAGATCGGCGTGCTGTCGCGCGGAGAGCGAAGGCAGCTCTCGTGGATCGGCATGCTGAAGGCGTTCGGCCACGGCCATCGCCAGGCGTACGCGGTGCGCGCGGCGGATTGCCACGCGTGCGGACTCTGCGTCGAGGCATGCCCGGAGAAGGCGATCCGCCTCGCGAGCGCCGCGCGAGCGGGGTAGCTCGCCGGTTCACCTCCCGGGAGCTTCGGAGGGATCGACGAGGCCGTGTCGACGCCACCCGAGGCGCGCGAGCCACGTCCGCGCTGCGGCGATTTCGGGCGCTTCATCGTTCTCGACGGGCGGTACCTCCTTCGCCGCCCCGCTTGCGAAGTCAATTAAAATATATCCACGGGCGACTTGAATCGGGCGATGTTCCCCGTGTCTCACAGAAGCTCGAAGTGTCGCTCAAGATCGAGGTCCGTTGGTCCAGACCGGATGGATGGCTGACACGATGATCCACGGACACCGTGGACGAACGCCGCCGTGAGACGGCCCTTTGCTTCTTGCGATCGGCCGAATGCGGTCGAACGCCCGCGGTTGCGCTCTCAGCGATGGCTGAGGGCCCAGCGGAAGCCCGCCTCAGCGCCAGCCGAACATCAGCCCGAGCAGCATGTCGATCTGCTTCGCCCTCTTCGGCGTGTACGGGAACCACTGCGGCTCGCTCTTTCGCCGCGTTCGCGGCTCGACGAGCATCGCTTGGCGCACGCAGAACTGGCGCATGCCCTCCGCGCCTCCGTGACGCGTGCCGACGCCGCTCTGCTTGATGCCGCCGAACGGAAGGCCCTGGACGCCCGCGGAAACGAGGCAGTCGTTCACGCAGACGTTGCCGCTCTCGATACGCCCGGCGAGCGCGATGCCGCGGCTCACGTCGCGCGTCCAGACGCTCGCATTCAACCCGTAGCGCGAGCCGTTCGCGAAGCGGAGCGCCTCCTCCGCGTCCGCGACCGGCATCACCGGCACGATCGGGCCGAAGGTCTCCTCCGTCAGGAGCGACATCGAGTGATCGACGTTCGCGAGGACCGTCGGCGCGAATGAGACCCCGCCCGACGACGCGACGCGCTCGCCGCCGCAGAGCACCTTCGCTCCCTTCGCGGTCGCGTCCGCAAGGTGCCGCTCGACGATCTCGATCTGCCGCGGGCTCGTGAACGTCCCGTAATCGATTTCGGCGTCCGCGCCGTTCTCGCCCGTGCGCACCTTCCGCATCTCTCCGACGAGCTTCTCGGTGAACGCCTCCGCGACCGGCGCCTCGACGTAGACGCGCTCGACCGACATGCAGACCTGCCCCGTCATCATGCAGCCGCCCCACGCGGCCGCCTTCGCGGCGCGGTCGAGATCCGCGTCGGCGAGCACGATCATCGGGTCCTTCCCACCGAGCTCGAGGAGGACCGGCGTCAAGCGCCGGCTCGCACGCTCCATCACGCGGCGCCCCGTCTCCGGCGAGCCGGTGACGCAGATCATGTCGACCTCGTCGACGAGCGCAGCACCCGTCTCGCCATGGCCGATCAGCACCTGCAGGAGATCGGCCGGCAGCACGGTGTTCATCGCGGCGACGGCGCGGCGCGTGGCGAGCGGCGTCAGCTCGGACGGCTTGATCACGACCGCGTTCCCCGCGAGGAGCGCCGGCACCGTGTCGCCGAGCGCCAGGTTCAGCGGCGCGTTCCACGGGCTGATGATCCCGACGACGCCGCGCGGCTTGTAGGTAACGTAGCCGCGCTTCCCGAAGAGCGGCCGCGTGCTGACGCGCTCGCGACGGAGCCACTTCGGTGCGCGCGAGACGAGGTACCCGATGTCGAGGCTGACGCCCATCAGCTCGCCGACGACGTCGAAGCGCGCCTTGCCTGTCTCGCGCTCGAGGAGGTCGAAGATCTCGGCGCGCGCCTGCACCATTGCGCGACGCGCCTTGCGGATCCGCTTGCCGCGCTCCTTCACCGAGAGCTCGGCCCAGCCGCGCTGCGCTTCGCGCGCCCGCGCGACCGCCGCGGCGACGTCTCCCGCACGGTCGATCGGCAGCTCCTGGACGACGCTGCCGCGCGCCGGATCGAGAACGACGAGAGTGGGCTCGGGGACGATCGCTTCGGTGGCCATGGCGACGTTCTAGCTCCGGCGCGGTCGCCGGGAAACGTCCGCTTCAGGCCTGCGTCGTGCCCTCGCGTCGCGCGCGCAGAGCCGCCTGGATCTCGAGATGCCGCTCCCGGCTCAGGGGGAACCTTCGCACGACGAGGAACGCGGCGAGCAGGAACAACGCCGGGACCGGACCCCAGGCGAGCTTCAGCATCGAGATCGTCTCGGGAGTCTGCTGCGCCGCGCCCGGCACGTAACCGAGGTACGGCAGGAGGACGCCCGCGAGCGCGATTCCGACGGCGCTGCCGAGCTTCATCACGAGAGTCCAGACGCCGAAGTACGCACCCTCACGTCGCCGTCCGGACTCGAGCTCGTCCTCGTCGAAGACGTCGGCGACGATCGCGACGGGAAGGACGAAGCCTCCGACGCTGAGCCCGGAGACGAGGATGAACGCGAGGAAGACCCACTGCGGCCATGACGCGTCGATGACGGGCGAGAGCGAAAGGAAGACGATGCTCAGGAGGATGCAGACGCCGAACGCGAGGTTCTTTCCGAAGCGCGTCGCGGCCGCGGCCCAGCCCGGGAAGCTGATGGTCGCCGCGAGCAGGTAGAGCGCGATCATCAGCGGAGCCTCCGCGCCGACCCCGAAAGCGTCGCGGAAGACGTAAACGGCGAACGCCTGGTTGATCGAGGAGCCCGTGATCAGGATCGCCGACCCGATCAAGATGATGCGGAACGAGCGCTGGCGCAGCGCCGCAAGCAGATCGCGGAGAAACAACCGAAAGCTTCCGCGCTCTGCATCGCGCGGCATCTCGGGCTCGCGCGTCCCGAAGAATGCGGTCAACCCGCCGATGAGCATCACCACAGCGAGCGCGGCGCCCACGATGCGGTAGCCTTCGCGGCCGCCGCCGGCCGCGACCGCGAGCGCGAGGAAGCCGCCGCCTCCGACGAGCAACCCGAGATTGTGGAAGACGGCGCGCGTCGAGACGATGCGCGCGCGCTCCGCGTAGTCGATGCTGAGCTCGGCTCCGAGCGCCAGGTACGGCGTCGAGTAGAAGCCGAAGAACACGTCGAAGAAGAAGAGCGCGCCGACGAGGTACCAGAACACGGTGCTCGAGTCGCCGACGGGCGGAGCCCAGATCGCGGCGTACGCGATCGCGAGCGGCAAGATCATCGACACGAAGTAGGGACGTCTTCGTCCGAAGCGCGTGCGCGTGCGATCGGAGAGCCAGCCGATGACGGGATCGTTCAGCCCGTCCCAGATGCGCCCGAGCGCGATCGCACCGCCGACCAGAGCCGGCGGAAGGAGCGCCACGTCCGTGTAGAACGGAAAAAGGACGATCCCGAGCGACGCGAGACGGATCGAAACCGCGAGCTCGCCGGCGCCGTAGAGCATACGGCGCCCGAGCGAGAGGGGCGCGGCCGGTGCCGCTCTCTCCGCTGCAACGTCCGCTCGAGGGGCCACGGACGCGGAGGCTTGCGTGGACATGCGCCTCGTACGGTCGCTGTTGCGCATCCTCCGGGCAAGGCGTTCCGCACGACCGGTCCGAGACGGGCCGCGACCCGTCCGCCGCGTGGCGCTAGCGCGATGGGCAGCGGAGGACGCGCGCGCGGTACTCGGAGTAGAGCCGCGCCGCGTTGCCGCCCGCGAAGGGGCTCATGTAGTCCGGGACGCTGAAGGCGACGAGCGGACCCGTCGCGAAGCGCCGTGCGAGCGCAATCTGGCGCTCGATGCGCGCGAGCGTCGCCGGACGCGCGCTCCACTTCGGCTCGGCGGTCTCGTTCTCCGTCGCTTCGCTCTTCACGGCGGTCGCGTTCACGGCCGGCTCGTTCACGGCAAAGAGCTCGACGACCATGCCGAGCTGACGCCCCGCTGCCGTCACGGCGTTACGAAGAGAGGGCAACACCATCGCGAGCTCGGGCTCGTCGAGATGCCCTGCACCGATCCCGTCCTGCAGAAGGACGACGTCGATTGGCCCCTTTTCGAGAATCGAGGTCCACAGCGAAGCGAGAGTGCCCGGCGAGGCGAAGCCCGTCGCGAAGCCCGAGATCGCGATCGGCCGTTCCGGCGCGAGTGCGCGGAGGCTCCGCGCGAGAGCGCCCGCGTACTCGGCGATCGCGGCGCGCCGAGCCGGCTCGAGCCAGTTCTTGTCGTCGATCTCCTCCGTCACGTACCAGCCCGCGAAGGCCTGATGCGCGACGGCGACGGGCGCGACGTCGCGCGCCGCCGCCTCGTTCACGAAGAGGCGACGCCGGAGATAGACCGTGACGCTCTCGAGGGAACGGCTTCGCTCGATCCGCTGCCACCACGCGTCCGTATAAGAGAGCCCGATCCACGCGCGAAGACCGTGCTTCGCGGCGACATCGAGGACGCGCTTCGCAAGCGCCGCAGGGCTTCGCGGCCAGCGGATCACGCCCTCCTCGTACACGCCGTCCGCGGCGGACCACTGCAGGTAGACGTCCTTCATGCCGAGCGCCGCAATCTCCCCGAAGAGCGCGTCCCAGGCCGCGTCGTCGCGGGCGACGAGGGCCTCGGTCGGCTGGAGGAACGTTCCCGCCATCGCCGAGCGCTCGGCGCACCGCGAAGCCCCTTCCGCCGTCGAAGCGAGGCAGAGGAGCGCGAAGACCCGGAGCAACCGGCGGAGCCGCCGCCCCTTCCTTCCCATCCGCATCGCGGCCCTCAAAACTGCACCACGACCGTCAAGAAGATGTTCCATCCGCGACCGTCCGAGTTGTACGCGTCGTACCCGATCCTCGGCAGGATCTCGAAGCTCGACCGGTAGTCGTGGTAGCGGTCGTCGTTCCAGAGCCAGCGCGCCGAGACGCCGACGCCGAGGTCGAGGTCGTTGTAGTCGTCGTCCCCGTCGCCGCCGAGATTCCGGTTCCGCAGGTAGAGGAGCGGCGTCGGCATCGCGCGGTCGGCGTAGTTGAACGTCACGCCCTGGCGCGCCTCGGCGTAGAAGAACCAGTTCCGCGGGTACTCGACCGTGTACGAGAGGTCCGCGTAGAGGTTCGTGTAGCTCCAGTGCGACACGCCCGGCTGCATCCGGTAGCCCCGGAGCCAGCCGTAGCTGCCGCGCAGGAGCTTGTTTCCGGTCGTGTCACTGCCGACGGCGAAGATCTTCTCGACGCTCGCGTAGAAGTCGTGCGTGCGGAACGGCTTGTAGCGAACGCCGAGCGTCGCCACGGTGCTGCTCCCGATCGGCTCGATCGAGTTGACTTCCTGCTGGAAGAGGACACGCGAGATGATCTCGAAGATGCGCCCGTTCCGGAACCCGATCACCGGCGGACGGATCGCGAGCTCTGCACCACCCTGCGACTCGCTCGCGCCCTCGACGAGCGCCGTGTCGCCGAGGCGGCAGTGGCTGTCGCCGAAGCAGATCGACGTGTAGGCGACGAGCGAGATCCACCGGTCGACCTCCGTCACCTCGCGGCGCAAGCGCTCGATGCGGCGGTCGAGGGCCTTTCGCTCCGCCGCCGTCCCGACGGGGTAGAGCGGCCGGTTGTCGATCGCCTCCTCGAAGCGCCGGATCGCCTTCTCGTTCTCGAGCTCGCGGAGGTGCGCGTAGCCGAGATCCTCGTAGAGCGAGAGCTGGTCCGGATCGGCCTCGAGCGAGCGGTCGAAGAGCGCGCTCGCCGCCTCGGGATCGTCGAGGTCGGAGTCCACGTGACCGAGCGCGGCGGCCCACGAGGCGTTGAAGCCGCCCTTCTCGAGCGCTTGCGCGAGGAGCGGACGTGCCTCCTCCGGTCGGTCGCTCTCCGCGAGAAGGACGCCGAGGCGCTCGTCGCGATCGGGCGTCGTCTCGAGTGCGATCGCTCGGCGGAGATCGGCTTCCGCGGTCTCGCGATCGTTCCCGATCTCGGCGAGAGCGCTCCTCTCGTCCCAGTAGCGCGCTCCCTGCGCGGGCGAGAGGCCCTCCGGCGCGACTCCGTCGAGAGCACGCGCGGCGGCGGCGGGATCGCCCGCGAGCCGCTCGGCACGCGCGAGACCGAGCGCGATCTCCGTGTCCGGCTGGATCACCTGCGCGCTCGACCAGGCTCTCGCGGCGCGCGCGGCTTCGCCGATCTCCGCGTAGAGATATCCTTCGGTGCGGAGCGCCTCGAGCCGCGTCTCCGAGGGGAGGTCTCCGCGCTTCGCGAGCGCGCGGTCGATCTCGTGCACGGCGAGCCCCGGCTTCGCGAGCTTCGCGTACGCGTAGCCGAGCCCGAGGCGCGTCCGCGGTGCATCGCGCATGCGAAGCGCTTCTCGATAGGTCGCGAGAGCCGCGCGCGCGTCACCGCTCCGGAGCTGCAGGTCACCGAGGGTCTGGCGCACGGCCCAGGTCCCGCCGCCGAGCGCGATCGCACGCTCGAGGGCGGCGCGCGCCGCGTCGTCGCGGCCGGACCTCGCGTCGAGGTCGGCGAGCTCCGCCAGCGCTTCGCCGCGGAGACGCGCGGGTGCGGCTCCGTCGTTCGCCAGCTGCTCGAGGAGAGTGCTCGCCGCTTCGGCGTCGCCGCCGCGGCGATACTCGCGCGCCGCGCGAAGCAGAAGTGCCGGATCGCGATCCGGTCCCATCTTCCACGCCGCCTCGTAGAGCGCCGCCGCGTCGAGCGGTTCGCCGCTCTCCGATTCGAGCACCGCAAGACGGAGCAAATCCGACTGCTGCGCCGTCGCTTCTCCCTGCTCCGCGACGACGGCGCGCGCCGAAGCAAGGGCCGCGGAGCGGTCTCCCGCCTGCTCCTCCGTGATCGAGAGCGCGCGCTCGCGCTCGACCGACGGGCCCTCGCGTGCGGCGTCGCGCCGGTACGCGACCGCAGCCTTCACGTCGCCCTGGCGCGAGGCGATCTCCGCGAGCCGCTCGGGCCAGCCCGGATCGTTCGGCTCGAGGCGAGCGCCCTCCTCCGCGGCCGCGCGCGCCTCGTCGAGCCGTCCCGCTTCCACCGCGAGGACGCCGATGCGGCGAAGGGCCTCGACGCGGATCTGCGGGGGCGCGTCGGCGGCCGTCCATCTCTGAAGCAAATCGAGAGCGCGCTTCGTGTCGCCGGACTCCGCGAGGAGGGAAGCGTGCAGAAGATCGCGCTCGGCGCTCCGAGGTCTGCCTTCGCGCCGATCGAGCTCGTCGAGCTGGTCGAGCGCCTGCAGCGCGACGTCGTTCTGATGCAGGTTCACGGCGACCTGCGCGACCGAGTCGAGCGCCTCGGCGCGACGTCGTTCTGATGCAGGTTCACGGCGACCTGCGCGACCGAGTCGAGCGCCTCGGCGCGATCGGCCCGCGTGAGCACGTCGCTCTTCGCGGCCGCCTGATAGTCGGCAAGCGCTCCCGCGTCGTCGCCGTCCTTCTGGCGCGCGACCGCGCGGTAGAGGAGCGCCGGACCGAAGCCCGGCCGTCCTTCGAGGACCTTCGTCATCGCCTGCACGGCCGCGTGCGAATCGCCGAGCGACGACGCGAGGACGCCGTACGTGAAGCGCGCCGAGAGATCGTCCGGATCGCGCTCGAGGTAGACGTCGAGGTCCTTCCGCGCCTCCGGGAGGTTCCCTTGCGCGATCAGGCGCTGCGCACGCTCGATGTACGGATAGGTGGTCGTCTCGCGCCGCGTGCGCGCGATCACTCCTTCGCCCGAGCGGTCGGGCGCCAGGAGCTTCGCGTAGTCGACGACCTCACCGGCCTTTGCGCCCTCGCCTTCCGCGGCGGGCGCTTCCGTGGCGAGCGCTGCCGCGCCCGTGCAGGCGAGGAGCACGGCGAGGAGAGCCACGAGCGCGCCGCGAGCGGTCCGACCGAGACCCGCTCCGCGTGCGCCCGGCGCCTCACTGGAGCGAGAGGCTCTCGAGCGCATCGTCCAGCGTCTCCCGACTCAACATGTTCCGCTCGAGAAGAAGGTCGCCCAGCCGCCGATTGCTTTGCGCTTGACGGCGCAGTGCGTCGTCGAGCTGCTCCGGAGTGACCCAGCCGCGCTCCAGGAGCTCGGCGCCGAGAGCGCGCGTACGTGCGCGCGCCGCCGCGGCCGCTTCCTCCATGCGAGTGCGGTCGAGCCAGCCGAGCTCGACGACGATGTCGCCGAGGCGGCGATAGCTGCGACGCTGCGCCTGGAGCGCTTCCTCGAGCTGGGTGCGCGTCAGCGCGCCCGCCGCGACCAGATGCTCGCCGAGCCGCGGCGCGCCGTCCGTGTCGCGACTTCCGGAATCCGTGCCGTCGGCCGCGCCGTGGCCGTAGCGCCGGCGCAAGGCGAACGCGACCTCGCTCCGCGTCGCGAGCGTCAGCTCGACCGGTCCGCCGACGGCCCGCTCGATCTCCTCGATCTCCGCTCGCTGCAGGAGCCGATCCGTCGCGACGACGAGCCTGCCACCGCGCTCCTCGATCGGCAGCACGCCGAGCCGCCGCGCCACCTCTGCGGGAAGGCGCCGCAGCACCTCGTCCGGAACGGCGTACGGATCGACCTCGCGCACGGCGATGCGGAGCTGCGCTCCGAGCACCTCGAGGACGTCCGCTTCCTTCGCGAGGCCGAGCTCGATGAGCACGGCGCCGAGCGGCTGCCCCGTACGCTCCTTCACCTCCAGCGCGCGCTTCAGCGCGTCGACCGTGACGAAGCGGCGCTCGAGCAGGAGATCGCCGAGCTTCCGGCGGTGTCGCTCGAGCTGCGAGTCGCTCGGGAACGCGTGGTCCGTCTTGTCCCAGCGGAGCCGCTGCCCCGTCCAGCGCGCCTTGGCCTACTGCCACATCGCCCGCCAGCACCCGAGGAACATGATCACGTTCCCGAGGACGAGCCGCGGCGCGCTCATCAAGCCTTGACGGATTCCGTAGAGCCGCGTCACCGAGATCGCGCTCTGCACGAGGCGAAGCAGGAAGAACGCACCGTTCAGCACGAGGAGGACGAGCACCCACCCGTCGAGGCCGGCGAGCGGCGAGAAGCGGTACGGCACGTCGGCGAGGTGCTCGTAGAGCCAGAACCCCGCGACGACCGAGACGACGACATAGCCGAGGATGTTGACCGTCGACGTGAAGAGGATCTTCCGGTCGCGGAAGAGCACGTACTTCGTGCGCCAGCTGCCGCGCCAGCCGAGATGCTCCCATCCCTGCAGCGCGATGCCGATCACCCAGCGCGTCTTCTGACGGACGGAAGCCCAGAACTTGTTCGGGAAGTACTCGCGCGTCGCGACGTAGTCGCGGACGATCGTCTTGCGCGGCTTCGTCGACCACCAAGGCCGGCGCGTCACCTCGTGCTCGACGGGGAACCGAACGAAGATCGACTTGAGGCCGAGCTCGCCGAGCCGGAAGCCGAAGTCGTAGTCCTCCGTGAGCGAGTCGAGGCGGAACACCTGGTTGCGGTTCGACTCGGCCACGTGGTCGAACGCCTCGCGCGAGAACGCCGTCCCGACGCCGGCGCTCGGCACGTTGTGCCCGAGGCGCTCGCGCACGACGAGATCCTTCGTGTGCAGCTCCGCGAACTCGTCGATGTAGACGCCGGCCGTGAGATCGCGCAGCCGGCGCTGCAACGAGAAGACCGGCGTCTGGATCATCGCGAAACGCGGCATCAAGTAGTTGAAGAGCTTCAGGGACAGGGATGGACGACATCCTCCGCGTCGTGCATCACGAAGATCTGGAAGGGAACGCCCGTCGTGCGCTCGCGATGGCGGATCCCCTGCAGGATCCAGTTGAGGCAGTCCGCCTTGCTCGTCGGTCCGTCGGCCGGGCAGTCGGCGCGTTCGACCCCTTGCTGCCGGTGAAGTAGAGCCGCGCCGCGCCGAGCTGATGATGACCGACGACGCGCAGGTCGATCTGCGTCCCCCGCCGCGTGACGACGCTCGTCTTGCTCTCGCCGCTGCCGAGCACGCGGTCGACGACGTTCATTCCGACGAACGTCTCCATCACCGGGGCCGCCTCCTCGGCCGCGACGATGACGTCGACGTCGCCGATCGTCTCGCAGAAGCGGCGCAGCGAGCCCGCGTAGGAGACGTGCGTGACGCCTCGCACTTCCGAGAGGTGCGCGACGACGCGCTCCGCGAGCGGCAGCGCGACGGAGATCGGCGTCCGGCTCGCGGAGCCTCGCTCCTCCATCCGCGCGATCGTCGCGGCGAGCTTCTCCTCCGACTTCTTGCCGAAGCCGCGCAGGTCGCGGAGCCGGTGCTCCGCGACGACGGTCTTCAGGTCGTCGATGCTCGCGACGCCGAGCTCGTCGCGGAGGCGACGGATCGCCTTCGGACCGAGCCCCGGGATGCGCATCAGCGCGACGACGCCGGCGGGATGCTTCGCGCGCAGGTCCTCGAGCTTCTGAACCTTACCCTTCTCGACGAGCTCGAGGATCTTCGCGGCCGTGCTCTTCCCGACGCCGGGGATCTTCTCGATCTCCTTCACGGAAAGCTTCGCGAGATCGCCCGCGAAAGCTTCCACTCCGTACGAAGCGCTCTCGTACGCCCGCACGCGGAACGACTGCGGATCCCCCTCGTCCAGAATGACGAGCTCGGCAAGCTCACGGAGCATGTCGAGCACGTCCTGCTTCGTGTCCGCCATGAGAAAGCCGTAGCCCTCGAAGCGGTGGCGAAGAAAGAGGAGGCCGAGGTCCTGACCGTCGCGGGGGTCGAGGTGCGCGTCCGTGCTCTCGTTTCCCGGCCGAGCGGCGCACCTCCGCGAACGTCCAGCGCGGCTCGATGCGGACGTTCACGTGCATGCCGCGCGAGCCGCTCGTCGCGCCCTCGTCCGATCTCGCCCGACGAGCTCGCGCATCGGCAGAGCGGAGCGCGATTGACATTTTGATGACTTCGCAATACATCATGATGCATGCCCCGCACCACGCTGGCGATCGAGGAGAAGCTCCTGCGCCGCCTCAAGCAGCGCGCCGCCGACGAGGGGCGCAGTCTGCAGGCCGTGGCGAATGACCTGCTCCGCCAGGCGCTGGCCCGCCCCGCCAGGCGCTCACCCTTCAAGCTCGAGCTGCGGGGCTGGTCGGCGCGAGAGCTTCCGGGCGTCGAGATTCGAGACCGCGATGCGCTCTACGAGGTCATGGACGGCCGTAAGGCGTGAAGGCGGTCGACACCAACATCCTGGTCTACGCCGAGATCACGTCGAGCCCGTTCCACGAGGTCGCCCGCTCGGTCCTGCGCGGTCTCGCCGAAGGGGCCGAGGCGTGGGCGCTGCCTTGGCCGTGCGCGTACGAGTTCCTGCGGGTGGTCACGCACCCGCGTGTGTACCATCCTCCAGTTCCCGCCCCGGTGGCCCTCGCCGATCTTCTGGCGATCCTGGCGTCCCCGTCCCTCACGATGCTCGGCGAGTCCGACCGGCACGTCGCAGTGCTCGAATCGATCGTCTCCCGATCCGGGGTGACGGGCAATCTTGTGTTCGACGCGCACATCGTCGCGCTTTGCGTCGAGCACGGCGTCTCCACGCTGGTGACCGGCGACATGGACTTCCTCAGGTTCGACGCCATCACCGTAGAGAACCCCTTCAAGCTGCCGTCGTAGTCCCAGGATCGACCGGAAGGGCCGCTCCTCGCACGCGTCGAGCGCGCGACGCAGGCGACGTGAGCGAGCGTGATCACGAGGCCCTCGCCGCGGATTCCGTATCGACGGCCGAAGCACCGGGCCGGAGCGATCGCGTCGAGCTACTTCGGCGCGAAGCGCTGCCCGCCGTCGAGGCGCAGGGTCGAGCCGTTCAGCATCGGGTTCTCGAAGATCGCGCGCGCGAGGTGCGCGTACTCCTCGGGCTGGCCCATCCGCTTCGGGAACGCGGCGTCCTTCGTGAGGCCGTCTTCCATCGGCTTCGGGATGCCGCGCGTGAGACCCGTGTGGAAGAGGCTCGGCGCGATCGTCAGCACGCGGATGCCGAGGCTCCCGAGGTCGCGCGCCATCGTGAGCGTCATGCCCGCAATGCCGGCCTTCGCGGCCGAGTACGCGACTTGACCGATCTGTCCCTCGAACGCCGCGATCGAGGCCGTCATGAGGATCACGCCGCGCTCGCCGTTCTCGTCCGGCTCGTTCTTGCTCATCCGCTCGGCCTGGAGACGCGCGATGTTGAAGCTCGCGATCAGGTTCAGGTCGACGACCTTGCGGAACGCGTCGAGCGAGTGCGGCCCGTCCTTCGAGAGCGTACGCTTCGCGATGCCGCCGCCGGCGGTGTTGACGCCGAAGTGGACGGCACCGAGCTCGTCCGCGGCGCGCGCGATCGCGGCCTCGGTCCCCGCGAAGTCCGTGACGTCGCAGGGATGGAAGCGGGTCCCGCCGCCGATCTCCGACGCGGCCTCCTCTCCCTTCGAGCTCGCCAGGTCGAGGATCGCGACCTGACCGCCTTCCCGGACCACCATCTCGGCCGTCGCGCGCGCCATGCCCGACGCGCCGCCGACCACGATCGCCTTCTTTCCGCGGATGTTCACGAACGGTCGGTATAGCGTCGCTACCAGCGGTGCGCGAACTCCTCCGCCCAGCCGATCACGTCGCGAACGCGAATCTCGTTGCCCTCGACGCGCAGCGTGCCGCTCCAGCGGCCGAAGCAGCACACGCCGCCGGTCTCGAGGACGCCGAGGCTCATCCGCGTGCGGTGCGCGAAGAGCGGCTCGAGCGTCACGTCGAGCATCCCGGAGTGCTCCGCGCGGACGCGCCACGGCCGCATCCAGTCGCTCGGATCGTACTCCCAGCGGAGGTCCTCCATCACCTTGTGCAGACGGCCGTCGACGAAGATCCCGTTCTCGTTGACCCCGGTGCCGGTCGTCCACTTCGCGCCGACGTTGACGCCGATGCGGACGCCGCCCTGCACGCCGGTCGCCACACCCCAGTTCCAGAACGAGCGGTACCGGCCAGAGCCCGCGACCGAAGTCCTGCACACCGCGGCACTCGTGCGGCTCCATCGCGTAGACCGTCTCGCCGATGCGCACGGATCCCTCGCACGGAAGCGCGGCGTGCTTCGAGTTCGACTGGAAGCGCGAAGCGCTCCACGGCACGACGACGTTCAGGCTCTCCTGGCCCGCGGGAACGTGCACGACGAAGTCGGCGACGACCGGCTCGCCGCCCTTCGCCTTCCCCGTGAAGTCGACCTTCATGCGGCCGTCCTCGTGCACGTTCGCATAGCGCATCCAGGCGCTCTGGAACGCGACCGTGCGATCGACGTGCTCCGGAAGCGCGAGGGAGCCGGGAAGAGCCGGCGCCATGCCCGCGTACGTCTTGCCCGTCGCGAAATCGATGAAGGTGAACTGGCAGAACGCGGCGTAGTCGATGTCCGCGAGCGTCACCGAGAAGACGAAGCGTGGCGAGATCCAGTTCCAGAAGTTGCAGCGCTTCTTCCGCGGCCAGTGGCCGCGCAGGTTCGCGCGCACGAGCGGAGAGCGCGCCCAGCCGACGGCGGCGGGATTCAACCGGCCCTGCGCGTCGCACAGGTCGACCGCCGAGGTGATCTCGCGCTCATCGTACGTCGCAAGGGAGTCGCCGCGCCGCAAGCGGTCGGCGACGATCGGCAGGAAGTCCGGAAGCGTGCTCGGCACGGCGGCTCGAATGCCACCGATCCGTCGCCGTCGCAACGCGGGGCTGACGTGATAGGACGTTCGCGCTCGCGTGACGGACGAAGGAACGGCAGGCCCGGCGTCGGACGGCGCACCGCGATCGACGATCGGCGGCTGGGCCGAGCGGCTGCTCGCTGCCCAGGACGAGCACCCGATCGTCACGGCGATCGTCCTCGTCGCGCTTCAGCTCGCGATCCGCCTGCCCGGGCTCGACTCCGAGTCGCTCTGGTGGGACGAGTCGTGGACCGCGGCCCTCGCGCTCCAGCCCGCGAGCGTGATCGTCGAGAGGTGCCGGGCGGACGTGAATCCGCCCCTCTATCATCTGCTGCTCTCGCCGTGGGCGGCCGTCTTCGGCATCTCGGCCGCGAGCCTGCGCGGCTTCTCGCTTGCGGCGAGCATCCTCGCGGGGCTGGCGCTCCACCGACTCGCCCTTCGTCAGTTCGGACGCGAGGCCGCGCTCTACGCCTTTCTCGCGTACGCGACTTCCGGCGTCTTCCTCTACTACGCGCACGAAGCGCGCTCGTACACGCTCACCGCCTTCCTGTGCGCGCTCTCGTTCCTCCTGTTCCTCCGTAACCTCGAGAGTCCTCGCGTCGCCCGGTCGATCGCGCTCGCAATCGTCAACGCGCTCGGCGCCTACGTGCACTTCACGATCCTCCTGGCATTCCTCGCGCAGCTCGTGGCCGCTTCGACCCTCTACCGTCGGCGGCGGCAGGCTCTCGTGCACTACGTGCTGAGCCAGGCGGCGGCCGCCGTCGCGTTCCTTCCGTGGGTGCCCTACCTGATCCGCAACACGCCACGGGGAGACTCGTGGCTCTCGTCGCCGGGAATCGATGCTCTCTCCGGCGTCCTGCGGGGGCTCTTCGGCTCACCCTGGCAGATCGCGGGGACGGCTCTCGTCTTCGCGGCGGGCCTGCTCCTCGCAGCCTCGGGGCGCCTTCGCGTCACGGCCGACGCGCGCAAGCTCGGGGTCCTGGTGCTCTGGGCGACGCTCCCGATCGCACTGTCGTTCGTGATCGCGCAGTGGTTTCCGATCTTCGGGACGCGGTACGTCCTCACGGCGGCTCTCGGCGCGATCGTGCTCCAGGCCGTGGTCCTCTCGGGCTTGCCGATTCGCGGGTCGTATCGCGGTACCATCGCGCTCTCTCTGGCCGCGCTCGCTCTCGCGAGTCCCAATCCCGTCGCGTACGTCAAGCCGGACTGGCGCGGCGCTGCGGCCACCGTCGCACGGCTTCGCGGCGACGACGCGTTGATCGTCGTCTCTCCCTACGGCCAGTGCCTGCCGCTCGCGTACTACCTCGAGCCGGAAATCCTGGAAGAGCTCTTCGTGCGCGGGGAGAGCACCCTCGAAGCGATCGGCGTCCTCTGCGTCGACGACGATCGATTGGGGACGGTCGCGTCCCGAAACGCACCGCGGGACCGCGTCATCGTCGTGATCGCCAGAGGCAGCCGGCTCCAGCCGCGGGAGATCGTCGAGTCCTTCGGAAGCGGGCGGTACGCTCCGGCGACGCGCGAGGACCTCGAGGGCGTCGTCGTGATGTCCTACCGCCGGAGCTGACGTAGACCCCTGACTCAGGCCATGTAGATCGATTTCCGGATCTGCGAGAAGACGCGCGTCACCATCGGCTCGAACTCCTCGACCGGCATCGTGTCGTAGGCCGGGTCGAAGCAGTTCTGGTCGTAGAGCGCGCAGAACTCGGCGCAGTCCCGCCAGTGCGGATGGTCGCGGTAGCGGTCGCGCATGTTCCGGTCGAGCCCGAGATGATGGAAGAAGTAGTAGCCCTGGAAGACGCCGTGGTGCTTGACGATCCAGTGGTTCTTCTCCGAGACGAAGGGCTCGAGGACCGTCGCCGCGAGCTCGGAGTGGTTCGTCGACGCGAGCGTGTCGCCGATGTCGTGCAACAGGGCGCACACGACGTACTCCTCGTCGCGCCCATCACGGAGGGCGCGCGTCGCCGACTGCAAGCTGTGCGTCAGCCGGTCGACCGCGTATCCGCCCGTGTCGCCGGCGAGGAGCCGGAGATGCGCGAGGACGCGGTGCGGAAGCCCGAGGAAGAAGTGCGCGGAGCGCTGGCCGATGAGCTCGTAGTCGGCCTTCGTCGCGTCCTGCATCCGTGTGAACGTGGTCGAATCGGTCTTGCCGTCGCTCATGGCGCTCCTCGCACTCCCTTCCGAAGAAGGATCATGGCATAGGATCCCCGACGAGAGCATTCCAGGTGCACGAGTAGGGGGTTCCGACGACGGCGCTCCGGATCGACGAGGTGGCGACGCCGGAGCCCGGCCCGGCGAGCTCGGCGTCCGTGTCCGGGCGATCACTCTCGACTTCGACGACATCGACGGCGTTCGCGTGCCAGGCGGGGGAAAGAGAGGGCTCCTGCCGCGTCGCTGAGCCGGTGTTTGCCCGTTTTGTGAATCGCGGATCTGCGTGCGTAAGATCGAGTCGACAGCGACGAGCAAGGAGCACGAGCATGACGCGACCGATCCGTTTCGGAGTGACGCTGCCGCAGATCAAGCGGACGTGGGAGCAAGCGCGCGACGCGGCGGTCGAGTTCGACCGCCTCGGCTTCGATTCCGTCTGGGTGTGCGATCACCTCTACGGCGTGCCCTTGCCGAACTTGCCGATCCTCGAGGCGTGGACGGAGCTCGCGGCGGTCGCCGCGATCACCGAGCGCGTCGGCCTCGGTACCCTCGTCACCCCGCCCTTCTTCCGGAATCCCGCCGTTCTCGCGAAGCAGATCGCGACGATCGACGCGATCTCGCACGGCCGCGTGATCGCCGGCCTCGGCGTCGGCTGGTTCGAGGCGGAGTTCCGCGGCTACGGCTGCAGCTTCCCGCCGGTCCGCGAGCGTCTCCGCGCTCTCGAGGAGACGATCGAGATCATGAAGCGGCTGTGGAGCGAGGACGGGGCGACGTACGAGGGGCGGCACGCGTCCGTCCACGAGGCGGTCTGCTTCCCCAAGCCCGAGCGTCGCCCGCCGATCCTGATCGGCGGAGCCGGCGAGAAGGTGCTGATGCGCATCGTCGCGCGCCACGCCGACATCTGGAACAACATGGCCGCGACGCAAGCGCTGCTCCCCGAGAAGATCCAGGTGCTGAAGCGCCGCTGCGACGAGGTCGCACGCGACTTCGACTCGATCGAGGTCTCGCAGCAGTGCGTCGTCGTGATCGGCGCCGACGACGACGAAGCGCGCGCCGCGCTCGCGAAGGCGGAGAAGATCTACGGCGGGCACATGGGCGGTCAGCTGGCACAGTCCGGCATCTGGGGGACGCCGCAGGGGGTGATCGACCGGATCGCGAAGCACGTGAAGCTCGGCTGCACGGCTTTCGTGATCGAGTTCTTCGGAAAGGACACGCGCGAGCCCGCGCGGCTCTTCGCCCAGAAGGTGATGCCCGCGTTCCGCTGAGCCGCCGAGCAGCGCGCAGGCGTCGGCCGTCAGGAAGGTGGCTTCTCGCCGGCGTCCGCGGCGGGCTTCTGTACCCACTGCCACTCGCCCGCGGCCGCCTGTACCTCGATCCACTCCCCCGGGAACGAGCGCTCGCGCCAGAGCGCAGCGATCTCCGTGCGGACCTGGTCGAGCGGCTTCTTCTCGCTGCGGGCGACGTCCTCCATCAGCGCGGTCCGATCGACGTTCTCCGCCAGAGCCGTCCGCTCGACGTAGTCGCCGTAGTCGCCGGGCGGGCGATCGCGAACGGCGAGGAGACCGTCGCGTCCCTCGCCGACGAGTCGCCCGTTCTTCAGCGTCTGGATCTCCGACATGCGCGCACGCCGACGTGCTTCGACTGCGGCGCGCGAGGCGTCGAGAGGAGCGCCCGGCGCCGCCGGCTCCGTGCCGGCGTGCTGGTACACGTCGACGCGCATGTTGATGTCGATCGCGATCGGCTCCGGAGTCGCGACCGTCACGGGCGGGAGGGAGCAAGCGGCGAGAGCCGCGATCGAAGCCGCCAGAGCGGCCGCGACGGCCCCGCGGCCTCCGGATCCCCACCTCCTCATCGCGCTTCATCCTGTCGCGAAGCGACCTTCACGTCGAGCGCGAGTGGGTCTCCGCCGGCTCCGTGGTAGCGTGCTTCGAGACGCCGCCCGCCGCGCGGTCCTTCGAGGTCGACGTCCAGGAAGCCGCGTCGGTCGCCGTAGCGGAGGTCGCCCTTGCCACTCGTGTAGTCGAAGTCGCGCAGGGCGGTGATCGCGATCCGGCCGAGGTCACGCTGCCAGCCCGGCCAGCTCGCCGGGATCATCGACTCGTCGAGCTTGGTGATCTCGAGCCGCCCCGGCTCCTTCAACGTGAAGTCGCCGAGGGCGCTCTCGAGCGTCTGATCGACGAGGACGAGCGTCAAGCGCGCATTCAGTGGTCCCGTCAGGCCGACGGCATCGCTCGTCGCGACCGTGGAGAGCTCCTTCAGATCGAGATCGCTCGCCGCGAGCCAGCCGTTCCACGGTTGCCCCCACTGATAGGGGATCGTCACGCCGCCGTTCACGTAGCCGGCGTAGCCCGAGCCGCCGAACGTACCGCTGATCCCCGCCGTGTCGAACGTGAGCGAGAGCCATCCCTCCCGCAAGCGATAGTCGCGCCACTCGACGACGTCGGCGCGCAGCACGCTGACGACGTTCTCGGCGCCCGAGCCGGGTGGATAGGCGAAGTGCAGGTCGCCGCGCATCCCATCGAGCGCGAGATCGTAGGCCGGAAAGCGATAGCTCTCGCGCGGGACCTCGAGCTCGGCCGCGATCTCGAGGTCGGCGAGGTTGTCGAGCCGCACGTCCTTCGCCTCGGTGTGGAAGGTGATCGGCAAGCCGACTCGGGTCGCTTTCCCGATCTCGAGCAGGACGTTGCCGAGCTCGGCGCGGAGGAGCTCGATCGTCCACGGATTTGGTCCTCCGACGTCGCGCCGCTCCTCGGTCATGTACCAGAAGAGGTCCTCCGACAGGAAGATCGTCGGCCGCAGGAGGGTCACCTCGGTGATCTCGCTTCGCATCACGCCGGCGAGAGAGAAGCCGACGAACACGCTGCCGACCGTCACGACTTTCTTGAACGGATCGAACGGCGAGAAGAGCGCGAGATCCGCGAGCTCCAGCCGCTGGCTCTCGTCGGCGATCGACGCCGCGGCGGCCGAGAGCGGCAGGTCGTGCAGCGTCGTGCGCAGCACGAACGAGAAGTCCGGAAGCGGCGGACCGAGATCGGCGACGAGAACGTCGAGCCCGGCGATCGCGAGCGTGCCGATGCTCCACGGCGCGTCGGCCGGTGCCGGCGGCGATGAAGGCGCGGACGCGGACGGCGCGGACCCGGACGCCGGACTCACGTGCGGCGTGGCCGACTCCGCCGGCGGAGCCGAAGCGGCCGTACCGGAGAGCACCGCGCGCCCCGGCGCATCGAACCGGAGCGCACCGCGTCCGACCTCCACCTCGTCGATGCGACCCTCTCCGAGCAGCGAGGCCGGCGTGACGACGACCGCCGCCTGAGCGAGAGCGAGGAACGGCGCCGGCGCGCGCGGCAGGACGATGCGCACGTCGCGAAGCTGCACCTCCTGCGGCTTCTCCGCCCGCTCGCCGGAAGCCGCGATCTCGCGCAGGTCGAAGGAGAAGCGCGTCGTCACCTCCGGCCGCGTCCCGCCTCCGGGCACGCGGAGCACGCCGCTCTCGACGCGGAGCCTCTCGATGGACCACGGCTCCGCGGGCGAAGCGCTCGTCGCGGACGCTTCACCGGCGGCGCCGAGCCCGATCGCCGCCGGATCCGCGGGCACGGTGACCACGGGGTCGACGACGTTCACCGCGCCCAGGCGAGCGCGCCGCAAATCGTCGAACGAAGCCTCGACGTCGATCTCCCGGGCGACGAGAAGCGGCTGCTCCGCGCGACCGACGCGAACGTCGCGGAGGCGAAACGCGCGCTCCGTCTCGAGCGCCGTCCCATCCGCGCCGAGGCCGGCGACGTCGAGATCGACCGAGAACGCGATCTCCGGACGGGCCTCCGACGGCGCGATCGTCAAGCGCCCGTCCTCGACGACGAAGCGCCCGATCGACTCGACGAGACCGCCGAAGGCGGTGCTGCCGTCGGAATCGACCGCGCCGGGATCGCCCGCGTCCGCGTCCAGGAGGGCGGCGGGCACGCACACGATCGGCCGCACCGCCCGCACCTCCTCGACGCGGCCGCGGAGCAGCTCGAGCGGCGCGAAGCGGACCGTCAATCGATCGGCGGCGACCAGGGGCTCGGCTTCTTCGCCCGTCCCGGCGGAGACCGAGAGGTCGCGCACGTCGAGGTGCGAGCGGAGATCGAGGTCGACGCTCCCGACGCGCACGTCGAACCCGGGAAGAAGCTCCGCGGCCGCCCAGTGAAGCAGCTCCGGCAACCGCCCGCCCGCGTACCGAAGGGCGAAGGCGACGAGAGCGACCGAGACCGCGAGCAGCGCGGCGAGCACGACGAGGAAGCGACGAAGCCATCGTCGCGCCGGCCTTGCCGTTCCTCCCGCCGCCCCCACCGTCGTCGATCCTACTCCATCTTTCGCGACGGTGCCTCGTCGCCAACGGTCGGCAACGGTCGGCGACCGCTTGCCACCCCCGCGGGCCGCGGCATAAGACGCCGGGCCGGAGGAGAACCGATGGAGACGACCGCACCCGCGCTGGTCCCGCCGATCCTGGCGCTCGTCCTGTGGACGCTCGTGATCTGGATCTGGATGTACGCGACGCGCATCCCTGCGATCCAGCGCGCGAACCTCGACGCGCAAGAGGCAGCGCGCACGCGGACGCTGAACCTTCCGCCCGAGGTGATGTGGGTCTCCGACAACTACAACCACCTGATGGAGCAGCCGACGATCTTCTACGCGACCGCGCTCGCCGCGCAGATCGCCGGCCAGGGGGACCCGACGAACGTCGGCCTCGCGTGGACGTACGTCGTGCTCCGCGTCGTCCACTCGCTGATCCAGTGCACGGTGAACCTCGTGATGGTCCGGTTCACGGTCTTCACCCTCTCGACGATCGCGCTCGCGGTGATGGCGATCCGCACCGCCCTCGCCGTCTTCTGAGCGAGGCTCGTCGCGCAACGTGAGCAGGCCGTTCGGCCACCTGCGCGTCGCGGCCGTCCTCGACGAGTTCTCGCGCGCGTGCCTCGCCCCCGAGGTGAAGCTTCTCGACCTGCACGCGCGCCGCTGGCGGCTCCAGCTCGCGACGGCGCGGCGTCCCGATCTCCTGTTCGTCGAGTCGGTCTGGCTCGGCCGCGCCGAGAGCTGGAAGCGAAGCCTCGAGGAGATCCCGGCGATCGTCTCCCACTGCCGGAAGCGCGGCGTCCCGACCGCGTTCTGGAACAAGGAAGACCCGGTCTTCTTCGATCGGTTCCTCGACACGGCGAAGCACTTCGACGTCGTCTTCACGACCGACGAGGCGTGCCTGCCGAAGTACGAGCGTCGTCTCCGGCGCGGAAGCGACGCGGTACGCTGCCTGCCGTTCTTCGCACAGCCCGAGCTCCACCGGCCGCCGCGGCCCGGCGAGGCCGCGCGGACGAGCACCGTGTGCTTCGCCGGCTCCTACGGCGAGCCCGAGCTCCCGGAGCGCCGTCGCGAGCTCGAGGTCCTGCTCGACGCCGGAGCTCCGTTCGGGCTCACGATCCTCGATCGCGCTCGTGGTCCGCACAAGCGCTTTCCGGACCGCTTCGCGCCGTACCTCCGTCCGCCCGTCCGCTACGTCGACCTTCCCGACCACTATCGCCGCCACCGGATCTTCCTCAACGTGAACTCCGTCGCGAGCTCGCCGACGATGTTCGCGCGGCGCGTGTTCGAGCTCCTCGCGTGCGGCACGGCCGTCGTCAGCTCGCCGAGCGTCGGCATGGAGCGGCTCTTCGGCGACGTCGTCGCCGTCGCGCGCGACGAGCGCGAGGCCCGTGACGCGATCGAGCGCTTCCTCGGCGACGACGCCCACTACGCGGAGGTGACGGGCCGCGGCATCGAGCGCGTGCAAAGCGCGCACACCGCCGCACACCGGCTCGCCGACGTCTGCGCGGCCGTGGGGATCGCGACGTGAGGATCCTCGCTGCGACGTCGCCCCGTCGTACGGCTTCCGATACGGTCCCGAGGGATGGACGAGCGCTCCGAGAACGACCAGAGCGAGATCGTCGCGGCTCTCGCCGAGCCGGCGGCATACCCGCACCGCCCCGAGCGCGTCGTGCACCTGCAGACGCACCTCTCGCACGTCTTCGTGGCGGAGCCGCTCGCGTACAAGCTGAAGAAGCCGGTACGGCTCTCGTTCGTCGACTTCGGCACGCGCGAGCTGCGCCGCGCTTCCTGCGCGACGGAGGTCCTGCTGAACCGGCGGCTCTGCGCGCCGCTCTATCTCGGCGTCGCATCCGTCACGCGCGGCGCGGACGGGCGCTTCGTCGTCGGGGAGACGCAAGCCGTCTCGCAAGCGGGCGACACGAGCGCGCGCGAGGCGAGCACCACCGTCGAGACGCTCGTCTGCATGCGCGCTCTTCCCGCGTCCGGCATGCTGCCCGAGGCTCTGCGCGAAGGCCGCGTCGACGCGGAGCTTCTCGCGCGCTTCGCGCACGACCTCGCCCGCTTCCACGACGGTGCGCCCGCGGAGGCGGAGTGGGTCGCGGCAGCCGGCCCCGAGGGCCTCCGACGCCGCTGGGACGACGTCCTCGAGAACGCCGACGACCTCGTCGGGAAGGTCCTGTCGCCCTCGGATCGCGATCTCCTCTGCGACTTCGGTGCGCGGTTCGTCGCGGCGCACGAGCGCCTCGTCCGTGCGCGACAGAGGGGAGGACGCATCCGCGAGGGACACGGCGATCTCCACACGGCGAACCTCTGCCTCGTCGATCCGCCGCTGCCCGCCGTCGCGAACGCGCCCGCCGTGCCCGCCGGGCTCTACGCCTTCGACTGCATCGAATTTTCGGCGCACCTTCGCTCGAACGACGTCGCGTCCGAGGTCGCCTTCCTCGTGATGGACCTCGAGATGCGCGGCCACCGCGAGCTCGCCGAAGCCTTCGTCGACGCGTACGAGGACGCCTCGGGCGACCGCGAGGTCCGCACGCTCCTGCCCTACTACGTCACGCATCGCGCTTGCGTGCGCGGGATGGTGCACGGCCGGACGTCGTGCGACACGGGCCTCGCCGCGGACGAGCGCGCCGGAGCCGAAGAGCGTGCCCGCGCGTTCTTCACGCAGGCGACGCGGACCGCTTGGCAGGCCGCGGGTCCGGCTCTCGTCGCGTGCATGGGACTCTCCGGCACGGGCAAGACGACTCTCGCGATCGCTCTCGCAGAGAGGCTCGGGGCGAAGCTCGTGTCGAGCGACGAGCTCCGCAAGCGTCGCGCCGGCCTCGACCCGAAGAAGCCGGCTTCGGCGGAGCAAGGCGCGTCGCTCTACACGGACGAGGCGAGGCACGCGGTCTATCGCGATCTCGTTTCGGCAGCGGGTGAAGCGCTCGAAGCGGGACGCTTCGTGGTCGCCGACGCGACCTTCACCGACGAAGCGGATCGACGGCTCGTCGCCGAGCTCGCGCGCCGGAAAGGCGTGCCGCACGTCTTCCTCGAGTGCTTCGCCGATCCCGAGGTGATCCGGGAGCGTCTCGCCGAGCGCGCGCGCGCGGGCGAGACGCCCGGCGCGCCGGCGCTCTCCGACGCCGGCTGGGACGTCTATCTTCGCCAGCGCAGCGAGGCGGACCCGCTTCGCACCGACGAGCCGAGCTTGCGCGTCGATGCGTCGGGTGCGCAAGGGGACGTCCTCGAGCGCGCGCTCGACCTCGTCTGGAGCTGGCGACGCGGGCATCCCGTGCTGCCGTTCCGAAGCGGCGGGGATGTCGGACGACGAGAAAGGAACGACGAATGAGCGCGAGAATCCGGAACGGAATCGCAGCGACGATCCTGCTCGCCACGACGCTCGCGCCGGCGGCGCACGCCGAGAGGGGGTCCGGTTCGTTGCGGCGCATCTGCACCCAGGCTCGCCAGTCTGCCTAGCCTGCATTTCTCACCAGATCCCTACTGCGGCGGCCGATAGCACCGAATCTTCGCGAGCTTCTCCCTCCGGGCTCCTCGACGTACTGTTCAAGTACGCCTGCGTCGCCCTCCGGTCCGAGGCTCGCGAATCTTCGGCACTCTCGACCGCCTCGCGACGTGATCTGGTGAGAAATGCAGGCTAGGTGCAGATGCGCCGTAACGAACCGGACCCCCTAGGCGGGCGGCGCCTTCAAGCTCTCGAGCTGCTTCTTGCAGGCCGGCGACAGGTCGTTCTCGTGGCTCTTCAAGCACGCGGCGAGCTTGCCGTGACCCGGATGCTCTCCCGAGCAAAGGCGGCCGATGTCCCAGCGGCAGACCGCGGCGGCGAGCTGGAGCTCCTTCGCGAGCTCGTCGACGCGCGCCTTGCACTCGGCCGAGACCTCCGCCTCGTGCTGCTTCAGGCAATCCTGGATGCGGCCGCCACCGGGAGGGACGCCCTTGCACAGCTTCGCGATGTCCGCCGCACAGGGGACATCCGCGCGCGCCGGAGCGGCGAACGCGAAGACGACAGCGAGAGCGACGACGACTCGAGCGCACACCTTCATGGAAGTCTCCTTCGCCACGCCCCAAATCACCGGCCAGCGCTTCGGTCAAGCGCGGAGCGGGTTCTCGCGCGCATCTCAGGGGACGAGAACGGCGGCGCCCCGGATCCGATCCTCCTTCAGGTCGAGCAGCGCGTCATTCGCGGACGCGAGCGGGAGGACGCGCGTCCGCGTGCGGATCGGGATCTCCGCCGCGAGCCGCAGCAGCGCGCGCCCGTCCTCGCGCGTGTTCGCCGTGACGCTCGCGAGCGCGCGCTCCTGGAAGAGATGCCGCTGATAGTCGAGCGGCGGGACGTCCGTCAGATGGATGCCCGCGACCGCGAGCGTCGCGCCGCGATCGAGGCTCGCGAGCGCCGCCGGCACGATCTCGCCCGCCGGCGCGAAGAGGATCGCCGCGTCGAGCGGACGCGGTGGCCGCTCGAAGCTGTCGCCGACCCATGCGGCGCCGAGCTCGAGAGCGTGCTCGCGATGCGCGCCGCCGCGGCTGAACACGTAGACCTCGCAGCCCTGGTGACGCGCGAGCTGGATCACGATGTGTGCGGAGCCGCCGAAGCCATAGAGCCCGAGGCGACCGCCCGCGCGGATGCCCGAGCGCGCGTAGGCGCGGTAGCCGATGATCCCGGCGCAGAGGAGTGGTGCGAGATCGGTCGCCGGAATCTCCTCCGGAAGCGCGTAGACGAACTCCGCGAATGCGATCACCTCGTCCGCATAGCCGCCGTCGACGTCCCACCCCGTGAAGATCGGGGTGAGACACAGGTTCTCCGCGCCTCGCTGGCAGAAGCGACAGATGCCGCACGAGCGATGCAGCCACGCGACTCCGACGCGCGTGCCCGTCGCGAGACTGGTCACGCAGGGGCCGACGGCCACGACGCGCCCGACGATCTCGTGGCCCGGTACGATCCCGCTGCGACGCTCCGGCAGATCCCCCTCGACGACGTGCAGGTCGGTGCGACAGACGCCGCAGGCCTCGACCCGCACGAGCACCTCGTTCGTCTCCGGTGCTCGAGTCGAGCGCTCCCGCAGCTCGAGCGGAGCGCTCCGCGCATCGCCTGGACGGGCGAGCGACATCACGCGCACGAGCCGCTCCCTCGGGTCACCGGGGTTCGCCGCCTCTCGAGGCCGGCCGGCTAGTGCACCGCCGTCGAGATAGCGTCAAGCAGATTGCCGTTCATCGGCGTCCCTCGCAAGGAACGCCGACGAAGGAATATCTGGCATATTTCGAGGAGGTGTGACGCCGCGAGGGGCGTCGAGG